>JADBJL010000078.1 GCA_014874455.1 Thermomicrobiaceae bacterium
ACTTTGTGCACGGTGCCCAGTGACCGGCGGGCACGTGCACGTCTACGATAGAACAGAAGATCGATCATCCACCGAGGCGTATTCCGGCGCCGGAAACACGAGAGCAGGGTACCAGCCCCGACACGACGTTCGGCTGCGCCGCCAGGGCGCGCCGGCTGCGGGCCGACTCGCTCGGGGAAAGGGAAGGAGCCTGGAATGGCCACACTCCAGCCTATCCTGCAGGTCGCGGACGTTGACGCATCGATCGCCTTCTACCGGGATGTCTTGGGGTTCTCGGTCGATCTGGCCGTGCCCGATGAGTCGGGAAAGACAGTGCATGCCGAGCTCAGTCGCAACGGCGCGGCACTGATGTTCGCCCCGGCGAGCAGCCTCTCGGAGGCGGCACGCTCGCTCCTCGGTGCCGGCGTGACCCTCTATATCACCGACAACGACGTCGACATCGACGCGTTCTACGAGCAGGTGCGCGCGGCCGGAGCGCGAATCGCTGAGCCGATCCAGGACCAGTTCTGGGGCGACCGGACGTTCACGGTGCAAGACCCTGACGGCTATCACCTGACCTTTGCCAAGAATGTCCACCTGTCCGCCCCCTCGATGATGCCGTAGTCGATCGATCCGGCGCGTTCCGCCAGGGATGAGCGCGTCCCCGGCTCCCATGGTACACTGGTTCGCGTACGTACGCGACTGACGGCTGACCATGGACGATAGTGGAACCGCCACGGATCGCCTCTGCGGGCAGGACGATGGAGAGCGAGGGCCGGGACCGCGTGCCCCCCTCGCTCTTACGACCGGGTGCAAGCAGTGAAGGAGCGCGATACCCGCGGCGGAGCGCTTGCAGGTGAGCAGAAGGGGAAACGCAATGAGCAGGGTGCGAGTTCTCGTGGGGACGCGCAAGGGGGCCTTCATCCTGACAGCAGACGGTAAGCGCGACAATTGGACGATCGATGGCCCCCCTTTTCGCTGGCTGGCAGATCTACCACATCAAGGGCTCGCCTGCCGACCCGAACCGGATTTATGCCTCGCAGACGAGCGGCTGGTTCGGGCAGGTCATCCAGCGATCTGACGACGGTGGGCAGACCTGGGAGCCGGTGGGCAACCGCTTCGAGTACGATGGCGTACCAGGGACGCACCAGTGGTACAACGGCACCCAGCATCCCTGGGAGTTCGCCCGCGTCTGGCATCTCGAACCGTCACTCGCGGATCCAGACACGATCTATGCGGGGGTGGAGGACGCGGCGCTGTTCCGCTCAACCGACGGTGGACAGACATGGCACGAGCTCTCCGGGCTACGCCGCGACTCCTCAGGGCATCTGTGGCAGCCTGGCGCCGGTGGGCTGTGCTTGCACACGATCCTCCTCGAACCGCAGAGACCCGGCCGGATCTTCGTCGCTATCTCGGCTGCGGGGGCCTTCCGCAGCGACGACGGCGGCGAGACCTGGCGCCCGATCAACCGTGGCCTGCACTCCGAGTACATCCCGGATCCCGAGGCGGAGGTCGGTCACTGCGTGCACCGCATTGCGCTGCACCCGTCGCGCCCCCAGGTGCTGTTCATGCAGAAGCACTGGGACGTCATGCGCAGCGATGACGCGGGCGAGTCCTGGTACGAGGTCAGCGGAAACCTGCCGAGTGACTTCGGCTTCCCGATCGCCGTGCACGCGCACGAGCCGGAGACGGTCTACGTCGTGCCGATCAAGAGCGACCAGGAGCACTTCCCGCCCGAGGGCAAGCTCCGCGTCTACCGCAGCCGGACAGGCGGGCACGAGTGGGAACCGCTGACGAAGGGCCTGCCGCAGCGCGACTGCTACGTCAATGTCCTCCGCGAGGCGATGGCCGTCGACGCGCTCGACCCGTGCGGGATCTACTCCGGTACCACGGGTGGCCAGGTCTACGTGTCGGCCGACTCGGGAGAGACCTGGCAGCCTATCGTGCGCGATCTTCCCGCCGTCCTATCCGTTGAAGTGCAAACGCTGCCATGATCCGCGTCGTGCTTCCCCCTCACCTGCGGATCATGGCGCGGGTGGACGGCGAAGTCGCGCTCGAGGTCGAGGGAGCCGCGACCCTGCGCTCAGTGCTCGACGCGCTCGAGGCTGCTTACCCGGTGCTGCGCGGCACCATCCGCGACCAAGCCACGCAGCGGCGGAGGCCGTTCTTGCGGTTCTTCGCGTGCCAGCAGGATCTGTCCCACCAGCCGCCCGATGATCGACAGCCCGAGGCGGTGGCGGAAGGCGTCGAGCCGCTGGTCATCGTGGCGGCAATCGCTGGTGGCTAACCTGGCACGGCCTGGCTCCCCGCGGCTGGGCGGGCTGCCTGCGGTCGTCGGGCCACTGAGCGTCTGGCAGCTACGATCTGGGCGACGCACCGCGCCACTCGACGGACATCGCACAGCATCCGGCTGACAGCCGGCCACTGTGGCTCGCGAGGTGCGCAGAGCGCTGAGCGCCCCCCGACGCTGCTGCGGCAGAGTGCCTTATCCTGTGGCCGCGACGCCACGCCGCAGCAGCAGCGCGTTGATCGCGACGATGATTGTGCTCACCGACATCAAGAGCGCGCCGACCGCCGGTGCCAGAACTACCCCGACCGGCGCCAGCACGCCGGCCGCGAGCGGGATCGCGACCGCGTTGTAGCCGGTGGCCCAGAGGAGGTTCTGCACCATCTTTCGGTAGGTTACCCGGCTCAGTCGCAGCACGTTCACCACGTCCCGCGGGTCGTTGCGCACGAGGACGATGTCCGCGCTCTCGATCGCCACATCTGTCCCCGCTCCGATCGCGATCCCGACGTCGGCAGTCACCAGCGCTGGCGCGTCGTTGATGCCGTCGCCCACCATCGCGACCGACTCGCCACGGTTCTGGAGTTGCTTCACCACCTCTGCCTTCTCTGCCGGCAGTACCTGCGCAAAGTACTCATCGATGCCCAACTCCCGCGCGACCCAGCGGGCTACATCCTCGCTGTCGCCGGTCAGCATTGCGACCCGCACTCTCATCTGCTTGAGCAGACGTACTGCCTGGTACGATTCAGGTCTGATCTGGTCGGCCAGCGCAAAGGCCGCCGCCACGCTGCCGTCGGCAATCAGGTAGACGATCGACTTCCCTTCCTCGCCCCACCGGCGTGCGATCTCAGCCAGCGAGGCAGGTAGCACGAGCTTCAACTCGCTGAGGAGTTGCGGCCCGCCCACCAGCGCCCGGCGGCCGTCGAGCTCGGCCTGGATTCCTCGACCAGGCAGTGCCTCGACCCTCATGGCCGGCAGGAGGTCGAGCCGGCGCTCCTCGGCCAGCCGCCTGATCGCCCGCGCCATATGGTGCTCCGACTCGGCCTCGACCGATGCGGCGAGCCGCACCGCCTCATCCTCGTTCCAGGTCTGCGCGACCGCGACGTCGGTGACGCCTAGCTCGCCACGAGTGAGCGTCCCGGTCTTATCGAAGACCACCGTCGTGACCAGTCGTGCGCGCTCGAAGGCGGTACGGTTGCGAACGAGGATGCCGCGTTGGGCCGACAACGCCGTCGAGATGGCGATGACCAGCGGAATGGCCAGCCCCAGCGCGTGCGGGCAGGCGATCACCATCACCGTAACCGCGCGGGCGACCGCCTCGGTCAGCGAGCCGGTCGTCACCAGCCAGGCGATGAAGCTGAGCGCGCCGACCGAGAGCGCGACCAGCACCAGCCAGAACGCGACGCGGTCGGCCAGTCGCTGCATCCGCGTGCGCGATTGCTGCGCTTGCTCGACGATTCGCATCACCTCGCCGAGGAACGACTCCGCCCCCACGAAGGTAACCCGGACACGCAGCGAGCCGTTCCCGTTGACCGTCCCCCCGATAACCCGGTCGCCCGGCCGCTTGGCGACCGGCCGTGACTCGCCGGTCACCATCGCCTCGTTGACCTCGGACTCGCCGCTCTCGACCACGCCATCGGCCGGCACCTTGGCGCCTGGGCGCACCAGTACCAAGTCGCCGGGCTGGAGCTGGCTCACCGGGATCTCTTCTGTTCGCCCGTCGACGATCAGTTCCGCGGTGCTTGGAAGAAGCTTGGCGAGTTCTGTCAACGCGCCACGAGCGCGTCCGACCGCCCGCATCTCGAGCCAGTGACCCAGCAGCATGACGTCGATCAGCGTCACCAGTTCCCAGTAGAACGGCTTACCGGGTAGTCCAAGCGTGGTCGCCACGCTGTAGGCAAAGGCGACGCTAATGGCCAACCCAACCAGCGTCATCATCCCTGGCAAGCGTGCCCGCAGCTCGTCGACCGCACCCTGCAAGAACACGCTCCCGCCGTAGATGAAGACGACCGCGCTGAGAAGCGGCGAGACCCACGTCGAGACGGGGAACTCCGGCGCGCGATAGCCCAGCAGGCTCTGCGCCGTCTCCGCGTAGAGGATTACCGGGATGCTGAGGATCAGCGAGATCCAGAACCGGCGCCGGAAGAGTTCCGGGCTGTGCATGGCATGCTCGGCATGCTCAGTATGTGGGGCTGCCTCGTGGCTCACATGCTCGGCAGCCGCAGCGGGGTGCGCCACCTCTTCGCCAGGCTCCCGATGGTGATGCTCATGCTGCGGCAAGGCAGCCTCGTGGTGGCGCGCCTCATCGTCTCGCCGTCGGTCGCTGTGGTCATGATGGGATTGTGGACACATGGCGCCTTCTCCAGCACCTCTTCCCACTCGACACAACAGCAGTGCGCCACGAGCCGCCGGGGGATTATACCCCTGTAGGGTATTCAACCACAACGTGAGTCGTGCTCACGGGCCGAGGAGTCCTCTAAAGGCAGGGGCTGAACCGGTCGCACAGGTCGCTTCGCGCCACCTCCGGCAGCGAACCCTCTTGCGCAAACGGCGTCTCATGTGCTAGAGTCACGCTGCTAGTCCCGATGTGGCAGGAGGCCAGGGACGGACAATGGTGCAGGGTGTAGAAACGATGAATCGGACGGTGGAGAAACCCGGCGCGGCTGGTGCCGGGGGCTGTGCCGTCCTGGCCACCCCCGCACCTATCCCTGCCCCCAGGCGCCTGGGGGCTCCTGCCGCGTTCGGGGGAGCGGGAGGTCGATGGCTGTAACCCGAGTAGCCTGAGACTCCCTGGCGTAACGCAGATCCCCAGCGGCGGTGAGCCTTCGAGACTCACCGCCGTTTTGTGTTGTCCTTTCGGCGACGGGACGGTGCTGGCTAGACGCGGTAGAGAGGAGCAGTAAGCCGATGTGCCCGGAGTGTGGCGCCGAGCTGAACCTGTCGGATGTCGAAGTCGGTGAGATCGTGCAGTGTGCCGACTGCGGTGCCGACCTCGAAGTGTTGTCGGTCGATCCCCTGGAGTTGGGGCTGGCTCCAGCCGAGGAAGAGGATTGGGGCGAGTAGCGCGATGGATCGGATAGCGCTGCTGGTCGAGCGGCTGCGGGTCGAGGAGCGGCTGCTGATCGCCGCGTTCGCCGCCAAGGGGTGGGAGGCGACCCTGCTGCGACTGGCCGACCTCGCCCTCCCGCTCCAGGGAGGACGAGGCGAGCTGGCTGATCTCCCGCAGGCTGCGCTCGACCGCACGCGAGCAACGCCGGAGAGCGCGGCGCTCTCGGCTCTGCTGACCTCGGCCGGTGTCGCCGTGGTCAACCGCGCCGCCACGACGCGGCTGTTGGCCGATCGGCTCGCTTTTCTCCGCCACATGCTCGTTGCTCGGATTCCGGTACCCCCGACCGTCGCGAGCTTCGGCCCGGAGGCGACTCTGCGGTCGATCGAGGCGCTCGGCTATCCGGTCTACCTCAAGTCGCTCAGCGCGAGCCCAGCGATGCCGGTGGCGCTGGTCGAGGATCGGGATGCCGCGGAAGCGCTGGTCGAGCACCGCAGCGTGTTGGGAGACGAGCAAGCAGTACTGGTGCAGAAGGCGATAGCCGAGCCGGGAGAGGTGGTTCACCTCTTCATCGTCGGGCCGCACCTGGTCGCCGCAGCTCGCCGCGTCGACGAGCGGTGGCAGCTCGTCGGCACTGGCGCCTGGGAGCGCCTGGCCGGGGCGGTAGCGCAGCGACTCGGCACCGGCGTCTACGAGATCGAGGCGGCGGAGACGGATGCCGGGCAGGTCGTCATCTCGGCAGACAACCTATTCGAGTTCCGGTCGCTCGCCGAACAGGAAGTGCCCATCGCTGAATCGATCGCTGACCACTTCCTCGAGCTCGTGGCGCGAGGTGCCGAGGTGAGCCAGATCCGGAGCGAGGGGGCATCGGTTTAGATGACGGCGTTCGCGGCGATCGACACGGCTGGATTCCTAGAAGCGTTCCTTCGGATCCCGAGCCTCTCCTGCCAGGAGGCCGCCGCGGTCGAGTGGCTGTGCGAGCGGATGCGCGAGCTGGGGTATCAGGCGGGGCCCGACGGCGCTGGCAACGCGGTCGGCGCGCGGGGCGACGGGCCGCACGAGCTGATGCTGCTCGGCCACATCGACACGGTGCCCGGCTGGGTGCCGGTGCGGCGGGTCGACGGCGTCCTTTACGGGCGCGGGGCGGTCGACGCCAAGGGGCCGCTCGCAGCCTTCGTGCTCGCCGGTGCACTGGCCGACCTGCCATCCGGCGTGCGGCTCACCGTGGTCGGCGCGGTCGAGGAAGAGGTGATGAGCTCGCGTGGGGCTCACTGGCTGGTACAGCACCACCAGGCGCCTAACGCCGTGGTGATCGGCGAGCCGAGCGGCTGGGACGGAGTCGTCCTCGGCTACAAGGGTTCGGTCGCGATCGAGTACGGGATCGCCCGCCCGATGGGACATGCCGCGGGGCCTGAGACCACCGCGGCGGAGCTGGCGGTGCGCTACTGGCTGGCCTTGCGCGACTGGGCCGCCAGCCGCAGCCAGGGTCAGGAACGCAGTTTCGATCAGGTGATTCCGACGCTCCTGGCACTCCATACGGCGAGCGATGGGCTGACCGAGCAAGCCTGGTTGCGCGCCAGCCTCCGGCTTCCGCCGGGTGTCGCACCGGAGGAGGCGGCGGCCGCGGCGCACCGAGTGGCCGGCCCGGGTAAGGTGAACGTCACCGTCAACGCCCCAGCCTTCCGCGTCGACAAGCGGTCGCCCCTGGTACGCGCCTTTCTTGGGGCAATCCGCGAGGCAGGGGGTGAGCCACGACTCAAGGTCAAGACAGGGACGTCGGATATGAATATCGTCGGCCCGGCCTGGGGGTGCCCGATCGTGGCCTATGGGCCGGGTGATTCGCGTCTCGACCACACGCCCAACGAGCACGTGTCGATCGAGGAGTTCGAGCGAGCGGTAACGGTTCTGCGATTGGTGATCGAGCGGGTCGCCAGCCAGATGGCGAGCGGTCGATGGGAGCGGTAGCAGTGAGCGAGGTCTGCATTGGGATCCTGCTGTCGCAGGTACGCGAGGAGGAGAAGCTGCTCCTTCGCGCGCTAGCGAGCCGTGGGGTCGAGCCGGTTCGTCTCTACGACCGGTCTCTCGTGTTGCACCTCACGGACCCTGCCGACCTACCCAAGCTGGATCTCGTGCTCGACCGCTGCATGGCCCACAGCCGGGGCGTGACAGCGCTCCGGCTGTTCGAGTCGCTGGGTATCGCCACGGTGAATACCAGCCAGGCGATGGCGACCGCCGACGACAAGGTGACGACGACGCGGGCGCTGGCCGCTGCCGGCCTACCGACCCTGCGCTCTGCCGTCGCCTTCGACATCGAGTCGGCCCTGAAGGCCCTGGAGCGCATCGGGTATCCGGCCGTCATCAAGCCGGTGACCGGCTCCTGGGGCAGGCTGCTGGCTCGAGTCAACTCGCCGCGGGCCGCTCGCAGCCTGCTGGAGCATAAACGGGCACTCGGCTCCTACCACCACGGGATCTTCTATATCCAGGAGTACGTCGACAAGCCGGGCCGCGATCTCCGCGTCTTCGTCGTCGGCGATGAGGTTATCGCCGCGTCGTACCGCGAGGCTGACCACTGGGTGACCAATGTCGCCCGGGGCGCGGTCTCGCGGCCCTGCCCGGTGACGCCGGAGATCGCCCAGCTCGCCTGCCGAGCGGCACGGGCGATCGGCGTCGAGATCGCTGGGGTCGACCTGGTCGAGACGCCGGACGGTCTGAAAGTGATCGAGGTCAACGGCGGAGTGGAGTTCAAAGGCTTGATGCAGACCACGCACATCGACATCGCTGGCGCGATCGCCGACTACGTGATCCGCCGTGCCCGCGGCTCGACGCTGGCGCCGGCTACGCCAGCGTCGGTAGCGTGACAGGAAGCGAGGTCAGGGCTTCTTCATGACGGTCGAGGTCTCCATTCTCGGTGGATCCGGCTACACCGGCGGCGAGTTGCTGCGGCTCCTGCTGAGCCACCCCGAGGTGCGGGTCAAGCAGGTGACCTCCCGCTCGCGGGCCGGCAAGTTCGTCCACACCGTGCACCCGAACCTCCGCAAGCGCACCCAGCTCAAGTTCGTCGCGCCCGACGAGCTGGAGCGCGTCGACGTGCTCTTCGCCTGCCTCCCCCACGGCGAGACCGCGCCACAGGTCGACCGGCTGCTGGAGCTGGGCTCGATCGTGATCGACCTGAGCGCCGACTTCCGCCTGCGTGACCCGGCAGCCTACCAGACCTGGTATCGCTGGACGCATCCCCGGCCAGAACTGCTCGCGCAGGCGGTCTACGGCCTGCCAGAGCTGCACCGCGCGGAGATCCGCTCGGCGCGCTACATCGCCTCGCCGGGCTGCAACTCCACCGCGACTATCCTGGGCCTGGCACCGCTGGTGCGAGCTGGCGTCGTCGATCTCGACATGCCGATCGTCGTGGAAGCTAAGGTCGGCTCATCGGGGGCTGGGGGCGAGGCCGGGCCGGCCAGCCATCACCCCGAGCGGAGCGGCGTGATCCGGCCCTTCAAGCCCAGCGGCCACCGCCATACGGCCGAGGTTCTGCAGGAACTCGCGGTCTGCGGGCGGACACCGCAGATCGGGCTGAGCGTGACGAGCGTCGAGGCGGTACGCGGCATCCTGGCTACCGCGCACGTCTTCCCGAACCGCGAACTGACCGACAAGGATCTCTGGCAGATCTACCGTGCGATGTACGGCCAGGAGCCGTTCATCCGCATCGTCAAGGAGGCGGCGGGCATCCACCGCTACCCGGAGCCGAAGATCCTGGCCGGCTCCAACTACTGCGACGTCGGCTGGGAACTGGAGGAGCTGAACGGCCGCCAGCGGATCGTGGTGATGTCCGCCATCGACAACCTGATGAAGGGGGCGGCCGGGCAGGCGGTGCAGGCGATGAACATCCGGTTAGGCTTCCCGGAGACGCTCGGGCTGGAGTTCCCCGGCCTGCACCCGCTGTGAGACGGGCACGGGGAGCAGCCGAAGGGCGGCTGGCGCCCAGGCGGAGCGATGAAGTGACCGATCGATTGGCACAGGAGGGAGCGCAGGTGCTCGTCGTCAAGCTCGGAGGCAGCGCCGGGATCGACCCGGCCCACACGCTCGACGACCTGGCCGAGCTGAGCCGGCAGGAGCAGATCGTCTTCGTCCACGGCGCCAACGCCGTGCTCGACGAGTGGACGCGGCGGCTCGGCCGGGAGCCACGGCTGGTACAGTCATCGACCGGCCAGGTCAGCCGCTTCACCGACCGGGAGACGATGGATCTGATGCTGGCGGTCTACGCCGGCCTGGTCAACAAGCGGCTGGTGGAGGGGTTACAGGCGCGCGGAGTCAACGCGGTCGGGCTAACGGCGCTCGACGGCAGGATCGCCCGCGGGCCGCGCAAGGATACGCTGCGCGCGATCGAGAACGGCAAGCCCAAGGTACTGCGCGGCGATTACGCTGGGAGCATCGAGGAGATCGACCCCGCGCTGCTCCTGCTGCTGCTCGACCACGGCTATTTGCCGGTGCTCACCCCACCGGCGCTGAGCTACGGCGGCGAGGCGATCAACGTCGACGGCGACAAGCTCGCGCTGCAGCTCGCGCTGGCGCTGCGGGCCGACGCGCTGGTCATCCTCTCCAACACGCCGGGGCTGCTCCGCGAGCTGGCCGACCCGGCGTCGCTTATCCGCGAGATCGACGTTGCCGACGAGGCGAGCGTCGAGGCAGCGATGACGGCCGCTCGTGGGCGGATGAAGAAGAAGGTGGAGGCCGGCTGCCGGGCGGTGCGCGCTGGCATCGGCCAGGTAGTCTTTGCCGACGCGCGGGTACCGCAGCCGATCCGCCGGGCGCTGGCCGGCGAGGGCACTGTGCTGCTCGCGCGCAGCCCGATCGGGGTACGCTGATGATCACCCGCAGCACTGAGGAGATCGTCGCCCTCGACCGCACGCTGCAGCCGCCGCTATACGCCAAGCGTGGCCTGGCGCTGGTTCGCGGGGAAGGCGTCTGGCTCTGGGACAGCGATGGCCAGCGCTACCTCGACCTGATGAGCAACTACGGGGTGAACATCCTCGGCCACGCCCATCCCCGCGTCACCGCCGCCATCGTGGCGCAGGCCGGCAAGCTCTTGAGCTGCCACCAGTCGTTCGCCAGCGACGTGCGTGCGGCGTTCCTGGAGCGGCTGCTGGCGGTCGCGCCGGCAGGGCTGACCCGGGCTTTCCTCTCGAACTCGGGAACCGAAGCGGTGGAGGCAGCGCTCAAGTTCGCCTGGGCGACGACCGGCCGGCCTAAGATCGTCGCCGCGCGGCGCGGCTACCACGGCCGCACGCTGGGTGCGCTGGCGGCGACCGCCGAGAAGAAGTACCGCGAGCCGTTTTTGGGTGTGCTCACCGAGGCCGAGCACGTTCCGTACGGCGACGTCGAGGCCCTGGCGGCGGCACTGGACGAGCGCACCGCGGCGGTGATCCTGGAGCCGGTGCAGGGCGAGAGCGGGATCTACCCGGCTCCCGACGAGTACCTGCGCGCCGCCCGCGAGCTGACGCGCCGGGTTGGAGCGCTCCTGATCTTCGACGAGGTGCAGACGGCCTTCCGCACCGGCGCCTGGTTCGCCTGCCAGCACGCGGGCGTGGCGCCCGACCTGCTCTGTGTGGCCAAGGGGATGGCCAACGGCGTGCCCATCGGGGCGACGCTGCTGACGGAAGAGGTCGCTTCGGCGCTGCCGTCCGGCGTGCATGGCAGCACCTTCGGCGGCAACCCGCTGGCCTGCGCGGCCGGGCTGGCGACGCTGGAGGCGCTGGCCGTCGACGCCTTGATCCCGCACAGCGCCGAGGTTGGTGCCTACTTCCTGCGCCGGCTGCGCGAGCTGGATCACCCGAGCGTGCGCGAGGTGCGCGGCCAGGGGCTGATGATCGGCATCGAGCTGAAGGGTCGCTCCACCCCGGTACTCAAGGCGATGCAGGAGCGCGGCCTGCTCGCCCTCCCGGCGGGAACCGTGGTCGTGCGCCTGCTGCCGCCGCTGATCATCACCCGCGACCAGGTAGACGAAGCCGTCGCCGGCATCGCCGCGGCGCTCGATGCGGCGTGACGCGGTACGCGAGAGACCGCGGGACTCAGGGCGCACCCTCGTCCCACGGCCTGCCACGGGTTGCACCGATGGGCACGGTGCCGATAGCGGCGACCCAGGGAGAACCGATCCCGGCTCGAGCGATCGGCACCGAGTGCTCAGCGGATCAGCGCGCACCCAGAGCAGTCAAGATCTCCTGGCTGATCGGCAGCACCTGCTCAATAGGCAGTGCCGGTGCTGTCCTGGTCGCTTTGAAGAAGCCGGCCCCGGCCGCTCGCCACTGGTCGATGGCGCGGAACACGTCCTCCGCCCGGTCAGCCTCCAACACCAGGATACCCCACCCGTCCGGCGTCCCATCCCAGCGAAGGATGTTCACCCCAGCGGGTGGAAAGAGCGTGCTAGAGGTCAGCTTCTGGGCAATGGTGAGCCGCTCTTGCTCGGCCATATTCTCGTTAAGCTCCCATAGTGTCACAAAGAGCATCGCTGCACCCTCCCATACTGAACACGCCGAACACGGCGCCCTGACAACGGGGTTGCCTGATGTTTCTCCGGCATGCTCCGCAATCTTATCACCACCCAGCGCACGGATCGCTCTCTCAGGACGCGCGAGTGCCCATGGAACGGGCTCGGCCAGCACGGTGATCCCCGCTCTCGCATGCCCGGAAGAGCGGGCTTCAGCCCATGCGGACTCGCGCAGGCTAGCCCAAGCCCTGATGGTGGGTTAGCTCCGTGGATAACCCGCATGTGCATCACGCGGGCACGCGCCCAACGAGCTCTAGGAAGTACACATCGGGTCGGTCGGCGACCCCGGCCCGCTGCATCGTCTGGCGCAGATCCTCTGACTGCGCAAACTGCTCCGCCTCCTCAAGATCGTCCCAGTCGAGCAGGATGACCAGCTCATTGGGGTCACGAGTGCTCCGGAAGAGGTAGCCACCACCGGAGCCGTGAGCCTCGCGCGCGGCTCCGTGCTCGTCGAACACTGGCTTCCACGCGTCGAAGTCAGTCACTCTGTGCCGAATGAGGATGTAGGACATGGTATTCTCCTCTTCTCAGCGCACGCACGCGCCTATCACCTGGGCACGAGCCGGATAGGCCGGGCGCTGAGCCCGCTCGCCCAGCCTCTCGGCACGCACCTCACACCCGGTTGACCACCTCGAACATGTCGACCCTCGGCGACTCGCTCGCGCCGAGCGCCTGCGCCGCCAGATCGCGCACCGGTTTGGCCGCCGCCGCGCTGGCCTGCATCGTTTCGGCCGACTCCCAGAGGGTGATTGTCAGCGCCTTGCCGCTTGTGTCGTTGATAAGAAGGTGGGCCCCCGCAAAGCCGGCCATCGCCCGGAGACGATCCGCTATCTCCTCGATCTGCCGAGATGCTTCGACCGCCCGGCCTGGCGAGCCCCTGTACGTGCTGACGCGTGCGAACATCGGGAAACCCTCCTTGCTGGTGGAACACTCGTCGACGGGTCACTAGGCCAGTCTAGAGTCCCCTGCTCCCCGGCAACAGCCCAATCGTTGCTCAAGTCTTGGTCACTCTGTGGCTATCCTGCACATCCGGCTGGCGCGTTACCGGCCGCGACCGTTAACGCGCTACCCCTTCCTCGCCTGGAGCGCGATGAATCGGTGCCCTTTCGACTCGTTGAGCATCTGGATTTCACTCTCCGATGGCGTGATCTCGACGGTGTCGCTGTCTTCCCTCGTGCCGACGACCAGGTCAGCGATGAGCGTCAGCCGGTAGGTGCCGGGCTCGAAGTACCAGTCTGGTGGCCCATCGAAGACGCAGATCGGGGTCTGGGCTCGGCCGGGGCTGACACTGAGCGGCGTGGCAACCGGCGAGCTGAACTACCGCTGGCTCGCCGGTTGCCTAGTCATCCTCGAAGGTCACCTGCTCAGCCCAGGAGAACGAGACCGGCTCCGTAGTTCCAGGACGCCTGTTACGGTGATGTCTGAACGAACAGCGTCGCGCCGCCGGCCTGCTTCTTGAAGTTAATGCTGCTCCGAACCCTGCCGTCCCCTCAGGAAGCAAGGGCGACCGTCTTCGGCCGACTCCTCGCCTACCACGTCTGGAACGGTGTGCTGCCCGTCCTGTTCGAGCACGAGGGGCGAATCATCCTCGATCATCTCGAGCAGAACCCGGTCTCGATCGAGCTGCCGCCGGTTCCGCGCTGGCAGCTCAGCGGGAAGTGGTACTCGATCCCGGCGACCGGCGCGCCGGCCAGCATCGGGGTTGGGCGCCGCGCTGGCGTCCTCGGCGAGAGCTGCCCGAAGGACACCGAACTCTTCGGGCAGATCAGCACGCCCGAGATCGTCGCCCTCGAGATCCAGTACGAGGGAGCGTGGCATCGCTTCCGAGTCTCTGCGCCGCGCTACATCGTTCGCCTCGAATGCTTCTCCGGCATCCCGGCCGCCTACCGCTGGCTCGACGCGGACGGCGACATCGTCTGGATTCGGAGAACGGCGTGTTGTGACCGGGAGGCACCTGGCCGGTTCCGGCCCCTCGGTTTGACCCGCCCTCGTCGGGAGAGTACGATTCAACGAGCGATTGGCCTGGCCACCAGCGAGTGGCCCCACGAAGGTTCAGGGACCTCGTGCACACGCGCGACGAGATCCGGCTCACCACGCTGGCTAGCTGCGCCGGTTGAGCGGGCAAGCTGGGCCCGGCGGCCCTGGCGCAGGTTCTGCGCCCGCTCGAGCAGCGCACTGATCCGAACCTGCTCGTTGGTCTCCAGACCAGCGACGACGCTGCCGTCTACCGTCTGAGCGACGAGCTGGCGCTCGTCCAGACCGTCGACTTCTTCCCGCCGGTCGTGGACGATCCGTACACCTACGGGGCCATTGCGGCGGCCAACGCGCTGAGCGACGTCTACGCCATGGGCGGTCAGCCGCTGCTGGCTCTCAACATCGCCGCCTGGCCGGAGGATAAGCCGCTCGAGTACCTGACCCGGGTCTTCGAGGGCGGCGCCGACAAGGCGGCCGAGGCCGGTATCGTGGTGGCCGGTGGCCACACTGTGACCGACGTCGAGCCGAAGTACGGAATGGTTGTGACCGGCTGCATCCATCCCCAGCGCATCCTGACCAAGGCCGGCGCCCAACCGGGCGACCTGATCTACCTGACCAAGCCGATCGGCACCGGGGTAATCACCACCGCGCACAAGGCGCAGAAGGTCGATCTCGCTCACCTGGAGGCCGCCGTAGCCTGGATGCTCCGGCTGAACCGGCGAGCCTCCGAGCTTGTGCTCGAGCACGGCGCGCATGCGTGCACCGATGTGACGGGCTACGGCCTGATCGGCCATGCCACCGAGGTGGCAGTCAAGAGCCGGGTCAAGCTGGTCATCGGCGCGGCCCAGGTTCCGCTCCTCGAGGGAGCCGAGCGCTACGCCCGCGAGGGCCTGCTGCCGGGTGGCGCCCGGCGCAACCGCGCCTACTACGGCAAGGGGCGGGCGAGCGTGCTGACCTGGTCGCCGGAGATCCCTGGGGTGTTGTGGGATCTCTTGTTCGACCCGGTCACCTCGGGCGGGCTGCTCTTCACCCTCCCTGCGGAGCGGGCGCCGGCTCTCGAAGCCGCGTTCCGGCAGGCCGGCGAGCCGCTCTGGCGCATCGGCACAGTCGAAGAGGGTCTGGGGCTGGTGATTCTCCCCAGCCTCAGCGGCTGATCCCGCCTGCCGGGATACTGCTGGTGCTCGCGGCTGAGGATGCCGCCACGCATACTCCCTTTGCGCAGTGCGACACCGAGGGCTGCCATAGTGGACACCGTCCCGATCCGCGAGCTGCTCCGCGAGCTCGACATCCGGCCGAGCAAGGCGCTCGGCCAGCACTTCTTGCACGACCCGAAGGTCGTGCGCCGGATCGCCGACCTGGCCGGCTTGACCAGCGACGACCTGGTGGTGGAGATCGGGCCTGGCCTCGGCGTGCTGACCCGCGAGCTGGCGGCGCGTGCCGGCAAGGTCATCGCTATCGAGCTGGACGCGCGCCTGGCCGAATACCTGCGCCGCCAGCTCGCCGGCACCAACGTCGAGGTCGTCCACGGCGACGCGCTGGCAGTCGACTACGCCAGCCTGACCGGAGGACACCCCTACCAGGTCGTCGCCAACCTCCCCTACTCGGTGGCGACGGCCATCATCGAGCGGCTGCTGGCCGACGAGCACCCGCCCGAGCGGCTCGTTGTCATGGTTCAGCGCGAGGTGGCCGAGCGCCTGGCGGCTCGGCCACCCGACATGGCCCTGCTCTCAGTCGCCGCGCAGTTCTATGCCACGCCGCGGATCGCCTTCCGGATCGGCGCTGGCGCCTTCGTCCCACCACCAAAAGTGGAGTCTGCAGTCATCGTCCTTGAGCGCCGCAAGGAGACGCCGCTGCCGCGCGAGGAGCACGCCCGCTTCTTCCGGGTGGTGCGGGCAGGCTTCGCCCAGCGGCGCAAGCGGCTGGCCAACGCGCTGGCAGCCGGGTTAGGGTTGCCCAAGGAAGACGTCGAAGCAGCCCTCGTCGCGGCCGGGATCGACCCCAGCCGCCGGGCCGAGACCCTGGCGCTCGAGGAGTGGCTGACGCTATACCAGGCGCTGCGGGAACGGGTGCGCGATGCGGATTGAACTGACCCGGGCGCTGACGTTGCTCGCCCCGGCCAAGCTGAACCTCGGCCTCGAAGTGATCGGGAAGCGCCCCGACGGCTACCACGAGGTGGTGACGATCCTCCAGACGGTCAGCCTGTTCGACCGCCTGGAGCTGTCGCCGGCCGAAACGCTGGACTACGAGCCGCCGCCCGGCATCGCCGATGATCTGGTCGCGCGGGCCCTGGACGAGCTCGCGCGCCGGGGCATCGAGGTCGCGGCGCGCATCCGGCTCGGGAAGCAAATCCCGGTGGCGGCCGGCTTGGGCGGCGGCAGCAGCGACGCTGGCACGCTGCTCGGCGCACTGGCCCTGGCCGGGGTTCCCCACGCGCTGATCGACGAAGTTGCCGCCGGGCTCGGCTCGGATGTCCCCTTCTTCGTGCGCGGGGGAACCGCGCTGGCCACCGGCCGGGGTACCGAGCTCGAGCCATTGCCGACGCCTCCCGGCTGGTTCGTGGTCGTCGTGCCGCGGCTACACCTGCCCGGCAAGACGCGCCAGCTCTACCAGGCGCTCGAACCGGGCGACTTCAGCGACGGCTCGGCCACGCGGGCGCAGGCGGAGCGGCTGCGCCAGGGGCTGCCACTCGACCCGGAATTGATCCGCAACCCCTTCATGCGCGTCCTCGAGCCCTTCCCCGAGGTACGCGAGGCGGCCGAGGCGCTGCGCGCGGCCGGCGCTCGCTGGGTCTGGCCCACCGGCGCCGGCCCAGCCCTGTTCACCGCGACTGGCGATTTCTCGTCAGCCAGGGATACCGCCCGGTTGGTGACGCGACCGGATCTACCAGTGTTCATCTGCACAAGCGTCGGAGCCAGGATCAATCGCGAGCGGGTTGAGCGATTCGTTCGCCTTCGAACCTGACGGCGCTGTAACCCGCCGCCACGCTGGGGAGATCGCCAAGATCAGCCACGCTGCAGGTACCGCTCCTCCCAGGCCCGCTGCTGGGCCTGGCTGACGCGGACGAAGGTGGCGCTCGCCTCGGCGAGGACGGTGCCGTCGTCGTCCACCAGCTCGCCCCGAGCTTCGACGATCCGCCCGCGCTCCTCGATGACGCACCCACGAACGCGCACCGGTGTCCCCACCTCGACCGGCCGGCGGAAGCGGAGCGACATCTGGGCGGTCACCGCCAGCCGGCCGCTCGCGATCACCGCCCAGCTCATGGCCTCGTCGAGCAGCGCGCTGATGATGCCGCCGTGCACGAGGCCGGCATACCCCTCGTGCTCAGGGCGCGGGGTAAACGCCGCCTCCACCGCGTCGCCGTCACGGAAGAAGGCGAGCTTGAGCCCGATCGGATTGCGCTCGCCGCAGCCGAAGCAGCCGTGATCGGTGACCGTGTTCACGCGCGCCCGCTCGCTCATCGTCCCTCCCGCCAGTCTTCACCCAGAGCCCCATGCCTGGCAGCCAGCCCCCATTCTAGCCGCCCGCGTCGCCTTCGACGCTTCGGGCCGCACGATCGATCGGCCGTCCCGCTCACCGCCGGCCGCCTTCGCTCCGCTCCCTGCAGGGGCTGGCTCCCGATCTCCTCTTCGGGCGGTGGCGATCAAAGCCGAGCTGGCCGTCTCGGTCAACCGGCACCACGAACGGAATACCTGCCCGGCTTGCGCGTTCAGGTACAATAGTGCAGATCACACGCTCGCGCGGTTCGATCGCGCCTACCCGGAGGGTGACGATGGCAAAGCTCTACGATAGGCTGTTCCAGCAGATCAAGCGCTCGATCCGCGAGGTCGACGTCGCCACGCTGTACCAGGAGCTCCGCTCCGGTCGTCGGCCGGTGATCGTCGATGTACGCGAGCGCGAAGAGTGGGAACAGGGACATGTCCCCGGCGCGCTCTTCATCCCGCGTGGTTACCTGGAGATGCGCATCGAGGAAGATCTACCGGATAAGGACACACCGGTCTATGTCTACTGTGCCGGTGGTGTGCGCTCGGCCTTCGCGGCCAAGACGCTCGAAGAGCTGGGCTACCGCAACGTTTACTCGGTCGCTGGTGGCTTCAGCGCCTGGAAGCACGCTGGCTACCCGTTCGTCACGCCGCGCCAGTGGACGCGGGAGCAGCTCCAGCGATACAGCCGCCACTTCCTGATCCCAGAAGTGGGTGAGGAGGGTCAGGGGAAGCTCCTCGACTCCAAGGTGCTGCTCATCGGCGCTGGCGGCCTCGGCTCTCCGGCCGGTCTCTACCTGGCCGCAGCCGGCGTCGGCACCATCGGCGTCGTCGACTCGGACATCGTCGACCTGAGCAACCTGCAGCGTCAGATCCTGCACAGCACCGAGCGGATCGGCACGCCCAAGACCGAGTCGGCACGCCAGACGCTTACCGCCCTCAATCCCGATGTCAACGTCGTCACCCACGATGTCTGGCTCACGAGCCAGAACATCCTGGAGGTCATCGCTGACTACGACGTGATCGTCAACGGCGCCGACAACTTCCCCACGCGCTATCTCGTCAACGACGCCGCTGTGCTACTCGGCAAGCCGGTCGTCGACGGCAGCATCTTCCGCTTCGACGGCCAGGTGACGGTCTACAAGCCGGGCGAAGGCCCGTGCTATCGCTGCCTCTATCCCGAGCCGCCCCCGGCTGAGCTGGCCCCGAGCTGCGACCAGGCCGGCGTGCTGGGCGTGCTCCCCGGCGTTATCGGCGTACTCCAGGCGGCGGAGACGATCAAGGTGCTCCTGGGCATCGGCGAGCCGCTGGTCGGCCGCGTGCTGATGTACGACGCGCTGACCGCCACGTTCCGCGAGCTGCGCGTGCAGCGCGATCCCGAGTGCGCGGCCTGCAGTCCCAGCTCGACGCTGACCCCGGAGAAGATCGGGGAGATCGACTACCAGCAGTCGTGCTTGCTGCCGACGCGGAGCGTCGCCGACTGAGCCTTGCGCCGCAACCGGCCACAACGACCTCGCATCGCACGAGCGCGGTCTCGACCGGGTACCAGTACGGGGCGCCTGCCTGCCGGGCGCCCCGCCCACATCCCGGCCCACCGGCAGCGCGGTCGGAACGATCGGTGGGCTAGGACTTCGATGGCACGGCGTAACGGCCTACGACAGCGCTCTGGAGCTGGCGAATCAGCGCCGGCCACGGCCCGCCACGACGTAGGGAGCACTGCTACCCTTGCGACAGCTCCCCCGCCGACATACCGACCAATCCGGACTCGACCAGGTAGTTCCCGTACCGCTCGCGTAAAGCGAGCTTCAAGAACTTCCCCGTCGAGGTCTTCGGGATCTCCGTCACGAAGATGTAGGCGTCCGGTAGCCACCACGTGGGGAACTGCGGCGCCAGGAACTCCGCCAGCTCTTCCGGCGTCGCCTGCGTCCCCTCTTTGAGGGCGACGACCGCCACCGGCCGCTCGATCCACTTCGGGTGGCGCGCTGGGATCACCGCCGCCTCGGCGACCGCTGGGTGGGCCATGATCGCGTTCTCGAGCCGCACCGAGCTGATCCACTCCCCGCCCGATTTGACCACGTCCTTGGCGCGATCCTGGATCTGCACCCAGCCATGCGGGTCGATGGTGACGATGTCGCCGGTGCGTAGCCAGCCGTCACTGGTGAAGGCCTCAGCCCCTTCGGGCAGGTTGTAGTAGGCACTGGCTACCCAGGGGCTGCGCACCTCGAGTTCACCCATCGTCTCACCGTCCCACGGCACCAGCCCCTCGTCGTTGCGCGCCCGGATCTCGAAGAAAGGCAGTGGCCGCCCGGCCGTGGCCCGGTACTCGTACTGCTCTTCCATCGGCAACGCCAGCAGGTCGCGGTTCTGGCCGACGATCAGGCCGATCGGCGTGGTCTCGGTCATGCCCCAGCCATGGTAGACGTGGATCCCGTGCCGTTCCTGGAAACCCTTGATCATCGCCAGCGGCGCCGACTGCCCGCCGACCGCGACCGCGCGCAGGCTCGAGAGGTCGTACGCTCCTGGCTGCTTGTCGAGCAACTGCAGCAGGCCGAGCCAGAGCGTCGGCACGCCGCAGGTGAAGGTGACGCGCTCTGCTTGGATCAAGTCGGCCAGGCTCGCCGGATCGAGGTGCGGCCCGGGGAAGACCTGCGTGCAGCCGAGCAGCGTTGCGGTGAACGGCAAGCCCCAGGCATTGACGTGGAACATCGGCACGACCGGCATCACGACGTCGGCCTCGGAGAGCGCCGCGGCATCGGGTAGCGCGCTGCAGATGGAATGAAGCACGATCGCCCGGTGCGAGTAGAGAACGCCCTTCGGCCGGCCGGTCGTCCCCGAGGTGTAGCACATCGCCGCCGCCTGCCGCTCGTCCAGCTCCGAGTAGGTGAACCCCGTGGGGTCTTCCGCTGCGAGCACCTGCTCGTAGTCGAGCATCCCCTCCGGAACTGCGCCGCGGGCACCCACGACGATGACCCGTTCGACCGGGATCCGCCCTCGTACGCGCTCGTAGACTGGCAGCAGGATCTCATCGACGAGCAGGACGCGATCGCCCGCGTGGTCGATCACGTAGGCGAGGTCGTCGGGCGGCAGGCGCAGGTTGAGGGTATGCAGTACCGCGCCGATCGAGGGGATCGCGAAGTATGCCTCCAGGTGCTGGGAATGGTTCCAGCAGAGCGTCGCGACCCGGTCGCCCTCGCCGACGCCGAGCCGGCGGAGCGCGAGCGCGAGCTGCTTTGTTCGGCGGATCATCTCCGAGTAGGGATAGCGGTGGAGGCGCTTGTCGGGAAGCCGGGTGACGATCTCCTTATGGCCGTAGAGCGTCTCGGCGCGCCGGAGCATCGCCGGGATCGTGAGCTGGTACTCCATCATCAGGCCACGCAGCATAGGGGCCTCCTTTGCAGTGATGCGAACGGCGCCGTGCTCCCACCTCAGCCCATCGCTGCTCATCCCCGCGTTCACGCGGCGGGCGGCGGAGTACGCTCATCGTGCCGCCTCCCCTCCACTCTCCGGCGGGCTCAGGCCGGGGTGGCCGCGAAGGCCTTGGCCAGCTCGCGGACGACGATGTTGCGCTGGATCTCGCTCGTCCCCTCGTAGATCTGGAGGAGCTTAGCGTCGCGGAGAAGTTTCTCGACCGGGTAGTCGAGCCCGTAGCCGTTGCCGCCGAAGATCTGCACCGCCTCTGTCGCCGCCCACATCGCGCTGTCAGCCGCGAACGCCTTGGCTGCCGCTGCCTCCAGCGTGTTGCGCTGGCCCCGGTCACCCAACCACGCCGCGTGGTAGGTGAGCCAGCGGGCGGCCTCCAGCCGGATCCGCATCTCCGCCAGCTTGTGTCCTACGGCCTGGTGCTCGATGATCGGGTGCCCCGTCGTCTGCCGCTGCAGCGCGTAGGCCAGCGCCTCGTCGAGACAGCGCTGGATCACGCCGACGCCGAAGGCTGCGATCATCGGCCGGGTGCGGTCGAACACCTGCATGGCCAGCAGGAAGCCCTCTCCCTCCTGGCCGAGGCGGTTCTCGGCGGGGATTTCGACCTCGTTGAACGTGATCTCGCCGGTGGGAGCGCACCGGTGGCCCAGCTTGCGCAACGTGCGCACCTCGATGCCCGGCGTCACGCGATCGACGATGAACGCGCTGATGCCCCGGCGGCCGGCCTCCGGCTCGGTCTTGGCGAACACGACGAAGAAGTCGGCAATCGGCGCGTTGCCGATCCAGCGCTTCTGCCCGGTAAGCACGTAGCGATCGCCCCGGCGCTCGGCGCGCGTCTGAATCGCGGCCACGTCGGAGCCGGCCTGTGGCTCGGTCACGGCGTAGCTAGCGAACTCGCCGCTGAGCAGCCGGGGAAGCCACCTGCGCTTCTGCTCCTCGGTGCCTGCCAGGATGATCGGCTCGGCAGCCAGCCCGTTCAGGAGGGCCGCGGTGCCGAAGCCAGCGCAGGCCCAGGCGAACTGCTCGCACACCAGCGTGCCCTCGAGGATCCCGAGCCCCGGCCCGCCGTACGCGCGGGGGATGTTCAGCTCGACCAGCCCCTCGGCCCGAGCGCGCGCGATCAGCTCTCGCGGGTGGCGCTCCTCGCGGTCGAGCTCGGCGGCGACCGGCAGCACCTCGCGCTCGGCGAAGGCCCGCGCCCGGTCGCGCAGCGCCCGCTGCGCCTCGGTCAGCACGAAGTCCATCGCTTGCCTCCCTCTGCACGGGGTTAACACGCAGCGCCAGCGTCTCTCAGCTGGTCTGACCGTCAGGGAACACCTCGAAGATGCCAGCCGCGCCCATCCCGCCACCGATGCACATGGTCACCATGCCCAGGCCCCCACCGCGACGGCGCAGGGCGTGCACGAGAGTGGCCGCCAGCTTGGCACCGGTCGCGCCCAGCGGGTGGCCCAGCGCGATCGCGCCCCCCTGCACGTTCAGCCGCTCGCGCGGCAATTCGACCTCCTTGACCACGGCCAGAACCTGGGCGGCGAACGCCTCGTTCAGCTCGATGAGCTGGAGGTCGTCGAGGTCGATCCCGGCCCGCGTCAGGGCCTTGGGGATGGCTCGCGCCGGGCCGATCCCCATTACGTCGGGATCGACGCCAGCCACGGCGAAGGTGACGAAACGCCCGAGCGGCGCCACCCCGTGGGCCTCTGCGAACTCGCGGCTGGCCAGTACTACGGCAGCCGCGCCGTCCGAGTACGGGCTGGAGTTGCCCGCCGTCACGGTTCCTTTGGCTTTGAACGCCGGGCGCAGCGCCGCCAGCTTCTCCAGCGACGTGTCGGGCCGGACAGTCTCGTCCTGGGTGAACCAGCGAGGTCGGCCCTCCGGGTCGCGCCCGACGGCGATCGGCACGATCTCGCCGGCGAAGAGGCCCGCCTGCCAGGCCTGGGCAGCCTTCCGGTGGCTCTCCAGCGCGTAGGCGTCTTGCTCCTCGCGCGAGATGCCCCAGCGCTGCGCCACGCGCTCCGCCGTGAAGCCCATCCCGATATAGGCCTCGGTCAGCTCCGGGTGCAGCCGCGTGTGGAAGCCCGACATCGGCACCTGGCTCATCATCTCCACGCCGCCGGCCAGCACCAGATCCGCCATTCCGGTCATGATCGTCTGCGCTCCGAGCGCGATGGTCTGCAGGCCGCTCGAGCAGAAGCGGTTGACCGTCGCGCCAGGCACGCTCGTCGGGAAGCCAGCGCGCAGGATCGCCAGGCGCGCGATATTCAGCCCCTGCGACGCCTCGGGTAGCGCGCACCCCCAGAGCACGTCGTCGAGGAGTTCGGGCGCGACACCGGCCCGCTCCAGGGCCACGCGCATGACCGTCGCCGACAGATCGACCGGGTGGACAGAGGCCAGCGCACCGTCCAGCTTGCCGCGTCCCACCGGGCTGCGCACCGCGCTCAAGATGACCGCCTCTCGCATCGCTCGCGCCTCCTTCACCTAGTTGCGCAGCGGCTTACCGGTCTCCAGCATGTGGACGATGCGCTCCTGCGTCTTGACCGTGCCGAGCAGCCGCAGGAACGCCTCGCGCTCGAGGTCGAGCAGCTCCTGCTCGGGCACCTCGCGCGGCGCGCCGTCGCCACCACAGAGCACCAGCGCCAGCTCCTCCCCGATCCGCGCCTCGTGCTCGCTGATCTGCCCGGCCTCCCGCATCGACCAGACCGCGTAGCGCAGGTTGCCGAGCGCGTCCCGGCCGAGCACTCGAACCGGCCCAACCACCGGCGGGACGTAGCTGGGCGCGCGCGACAGCACTTGTGCCTTCGCGTCGCCGATCAGCCGGTCACGGTTGAAGGTGATGCAATCAGAGGAGCGCAGGTAGCCGAGCTTCTTCGCCTCCAGCGCGCTGGTGCTGGTGCGGGCGAGCGCGATGAGGTCGAATGCGCGCCGTACCGCCTCGAACGGGTCGGCCTGCTCGTACGGGGCGAGATCCTCGCTGAAGCGACGCAGCATCGCGGTCGTTCCTCCGCCAGCGGGGATCAAGCCCACACCGGTCTCGACCAGCCCGATCGCGAGCTCAGCCGCCGCCTGCACGTGATCGGCATAGAGAGCCAGCTCCGCCGCACCGCCGAGCGTGATCCCGAAGGGCGCGACAACCACCGGGAACGGCGCGTCACGCAGCCCGGTCGTGATCCGCTGGAAGCGACGGACGGCCCCGTCGAGCGCATTCCAGTCGCCCGCACGAGCCAGCGTCAGGATCTCGACCAGGTTGGCGCCAGCCGAGAACACCCGCGGGTCCTCGTTTCCGATCACCAGCCCGGCGTAGTCGCCCCGGGCGACGAGGTCGAGGGCGCGCTCGATCATCTCCAGCACGCCGGCCCCGAGCGTGTTCTGCTTGCTCCGGAACTCGAGGAGGACGACACCGTCGCCGAGGTCGAGGAGGGCCGCGTCTTCGGCCGCCAGGAGCTCGCGCCCCTCTTTGCGCAGCAGGCGCAGGCTGATCTGCCCGGGCGGGAGCGTGACCGCCGCGCGGTGACCCCTGAGCGTCAAGACGGTGCGCGCGCCATCGGCACGGCGGTAGAAGGCATCGCCCGCCCGCCTGAGCAACTCTGGCTCGTCCAGCCCCTGAGCTCGCAGACCGGCGCGTACGGCTTCCAGGCCGAGTGTGTCCATCGCGCGGTACGGCCCGAGTTCCCACCCGAAGCCCCACTCCAGCGCCCGGTCGACCGACACCAGGTCGTTGGCGATCTCGGGCGTGCGGAGCAGGGTGTAGTGGAACGTCCGGAAGAGCAGCGCGCGGAGGAAGTCGCCGTACTTGCCGGGTAACTCCAGCGCGCCGCGCAGGCGTGCCTCGACCGGCCGACGCTGCAGCGCCTGGAGTTCGGGAAGCGCGGGCTCCTGGCGCGGGCGGTACTGGCCGGTCTTCCAGTCGAGTGCCAGGATAGCGCCGTCCTCCCGGCGGTAGAACCCGGCGCCGGCCTTCTCCCCCAGCCTCCCCTGCGCCACCAGCTCGTGCACCCAACCCGGCAGGCCGAAGTCGTCGCCGGTGGCCGCGGCCAGCTCTCCTGCGACGTGCTCCAGCAGGTCGATGCCGGTGAGGTCACACGTCCGGAAGGTCGCGGAGCGGGGTCGCCCGATCAGCGGCCCGGTGAGCGCGTCGACCTCGTCGATCGCCAGGTCGAGCTGCTCCATGAGCCGGATCGCCTGAACCAGTCCATAGACGCCGAGCCGGTTAGCGATGAACCCGGGGGCATCCCGCGCCTGCACCACGCCCTTCCCGAGCACGCGATCGGCGAAGCGCTCGATCGTCGCCAGCGCGGCCGGGTCAGTCTCGCGGGTCGGGATCAGCTCGAGAAGGTGCAGGTAGCGCGGCGGGTTGAAGAAGTGCGTGCCCAGAAAGCGGCGGCGAAAACCCGGGCCGCGGCCTTCGACAAGCTGGTGGATCGGGATCCCCGAGGTGTTGGACGAGACGATGGTCTCCGGCCCGAGCACCTCTTCGAGCTTGTCGAAGAGGGCGCGCTTCGGCTCGGGTTGCTCGACGATCGCCTCGATGACCCAGTCACATGCCGCAAGCTGGGCAAGGTCGTCCTCTGTGGTGCCGAGCGTGATGAGCGCCGCGCGCTCCGGGTCGAGGAAGGCCGGCGGGCGCGTCTCGAGGGCCCGGCGCAAGCCACGCTTGACGACCTCGAGCCGCTCTCGCTCACCGGGCAGGTCGAGCAGGACGACCGGCACGCCGACCGATGCCACCAGCGCGGCGATCGCGCTGCCCATCGTCCCGGCACCGACGATGCCGACGCGTCTGATGCGCATGGCCCCTCCTTCGCAGTCTCCCACTGAGGCGGGAGACACAGCAGCTTCTGGCCTCAGAGCGCTGGAGACTCGGCCGGGCCGGTTGGCGAGCCACCACTCGCATCGGTCACCTGATC
The DNA here is from genome assembly GCA_014874455.1 of Thermomicrobiaceae bacterium. Taxonomy (GTDB): domain Bacteria; phylum Chloroflexota; class Chloroflexia; order Thermomicrobiales; family Thermomicrobiaceae; genus Thermalbibacter. Next base: position 25,616 of record JADBJL010000078.1, read on the forward strand.
TCGCAACGAGCGCGTTCGCGACCGACTCTATCAGCCACCGACTGTTCTGACAAGTCACGGTCGCCTGGCCGCCGGTGACCTACGATCCAGAAGTCATCGGCACGGGCGAAGGATTAGCCGCCCCCTACCGATCATTTGCCTCATCGAGGCACCAATCACCGGGAACCGATGCCGCGGGTCAGGCACGCTCGGCACGTCGGTGAAAGCGGGCCGGAGAGACAGCAACCCTCCACGCGCCGGGCGCGAAGAAGGGGGCCGGACTGGGTCATCTAATCCAGGAAGTCGCGGAGCTTGCGGCTGCGGTTGGGATGACGGAGCTTGCGCAGGGCCTTCGCTTCGATCTGACGGATCCGCTCGCGGGTGACGCCGAACGCCTTCCCCACTTCCTCGAGGGTGTGGATGCGGCCGTCGTCGAGCCCGAAGCGGAGTTCGATCACCCGCCGCTCCCGCTCGTTCAGCGTCCAGAGCACTTCCTGAACCTGCTCACGCAGCAGAGTCGCGGCAGCCGCATCCATCGGCGCCAGTGCCCGCTCGTCCTCGATGAACTCGCCGAGCGTGCTGTCTTCCTCCTGGCCGACCGGCATCTCGAGTGAGACCGGCTCCTGCGAGATCCGAAGGATCTCGCGGACACGCTCGGCTGGTATCCCGGCGACCGCCGCGATCTCGGCAGTGGTGGGATCGCGCCCGAGTTCCTGCGCCAACCGACGCGAGACACGCGCCAGCCGGTTGATGGTGTCGACGAGATGTACCGGGATCCGGATTGTCCGAGCCTGGTCGGCAATCGCTCGGGTGATGGCCTGACGGATCCACCACGTGGCATAGGTCGAGAACTTGTACCCCTTGTGCGACTGAAACTTCTCGACCGCTCGGATGAGGCCCAGGTTGCCCTCCTGGATCAAGTCGAGCAGGCTCATGCCCCGGCCGAGGTAGTGCTTGGCGATGCTGACGACGAGCCGCAAGTTCGCTTCGGCGAGTCGCTGGCGAGCGAGTTCTCCTTGCATCATAATCACGCGCCAGCGTTGCTCGAGCTGCCCATGATCGAGGCCGATGGACTCGAGCGACGGAGGAGACGCCGGCAGCGCTTCCAGCGGGTTAACGACGCGCTGCACCTCCGGCGGCAACAGCTCGAACTCTAACCGGCTGCGGCGCAGCCCCTCCTCCAGATCCTCGACGCTCAAGCCTCGCTCACTCGCGAAGCGCTGTGGTGCGTCGGGAGGCAGTTGCGTCAACGGCAGTACGGCGGCGAGCACCGCCCGCTTGCTCGCCGGGAACTGGCTCGGGTAGAGCGCCTGGTAAAAGGCGAGCGTGAGCGGCCAACTGGCGAGGAAGCGACGCCAGATCTCGTGTAGAACGGCCGCTGCCGAGTCCATACCGGCGTCACGGCAGGCTCGCTGCACCTCGACCAGGTAGTCCTTGAGCTCCACGGCCTGAGCCAGCGAGACTTCCTGCTCGGCGCTCAGCAGCGGTACCCGCCCGATCTCGGCGAGATACAGCCGCACCGGGTCATCGACGACCAGATCGGGCAGCCCGTCCGGTTCCCACGAAGTGGCCACGTCACCCAACTCGGCCAGCTCGAGGTCGAGCTCGGTCACGTCACCAGACTCCTGCACCCGGTCGTCGAGCTCCAGCACCACGCCGTGCGATGCCAGCCGCGCCAGGATCGCGTCCAGTTCCTGCGGGCCGAGCACAGCGCTGAGCTGGCCGAGCTGCTCTTCGCTCAGAAAGCCTTGCCGCCGGGCTTCGGCCTCGATGGCCTCGGCCACCTGCTCCGGCGACTCTGCTCGGCCGTTACCGGCCTCGGCTGCCGGTTCATGGCTTTGGCTGGCGCCTCGTCGTCTCGATTTAGTCACCCCTCGACCCCCTATTGGTCGCGTGGGGTACATCCTCTCAACACGCTCGGCGGCATGCCAGTGATACTACGCTGGCGTCGGGAATTCAATCGCAGCCTGTCCCGCCGATCACCGCTCGAGCTCGACCTCCCGCCGGAGCAGATCCTCGATTCGCTCACGCCGCTGGATGAGTCGCGCCTGTCCCTCACGCACGAGCACGACGGCCGGCCGCATGGCCAGGTTGTAGTTGCTCGCCATCGGGAGACAGTATGCCCCAGCCGCAGGGATCGCAACGAGGTCACCAGGGCGAGGCTCCGGCAGCCTCGCATCGTACACCAAGATGTCGCCGGATTCGCAGTACTTCCCAGCTATGGTGACGACAGCGTCCGCTGGCCCGTCTCGATTGGCCAGCGCAGCCTCATAGCGAGCGCCGTAGAGGGCGGGCCGGATATTGTCCGCCATACCACCGTCTACACTCACGTAGCGGCGGATACCTGGGATCTCCTTGATCGCGCCGACCCGGTAGACCGCAACGCCAGCGGGCCCGACAATCGATCGACCCGGCTCCAGCCCGAGCCTCGGCAAGGGAAAGCCGGCTGCATCTGCAGCGCGTCGAACCTTTTCAGCCACGACCCGCACCAAGGCATCGATGTCGGGCTGGGGATCTTCGGACACGTATGGGATCGCCAGCCCTCCGCCCGGGCTGATCTCTTCCGGTACCACGCCGAACCGCGCGGCCATCTCGCGCCCGAAGGCGAACAGCCGTTCGACCGCCTGGACGAACGGCTCCAGCTCGAACACCTGTGACCCGATATGCGCGTGATAACCTCGTAGCTTCAATGCTGGCATCGCAAGGATCCGGCCGACCGCCCGCTGAGCATCGCCGTTGTCGATCAGGAAGCCGAACTTGGAGTCCACCTGACCCGTCCGACGGTAGGCGTGGGTGTGCGCGTCGACACCGGGGTTGACTCGCACGAGCACGTCCAGTTCTCGCTGCGCCTCTGCTGTCACGCGCTCGAGCAAGTCGAGCTCGTAGTGGTTGTCCACCACCACCGCGCCGATACCCGCTGCCAGCGCCAGTCGAAGCTCGTCCTCGCTCTTGTTGTTCCCGTGGAACACGATCCGGGCTGGCGGGAAGCCCGCTGCTAAGGCGAACTGGAGTTCCCCACCCGAGACGACGTCCAGCCACAGCTCTTCCTCATTCAGGAGCCGCAGCAGACCGACGCTGACATATGCCTTGCCAGCGTAGACGACCCGTGACCGCCCGGGGTAATGGCGAACGAGCGCCTCTCGGTACGCCGCACACTGGGCACGGATGGTCGCTTCGTCGTAGATGTAGAGCGGCGTCCCGTATTCCGCCGCCAGTCGCGGTACGGGAACTCCGCCGATCACGAGCTGGCCGGCGGCGTCACGGGCAGTTGTCTTTGGCCAGACCATGGGCAATCCCGCTCGTCGTTACGCAGTGCCCGGCTCTTCGGCATCCCCTCCTCGCCGAGTGTTCGGATTATATACCGGTTTTCCGTGACGAGCACCCGGTGCACGGCCAGCGCCGCCTTGGTCGACGACAAAAGAGCGGGTAAGCTATCCCACAGCGTGCTCGACACGCCACGGCACATCCTCCCACCGGGGAGGATGTCGGTTGTCGGGCACTGAAAGAGTCCGAGAGCACGGAGGGCGCTGGCATCCGGGCCAGTCGATACTGGAGCGTAACCTCGGCATGGGGACGACGATCCTCTCTACTGAGAAGCTGGCGAAGCGGTTCGGCGCCGAGGAGGTCTTCTCCGACGTGTCGTTCCAAATCCAGGAACGAGACCGGATCGGCCTGGTCGGCGTCAACGGTGCCGGCAAGAGCACGCTCCTGCGAATCCTCGCCGGTCTCGACCAGCCAGACGATGGGGCGCTGATCGTCCAGCGGGGGTTACGCGTCGGCTATCTGGCGCAGGAGACGGCAGTCGATCCTGACCGCACGGTGCTCGACGCCGCGTTGGAGGCAATGGACGACGTGCGGCAACTCGGTCGTGACCTGGAGTCCCTCGCCGAGGCCATCGCGTGCGCGCGAGGCGACGAGCTGGAGCGGCTGCTCCTGGCCTACGAGCAGAAGAGTCTCCGCTACGAAGCGGCCGGAGGCTATGACCTGGAGCGGCGAGCAGCGGAAGTCCTCACCGGCCTCGGCTTCAGCGAGGAGGATCTCCCGCGGCCAGCGGGGCAACTCAGCGGGGGCCAGCGCACTCGGCTGGCGCTGGCTCGCGCGCTCCTGGCCGACCCGGATCTCCTGCTCCTCGACGAGCCGACGAACCACCTCGACCTGCAGGCCCTCACCTGGCTGGAAGGGTTCCTCCGCGCCTGGCGCGGAGCTTTCGTGGTCGTCTCGCACGACCGCTACTTCCTCGACCAGGTGACCGAGCGCACACTGGAGCTCAGCTTCGGCCGGCTCGACGAGTATCCGGGCAACTACTCGCGCTACCTCGAGCTGCGGGCCGAGCGGCTGGCCCGGCGCTGGGCCGAGTACGAGGCCCAGCAGGAGTTCATCCGCAAGGAAGAGGAGTTCATCCGGCGCTACCGGGCCGGCCAGCGTGCCCGCGAGGCGCGCGGCCGGGCGACCCGGCTGGCCCGGATCGAGCGGATCGAGCGCCCGCGAGAGCACGAGGCGCTGCGGCTCCAGCTCGCTACCGGTCTGCGCAGTGGGCGCCTCGTGCTCACCACCAGCGAGCTGGTCATCGGCTACCCGGCCAGCGATGGGTCAGAGCCGGTCGTGCTCTGCCGCACGCCGGAGCTGCTGGTCGAGCGCGGCGAGCGCGTCGCGATCATCGGCCCCAACGGCGCTGGCAAGACGACTCTGATCCGCACCTTGTTGGGCGAGCACCCGCCGCTGTCCGGCCTGATCCGCTACGGCACCGCAGTTCGCCCGGCCTACTACGCGCAAGGCCACGAGCAGCTCGACCCGAAGCTGACGGTGCTGACCACCATCATGCGGCGGCAGTCGATGAGCGAGGAAGCGGCGCGCACCCTCGCCGGCCGCTTCCTCTTCAGCGGCGACGACGTCCTTAAGCCGGTCAGCGCGCTGAGCGGCGGCGAGCGCAGCCGGCTCGCACTGGCGCTCTTGACGCTGGAGCGCGGCAATCTCTTGATCCTGGACGAGCCGACCAACCACCTCGATATCGCCAGCCGTGAGGCGCTCGAATCCGTGCTGGAGGACTTCGACGGCACCATCCTGTTCGTCTCCCACGACCGCTACCTGATCGACCGGCTCGCGACTCGCGTCTGGTCGATCGAGGACGGCGCCTTGCGGATCACGCCGGGCAACTACACCGACTACCAGCGCCAGCGAGCCGCCACGCCGGACGGAGCGGCCCCAGCGCGCCCAGCGTCCGGTACCCCGGATGGGCGACCGCGCCTGGTCGAAGAGGTGCCGAGGACAGCCCGGCGCTCGCCGCGTCAGCTCGAGCGCGAGCTGCGGGCCGCCGAGGAGCGGATCGGCGAGCTGGAGGAGCGGCTCAACGCGCTGGCCGATGACCTGGCCGAGGCGACGGCCCGACGAGACATCGAAGCGATCGCCGAACTGGGCTCGGCCTATGAGGCGACGCAGGAGGAACTGGACGCGGCTTACCGGCGCTGGGAGGCACTCCAGGAGGAACTGGACGCCGTGAGTGGAGGCGTCGAGCGGTGAGCCGGGCACGGCCGTACGTCATCGGTCTGACCGGGAACATCGCCTGCGGGAAGTCGCTGGTGCTGCGCACGCTGGCCGAACTCGGAGCCGAAACCATCGACGCCGACCAGGTGGCCCGGGAGGTGATGAGCCGGGAGAGCGCGGTGCTGGCGGAAGTAGCGCGGGCGTTCGGGCCGGAGGTCATGAACCCCGACGGCAGCCTCGACCGCCGCGCGCTCGCCCGGATCGTCTTCAGCGACCCCCAGCAGCTCGCGCGGCTGGAGGCGATCGTCCACCCGCCGGTCGTCGAGCTGATCCGCCGGCGCCTGGCCGAGAGCCGGAGCCCGGTGGTCGTCATCGACGCGATCAAGCTGTTCGAGGCGAGCCTCGCTAGCGACTGCGACGAAGTGTGGGTCGTCACCTGCACGCCGGAGCAGCAGCTCGCCCGGCTGATGGCGCGCGACCGGATCAGCCAGGAAGAGGCGCTGCTGCGCATCCGAGCCCAGCCCCCACAGGAGGAGAAGGTGCGCCGAGCCGATCGTGTCATCGACAACAGCGGCACGATCGAGGACACCATCGCGCAGGTGCGGGCGGCGTGGGCGGCGCTGCCGATTCACCGAGGCGATATTGGGGAATAGCGTCGCACCCGCGAAGCGTTACAGCATACCGAGGCCGGATGCGGGCAGCCGGGATGCGTTTCCCACCAGGAGAGTCGGAAAGGTAAGGAAGATGAGCGAGCCGATCCGCGTCGAGATCTGGTACGACTACGCTTGACCGTACGTCTACACTGCAGCGGTCTTGCTGCACTCGGTTAAGGATCGGACGAACGGCCAACTCGATCTCCGCTGGCGCTACTTCTCCCTCGAGCAGGTGAACCAGAAGCACGGGCCCGACTGGAAGCTCTGGGAGCAGCCGGAAACATACCCCAGCCGCGGGCGATTGGCCTGGAAGGGCGCCGAGGCGGCGCGGCAGCAGGGCCCCCAGGCGTTCGAGCGCTTCCACCTCGCCCTGCTCCGGCTGCGGCACGAGGAGAGCTGGGAGCTGACCAGGCCGGAAACGATCCTCGAGGCAGCCCGCAGAGCTGGGCTCGATCTCGATCGCTTCCAGCGCGATTTCGAGCAGGCCACGCTCGACGGCCTCGCCCGCGACCACGAAGAGGGCGTGCAGCGGCACGGCGTCTTCGGCACGCCAACGCTGGTCTTCGAGAACGGCCGGGCGGCCTACCTCAAGCTGCGCCCGCTCCCGCCGGAGTCCGAGTATGTCGCCGTCTGGGAGCGATTGAAGGACATCATCGCTGACCGCCCGTACATCGAGGAGATCAAGCGGCCAGTTCCGCCAGCGCGCTGACTCCGCTGGTGACACCCTCGCCGAACCCGGCAGGCACAGCACCTGCCGGGTTGACAGGTCGTTATAATTGACCGTACCGGGCCGATTGCCGGTCGCTCTCGAGGAGAGCGAGCGCAGCCCGCCCGGCGACGGAGAGGATGTAGCCGGTGGACGCCTCAATTCGCCTTGGAAAGATCCGCGGGATCGAGATCGGTATCCACTACACCTGGCTGGTCGTCTTCGGCCTCCTCACGTACTCGCTCGCGGTCGGGGTCTTCCCCGACTGGTACCCTGGCTGGGCACCCGAGACGTACTGGGCGGTCGGCGCGCTTGCCAGCCTGCTGCTCTTCGCCTCCGTGCTCGCGCACGAGTTGGGGCATTCTGTGGTCGCGCAGTCACGCGGCATTCCGGTCGCGAGTATTGTCTTGTTCATCTTCGGTGGCGTGGCGCAGATCGTCGAAGAGGCACGACGGGCGATCGATGAGTTCCTGATCGCCGTTGCTGGCCCGCTGGTGAGTGTCGTCATCGGGGTGAGCTCGCTCGTGCTGTGGCCCATCGCTGAGGGTGTCAGCGAGCCGCTGGGGGCGATCCTGCGCTACCTTGGCTTCGCCAACCTCATCCTCGTCGCCTTCAACCTTATCCCCGCGTATCCGCTCGACGGCGGGCGTGTGCTGCGTGCCTTCCTCTGGGGAGCGCTCGACAGCGTCTACCGCGCGACCCGCATCGCCTCAGCAGTCGGCGTGCTGATCGGCTTCCTGTTCATGGCCGGAGGCATCTTCCTGGTCTTCCGCGCGCCGCTGTCGGGCATCTGGCTGGTCGCCATCGGCTGGTTCCTCCAGAGCGCCGCCCAGCAGTCGTACCAGCAACTGATGGTGAGGCGCCTCTTCGAAGGCGTCCGGGTCGGGCAGCTCATGGACAGGGAACCGGTCACCATCTCGCCCGAGGTACCGGTCGATCAGCTCGTCGATGCACTGCTCAGCTACAACGTGCGCAGCTTCCCGGTGATCGAGGACGGACGCCTGGTGGGAATCGTCACGCTGACCGATGTCCGCAACGCGCCGCGAAGCGAATGGGAGTCGCGTCGCGTGCGAGATCTGATGACCCCATTCGACCGCCTGGTCATCGCCACGCCAGATTCCGACATCGAGAGCGTGCTCCGTGCGATGGCGCTGCACGATATCCATCAGGTACCGGTCGTGCGCGACCGCACGCTGCTCGGGCTCCTGACTCGCAACGCCCTGCTCCGCTTCCTCCAGCTCCGCCAGGAACTGATGCGGAGCCCGGAGGAAATCGCCCAGATGGTTGAGAAGCGCAGCCGACCATCCGACCTTCCCGGAGACTGACGTCCTAGCCAACGCGTGACCCCTCTAGGAGCGGTACTCGCGTCCCAGGTATCGGGCCGGGCGCGACGGCGTCGAGCCCGCTGCGCCGCCAGTACGTCCTTGCCAGCGCAGGACGCGGCTTGACAATGCCGTAACCGCCGGGTAGGCTTGCCATCAATAGAACATTTGTGCCTGAGCTGTCGACCGCCCCGGAGGCCGTGATGGCGAGTAAGGCAGCTAAGCCCGACGAGGCCGAGCGGCAGCCTCGCGCCCTCCAGCCACCGCTGTTCGAACTGGGGGCCGATGGCCGGCTCCGCGGCCACGTCGGCCTGCTACCGGATCTGACGCCCGACTCCAGCCTCGACGTCGCCCGCTACTGGTACCGGCGCTACCTCGAGCAGTCGGGGCATCCCCCGAACACGGTCAAATCGTATAGTTACGACCTCGCTGTCTTCGAGTCGCTCGTCGGCCCCAAGCCGATCCGGGCCATTACCCGGCGAGACATCGCGACCTTCCTCAACGAGAGCCGGGGTCGCTCCACTCGCAAGCGCCGGCTGACTACCGTCTCAGGCTTCTTCAAGTACCTGATCAATCGGGCCAAAGTCCTCGACAACGACCCCACGGCGGCGTTCTACCCTGAGCACATCCCCCTCAAGACGCCCCAGCCGCTCTTCGCCGAAGAGCAGGAGCGGTTGCTGGCGGCCGCGGCGGACGACGGCCCGCGCGCGCACCTGGCCGTCTGGTTGATGCTGCGGCTCGGGTTGACTCGCTCCGAGGTACTGGGGCTGCGCGCCTCGCACATCGACTGGTCTGATCCACAGCGACCAGTGGTCTATATCTTCTACGAGACCCCCCGGCGCCGGCTGCGCGAGCGCAAGCTGCTAGCGGACGCCGAGTTGACCGGGATCTACCGGAGACTCCTCGACGAAAGCGACGAACCGCTCGACTACCTCGTGCCGATCCTGCCGCAGTCGCTGAACAAGCTGGTAGAGCGGGTCGCGCAGGCGGCGGGGATCCAGAAGCCGGTCACGCCGCAGACACTCCGCCACACCTTCGCGGTGGAGCAGGCCCGGCGCGGGGCCAGCGAGGACGAGTTGCTGGAGCTGCTGGGCCTGGCCGACGACGCCCGTAACCGGATGAGCGTGCGGCGCTACCTCAAGCTCGCCGCACCGCCACTGCCCGCCCGGGCGGAGACCGGCAAGGACTGACGCTGCCGCTCAGATGCGCCGGCGCAGAGACAGCCGGCAGAGCACATCCTCCAGCACCTGGGCCGAGGGCCGGTCGGTCTCGACCACGAGGTGCGGCAAACCGGCCACTTCAGCGAAAGTCTCGCCGTAGCGGGAGCGTTGTTCCTGGTAGATCGCCCAGGTGGCCTCGCTCACCTGGCCGGGCTCCTGTGCCCGGTACAGGAGCCGGTGATAGACGACATCGGGCGGGCAACGGCATTCGATCAAGAGGATCTCCGCGTCGTGGGATCGGGCCAGGTCGCGCGCCCGTTCCCGCCAGTGGGTGTCCAGGAAGGTCGCGTCGAGCACGATCGACTGTCTCTTACCCAGCGCCTCATCGGCCCGCGCCAGCAGCGTCTCGTACGTCGCCCGCGTCAGCTCCGGGCCATAGATCCCCTCTCCGAACGGAACCGGGCGGCGGAGCTCGAGCGGCCGGCCGGCAAGCTCCTTGCGGATCACGTCGGAGGAGGCGAGCCGGGCACCCAGCACGCGCGCCAGCCGCCGCGACAGCACGCTCTTGCCCGTGCCAGCGAGCCCGCCCACCAGAAACAGCGTCGGGCACGCCGGCTCGACGATGTAGGACGTCGCCAGGTCGATGTACCGCTCGGCCTGGGTGCGCACGGCCAGGTATTCGGGCAACTCCGGAGCCAGCTCATCGGTGCGGAAGCAGTTGACCTTGGCGCGGACATGCGCCCGGTAAATCGAGAAGAAGTGGACGAGCCGAGCCAGATCGTCGTCCTCCAGCCGCGAGGACAAGAGCGCGACGAAGCGTGCCGCCAGATCAGGGCGGCCGTGGTGGTCGAGATCCATCGAGAGAAATGCGACGTCGACAGCCACGTCGCCGCACCGGAGCCGTGGGTTGAACTCGATGCAGTCTACGATCTGCAAGCCGTCCGGCTCCGGCCGCTCGACGAACACGTGCGCCAGGTGCAGGTCGCCGTGTCCCTCCCGGATCCAGCCATCGGCCACCCGTCGAGCGAAGAAATCAGCCTGGCTCCAGAGGAAGTTCGACGAGACGTCCTCGATCCAGCGGAGCTGAATGGGCGCGATGATCTCGCCGACATACGGCGCGGTCTGCTCCAGGTTCTCGCGGATGTTGTACCAGACCGCCTCCGGCGTCCCCCACTCGTCGATCCCGGGGCCGCTCGCCGCCTCTTGACGGTAGAACCGCGCCAACCGGTCGGCGAGCGCGGACAGCACTGTCTCGTCGACCTCGTCCCGAGCGAGCATCCGTAGCAGCATCCGCTCATCTGGCAACCGGCGCATTTTGACCGCGTACTCGACGACGGGGCCCTCGCCGTAGAGCTGCAACCGCCCGCCGACCTCGAGTACCGGCACCACGCCAAGGTACACGCCGCGCGTGAGCCTGCGGTTGAGCCGCACCTCCTCCTGGCAGAAGTGGTGCCGCCGTTCCAGGGTAGTGAAGTCGAGAAAGCCGAAGTCGACCGGTTTCTTGACCTTGAAGACCAGCTCACCAGCCAGAAAGACGATCGAGATGTGGGTCTCCTCGATGTCGATCGCCTCTACCGGGTAGGGATAGGCCTCCGGCCGGCTCAGGTCGGCCAGCAGTCGGGCCACGTGCTGTCGCGCCGCGTCGTCATGATCGATCGCCATGCTCGCGCTCCACCCCGTTGCTGGTACGCAGTCGGAGGGTCTCGAAGTCCTCAGAACCCTACCGCGATCCTCTCCTTCGATGCAAGCGCACCTGGCTGAAGCTTCCCTCACCCCCTTGCCTCCTCTCCCGAACCTTCGGGAGAGGGGATGCCTGGAGCGAGAGGTGGTCGAATACGGCCGACCCCAGGGTGGCCACGAGGCCGGTGCGGCGCCCGGTGAGCTCCTGATCGCTCGCTTCCGCCGCCCGCAGCCGTGGTGTGAGCGTGGTATCGTGAGTGTGACCGAGAGCAGCAAGCCGGGCCGACCCTGACAAGGACGATGTTCGTCGAGAGGAGTGGAGGCATGCCAAGCCGTACCTGGATCGCCCGCGCGGTCGCCGCTCTCCTGCTCGCACTGGCTGCCCTGGCACCGCCGGCTTCAGCTCGGGCCGCGACCTTCTTTGCCAACGACCAGGTGCTCGTACCACGGGGACAGACGATCGACGACGATGTCTACGTCCTGAGCGGTACAGTCACGATCGACGGACGGGTCAGGCGGAGTGTCGTCATCGCTGGGGGCACCATCACGCTCAACGGCCAGGTCGATGGCGACGTGACGGTGGCCGGCGGGACGGTGACGCTCAACGGCCCGGTAGGTGGCAGCGTTCGCGTCGCGGGTGGGACGGTCACGATCAACGGCCCGGTCGGGTGGGACGCGCTGGTCGCTGGCGGAGACATCACGATCGGTTCCGGGAGCAGGATCACCAACGATGTCGTCCTCGGCGCGGGGACTGCCTCGGTCTCTGGTCGTATCGGCGGCGACCTGCGCGGGAGCGCCGCGGAGATACGTCTCCTCGGCGAGGTGCGCGGCGACGTCGTGCTCAATGTGGACGAGCGTCTCTCACTCGGGCCGCAGGCCGAGGTCGGCGGTGACCTGATCTACCGGGCTCCGCAACAAGCCAGCATCGACCCCGGGGCGCGCATCCAGGGTCAGACACGTTTCACCCAGACAGGAGCCGCAGCCGGCGGCCAGCCGACGCTCACCGAGCGGGCGCTCGCTTGGCTCAGCAGCCTGCTCTTGCGGCTCGCCTGGGCGCTGGTCGCTGGTACGCTGCTGGTGCTGCTGTTGCCACGACGCAGCGCTGCGATCGCCGACACGTTGCGCGAGGCTCCGCTGGCCAGCCTGCTCTGGGGCATCGCCTTGCTGATCGCCGTCCCGATCCTCGCGATCGTCCTGCTGGTCACGGTGGTCGGCGTCCCGGCCGGGCTTCTCCTGCTCGGCTTTTACCTGGCCGCACTCTACCTGAGCCAGGTCTTCCTCGGGCTCTCTCTGGTGCGGGGTGCGGTGCCTGGCTCGTGGCGCACCGACCGGCGCCTGCCGCTCTGGCTGACGATGCTGGTCGGTACGAGCCTGGTCGTGCTGGTGCGGCTCCTCCCGCTTCCGTTCGGCATCGCCGCCTGGTGGACGGCAATCCTGAGCTTCCTGATCGCCGCCCTGGCGCTTGGAGCGATTTGGACGGACGTGACCGGCTGGGGGAAGCCGGTGCCAGCGCTGGCGCCTGCTGCAGCGCCCGTGCCGCCGTCTGTGGAACCCGAATTGCCGCCGGTTGGCGGCGTGGCCCCCACGCCGCGGGCAGCGCCGAGCCAACCCGCAGCGGCGGAAGAGGAGAGGCCGATTACCGAGCCGAGCATTACGCCGCGGCGTCCGGCTCCTGAGCAGCCTGCCACCCCGAGCGAGGCCCAGCCAGCGGCTGGCCCGGCCATGGCGGAGCCGGCGCCAGCGCCTGAGCCAGAGGGCCAGCAGCCGCCCTCGCCCGAAGCACCCGAGACTCAGCCGGTTGAGGAGACGCGTCCGCGCGAGGAGCGGCCTACGACACCACCGCCGGGCTAGCCCAGGGCCGAAGAAGAGTGGAAGGAGCAGTAGGGTCAGCTCATGTCCCTGGATGCGATCGTGCTGCAAGGGATGGTCTTCTACGGCCACCACGGAGTCCACCCGGAAGAGCAACGCCTTGGCCAGCGCTTCGTCGTCGATGTCGAGGCGCGCGGCGACCTCCGTCCTGCTGGCCAGAGCGACGACCCTGCAAGGACGGTGAGCTACAGCGACCTCTACCGTCTGGCCCGGGAGATCGTCGAGGGGCCGCCACGTCGGCTCATCGAGACGCTGGCCGAGGAGATCGCGACCGGCGTGCTGGCGCGCTTTCCAGCGGTCGGATCGGTCACCGTCACCGTCTGGAAGCCCGGCGCGCCGATCGCCGGGAGCGTCCTCGAGCGGGTCGGCGTCCGGATTACCCGAGAGCGGGGCCAGACATGAGGCAGATCGATCGCGCTCGCCTGGAGGCAGCCGTCTGCTTGATCCTCGAGGCGATCGGGGAAGACCTGGATCGGACGGAGCTGCGGCAGACACCGCGCCGAGCGGCCGAAATGCTCGGCGAGCTGCTCGGCGGGCTGGAACTCGACCCGGCTAGCTTCCTGGCCGAGCCGCTGGCCGAGCAGCACGAGGGGTTGGTCGTCATCCGCGACATCCCCGTACGCTCGGTCTGCGAGCACCACCTGGTACCGATGGTTGGCCGGGCGCACGTTGCCTATCTCCCTGCCGGGCAGATCGTCGGCTCCGACCGCATCGTCAAGCTGGTGGACGCACTGGCCCGCCGCCCCCAGCTTCAGGAGCGACTGACGCGCCAGATCGCCGAGGTGATCGAGCGGGCGCTGCACCCGCATGGGGTCGCCGTCCAGCTCGAGCTGGAGCAGATGTGCATGACGATCCGCGGCGTTCAGGCTCGGGAGAGCCGGGTCGTCACCGCCGTCTATCACGGCGCCTTCGAGGACGACCCAGCTCTCCGCACCCTGCTCGCCTCCTGGTGAAGGCGTGTGCGGTAGACTACTTCCGTCAATGGCGGAGGGGAACAATGGCGACGACACCAGCACAGGCCGCGACCGCGCTCGAGACGTGGGAGTGGGGCAAGCGAACCTACGTGATGGGCGTCATCAACGTCACGCCCGACTCGTTCAGCGGCGACGGCCTGGCGGGGCAGCTCGACGCCATCGTCGAGCGGGCACGGGCAATGGTGGCCGCTGGGGCCGATCTGATCGACGTCGGCGGTGAGTCGACCCGGCCAGGACACCGCCCCGTGCCGGCCGAAGAGGAGCTGCGGCGGGTGATCCCAGCCATCGAGGCGTTGGCGAAAACGATCACGGTGCCGATTTCGATCGACACCTCGAAAGCGGTCGTGGCCGAGGCTGCCCTCGAGGCCGGGGCCTCGCTCATCAACGACGTGCGCGGGCTCCAGGGCGATCCGGACATGGCCCCCCTCGTCGCGCGAGCTGGCGTGCCGGTGGTCATCATGCACGACCGGAAGGTCGAGTCAGTCGAGCGGCTGATCCCAGAGATCGTGCGCGAGCTGGCGCGGCGAATCGAGCACGCGCTGGCGGCGGGCATAGCGTGGGAGAAGATCATAATCGACCCGGGTTTCGGCTTCGGGAAGACTCCCGAGCTCAACCTGCTGCTGTTGCGGCGGCTCCGCGAGCTCACGGTGCTCGGTCGGCCCATTCTGGTCGGCACCTCGCGCAAGAGCATGATCGGCCACGTCCTCGGCACCCCACCCGGTGACCGTCTGGAGGGGACAGCCGCGACGGTGACGCTCGCGATCGCCAACGGTGCCGACATTGTGCGCGTCCACGACGTGGCGGAGATGGTTCGGGTCGTGCGGATGACCGACGCGGTCGTGCGCGGGCGATGGTGAGGGCATACATCGGGCTTGGCAGCAACCTGGGAGACCGCCTCGCTTACCTGCGCGGCGCTGTCCGGGGGATGGCCGAGGTGGGCAAGATCGTTGCCATCTCCTCGCTGTACGAGAGCTCGCCGGTCGGCTACACCGACCAGCCCTGGTTCCTCAACGCAGTGATCGCGCTCGAGACTGAGGCATCGCCTGAAAGCCTGCACCGGCACCTGCTGAAGCTAGAGAAGGCGACCGGGCGCGAGCGGCCGTTCCCGAACGCGCCGCGCACGCTCGACCTCGACATCCTGTTCTACGGTGACCTGGTGATCGATCGGCGCGAGCTGACGATTCCCCACCCCCGGCTGCACGAGCGAGCCTTTGTTTTGGTGCCGCTCCTGGAGATCGCGCCCGGCCTCCGGCACCCGACGCTGCACGAGACCGTCCGCGAGCTACTCGCCGCGCTCGGAGATGTCAGCGCTCAGCTCCTCCAGATCGCCGGGCCCGAATGGGCGACCGGCGAGGGCTGAGGGCCCCGTCCGCTGAGGGGAATGTGCGGAGCAAGACAGGCATCCCCGGGCCAGGGTCTCGTCGTGACGAAACGACTCGCGAACCTATCCGGAATCGCGCGGCAGACGCGATCGAGCAGGACAATGTTCGAAACTCTGGTGCGGAGGGAGACGCTTGAGCGGCCAGGCAGAGCGAGAGAGAAGCGGTCTCGTCCTGGCACTCGACATCGGCACCTCGTCGGCGCGAGCAGCACTCTTCGACTCGCGCGGCGCCCGGCTGTCCGGCACGCTCGTGCGCACCTCGTATCGCCTGCGCACGACCGAAGACGGCGGCGCCGAACTCGACCCGGACGAGCTGGCACAGGTCGTTGAAGCGCTGGTCGATCAGGCAGTCGCGTTGGCGGGGGCGCAGCCGATCGATGCCGTTGCCATGGCGACCTTCTGGCATAGCTTGCTCGGTCTCGACACGAGGGGAAGGCCGACGACCGCTGTCCTGACCTGGGCTGACACGCGGGCGAGCAGAGTCGTGCCAGCGCTACGCGCCCGGCTCGATCCGGCCTCACACCACCAGCGCACCGGAGCCTACCTGCATCCGAGTTATCCGGTGGCCCGGCTCGCCTGGCTCCGCGCCGAGCACCCTGACATCTGGGAGCGAACGACGCGCTGGCTCTCCTTCGCCGAATATCTCTTTCTCCGCTGGTTCGGCCAGGCGACCTGCTCCGTCTCGATGGCCTCCGGCACCGGGCTCTTCAACCACCTGACGCTGGACTGGGATCTCCCGACGCTCGAGGCACTCGACCTGGAGCCCAAGCATCTGTCGCCGATCGGCGACGAGCCGGCGACCGGTCTGCGCCCAGACTACACCCGGCGCTGGCCAGCGCTGGGCGAGGCCGCCTGGTTCCCCGCCTGGGGCGACGGCGCGTGCAGCAACGTGGGCAGCGGGGCGGTGGGGCTCGATCGGCTCGCGCTGATGGTGGGTACCTCCGGCGCCATGCGCTTGCTCTGGGAGGGTGCGCCGCCGGAGCCCCCGTTCGGGCTGTGGCTCTACCGGCTCGACCGGCGCCGGCCTGTGCTCGGGGGCGCGCTGAGCGAGGGCGGCAACTTCATCGATTGGGTGTGCCGCCAGTTTCGCCTGCCGCCGCTGGAGTCGTTACAGGACGAGCTGGCCGCGTTTCCGCCAGGCGCCCACGGGCTGACCTGGCTACCGTTCATCGCTGGCGAGCGCAGCCCGGGCTGGGCCGGAGATGCCCGAGCAACGCTCTCTGGCGTGCACCTGGACACCACTGCACTGGAGGTGCTGCGGGCAGCGCTTGAGGCGGTGGCCTGCCGCTTCGCTCTCGTCTACCGCTTGATCCAAGAGGCCGTGCCCGGCCAGCGGCTGCTCGTCGGCAGCGGCAACGCGCTGCTCAAGAACCCGGTGTGGGTTCAGATCCTGGCCGACGCGCTCGGGCAGCCGATCGTCCTCTCGCCCGAACCGGAGGCCTCGCTCCATGGGGCGGCCCTGGTCGCACTGGAGCGTCTGGGGTCGGGGAGCCTGGAGGCGCTGGCGCGCCCCATCACGAAGGACGGCGAGCCGGTCACGCCGAACCCCGGGTATATGCTAACCTACGAGGCGATGATCGCCAGTCAGCAAGCACTGTACCGCCGCCTAGTCGAAGAGAGATAACTGCCGTGGCCGACGTCGAGCATCGTTCTGCAGGTGCAGCCTCTGGCTCACGGCCGATGCTGGAGTACTCCAGACATTCTGTTCGCTTGACGCGGCGTGGACGCGTCGCTCTTGACATGGGCGACGCGTCCCGTTAGAGTGTCTTTGATTTGCTTTCATTCCTTGCGCACGTTCGTCGATCTAAGGATGGATACGGCACGATAGTCGGTTATCTGCTGCCGATAACGTCAGAAGGGGGCATACCGGCTCATGGTGAGCCGGCAAGGTGCTGAGAGGTGAACGAGGGTGAACGATGGTCATTTACCTGATCGTCAGGCGATTCTTCTTCCTCGTCTTCGTCTTGCTCGGCCTCTCGCTGATCACGTTCACCCTCTCGCACGTCGTGCCCAGTGATCCTGCGCGGATGATCGCCGGCCCCCGCGCCAGCCCGGAGGCAGTCGAGAAGATCCGCAAGGACTACGGGCTGGATCGCCCGCTCTACGAGCAGTACATCCGTTACATGTCCGGCGTCGTCCGCCTGGACTTCGGCGAGTCGCTCTCCTCGCGGCGCCCGGTGAACCAGGACTTGAAGCGCTACCTGCCGGCAACGGTCGAGCTCACGCTCTACGCTATGCTCTTCGCGGTCGTGAGCGGGATACCGCTCGGCGTCCTGTCCGCCGTGAAGCGAAACTCACTGCTCGACGCGGTCACCCGGACGGTCTCCGTACTGGGCCTCTCGATTCCGTCGTTCTGGCTGGCGTTGATGCTCCAGTTCCTCCTGTTCGCCCAGCTCGGAGTTCTGCCGGACGGCCAGCGACTGCCGATCGGGGTCAAGGAGCCGCCCACGATCACCACCTTGTACACGGTGGACGCATTGCTCAGCGGGCAGTTCGGCCTGTTCCTCACCGCACTCAAGCACCTCGCCATGCCGGCGTTCGTCCTCGGGTTCGGCTCCCTCGCCATCGTGACCCGGATGGTTCGCTCCGGGATGCTGGAAGTGCTGGGCCAGGACTATATCCGGACAGCGCGCGCGAAGGGGTTGGAGCAAAAGACGGTCGTCATCCGGCACGCGCTCAAGAATGCCTTGCTTCCGGCGGTGACCGTGATCGGCCTCCAGATCGGGCTCCTGCTCGGAGGCGCGGTGCTCGTCGAGATCATCTTCTCCTGGCCGGGGATCGGTCGCTATGCGTTTACTGCTATCCAGAACTTCGACTACAATGCCGTTATCTCGGTGACGCTGATCATCGGCTTCGCCTACGTGACTGTGAACCTGCTGGTGGACATCATGTACGTGCTCTTGGATCCGAGGATCAGGGTGGTATGACGGCCGAACCAAGGACAACAGAGCAGCGGCCGCTCGTGCTGGGGCTGGCCGAGCGGGAGGTTCGGCGGCAGGGGCCGCTGGCCTGGCTCGTCGCCTTCGCGCGCCAGAGCCCGCTGAACGTGCTGGCCTTGATACTTATCCTGCTCTTTCTGTTCCTCGTCGCTTTCGGGAGCGCCCTGGCCCCGCACGACCCGGTCAAGCCGAATATCCAGGTGAAGCTCCATCCTCCCTCCAGCACCTACTGGTTCGGCACTGATGAACTGGGACGCGACATCCTGAGCCGGGTGATGAGCGGGGCCAAGTACTCGCTCGGCATCGCGTTCATCATCCTCTCGATCGCGCTGGTGATCGGGGTGTTGGTGGGGGCGCTGGCCGGGTACCTGGGCGGCCTGGTCGATGAAGTGCTCATGCGGGTCACCGACCTGTTCCTCGCCTTCCCGGCGCTGATCCTGGCTATGGCGATCGCGGCCACCCTGGGACGCAACCTGCAGAACGTGGTCGTGGCGCTGACGGCGGTCTACTGGCCCTGGTACGCCCGGCTGGTACGCGGGCAGGTACTGGCGGTCAAGGAGCGGGAGTTCGTAGAGGCGGCCCGGGCGGTGGGGGCAAGCCCGGGGCGGGTTATGCTGCGGCACATCCTGCCCAACACGATGGCGCCGGTGATCGTCCAGCTCACCATCGACGTCGGCTATGCGGTGCTGGCTACGGCCGGACTCTCGTTCCTGGGGCTGGGGGCACAGCCGCCGCTGCCCGAGTGGGGCACCATGATTGCGGGGGCGCGCACCTTCTTCCGCGAGGCCTGGTGGTATATCAGCTTTCCCGGCCTGGCGCTGACCTTGACGGTCGTCGGTTTCAACCTGCTAGGGGACGGGCTGCGCGACTATTTCGACCCACGTAGCCGGCAGTGAGACGGGGGAGCCAGTGGAAAGGAGCAGCACGACTCAATCCAGCATAGAGGCAACACAGGGCGTGACGAGAGCGAGTAAAGGAGGAGGAGCACGATGGCAGAGCGCTATCCGGAGCACTATCTGACCCTGTTGCTCAAAGCCCGCGCGGGCCGGCTCACCCGTCGGCAGGTGCTGCGTTGGGGCCTGCGGCTGGGGCTCTCGACCCCGGCCATCATGTCACTGCTGGCGGCCTGTGCCCAGCCGGAGGGCGGAGCGGCCCCCACCCCCACGAGCGCGCCAGCGGCCGGAGCGAGCCCCGCTCCGGGGGCCACGTCAACCGGCGAGCGGCGGCTGTCGGAGAACCGCGAGTTCGTCATCCTCTTCTCCGGTGGTGTGCCCGATCTCGACCCCCAGTCAGCCTACGACAACCAGGCGAGCGCCTTGTTCCTGGCCTGCTACGAGATGCTGATCCGACTCAAGGGGGAAAGCACGTTCGACTACGAGCCGATGCTGGCCCGCGAGTGGTCACACAACGACGAGCTGACCGAGTTCACCTTCAAGCTGGCGCCGAACGCCAAGTTCCACGACGGTACCCCCTGCGATGCCAACGCGGTGAAGGCGTCGTTCGTCCGCTTCCGGCGCATGGAGCGGGGGCCGTACAACGTAATCAGCCGCTTCGTCGACAACCCGGAGGAGCAGATCGAGGTGGTCGATCCGACCACCGTGGTCTTCAAGACCCCCAAGCCGGAGCCGTTGTTCCTGGCCGCGATCGCCTCGGAGTACGGGCCGCTGGTGGTCTCGCCGGCCGCCATGGAGCAGCACAAGACGGCCGACGACCCGTACGCCCACGAGTGGTTCGCCCAGAACATCGTCGGCACCGGGCCGTACCGGGTGGTCGAGGCCCTGCCGCAGGAGCGGTTCGTCTTCGAGCGCTTCCCTGACTACCACAGTGAGCCACCCTTCTTCGACCGGATCATCGCGCGCGTGGTGGTGGAGGACGCGACCCGGCGCCAGCTCATGGAGAGCGGTGAGGCCCACGGCTGCGCCTACATCCACCCCGAAGATCTGCTAGCGATGAAGGACAACCCGGCCTTCCAGGTGATCGAGTACGATACGACCGAGGTTGACTGGATCCGAATGAACTATGTCAAGCTCAACGCCAAGGCGCGGCAGGGATTCGCCTATGCCTGGCCCTACCAGGAGGTGATCGAGCAGGTGCTGCGCGGCTACGGGAAGCCGATCAATGGGCCGATCGCCGACACGGTCATCGGCTACGATCCGAGCATCCCGACCTACACCACCGACCTGGAGAAGGCCAAGCAGCTCTTGACCGAGGCCGGCATCAAGGAGGGAGACACTTTCACTTACCTCTTCGCCTCCGGCGACGCGACCGACTCGGCGATGGCTCAGCTCTTCCAGGCGAACCTGGCCCAGATCGGGATCAACCTCGAGCTCCAGCAGATGGATCGCGCTGCGGTGATCGAGCTCAATTACGGCGACACGCCCCCTGAGGAGCGCCCACACTTCACCTCGAGCGGCTGGTGGCCCGACTACAACGACTCTTGGAACCAGATGTACCCCAACTTCCACTCCGATTCCGTCGGCTCCAAGGGATCCAACTCTTCCTTCTACCAGAACCCTGAAGTCGACAAGCTGATGGATCAGCTCAAGGTAGCGAAGACCGAGGACGAGATCCGCGAGCTGACCGGCAAGATCGTCAAGATCATGACCTGGGACGACCCGGCCGCTATCTTCTATGGCCAGATCACCCGAGCGACCGTCCTGGCCAAGGATATTCGCGGCTTCATCCCCAACGGCATCTACATCGCCTCGTATAACTTCCACCAGATGTGGCGCGAGGCGATGTAGGCCGCGGGTCACTCGCGGAGTGCGAGGGCGCAGGCAGAGTGCCTGCGCCCTCAGCATATGAGCGGCTCTCCAGGAGCGACTCTCGCTTGCGACCTTCCCCTCACTCGGGTATGGTGCAGGAAGTGGCACTGGCGTGATGAACAGGAGGGCGGAGAGTGAGCGCGCGAGTCCGGCGCCGTCTGTGGGGAGGGCAATCGATGGTTCTCCCGCTTCGGCGGGTTCTCGTGTTCCCACCGGTGCCGCCCGACGACGCCGTGTCCTGGCAGGCCTTCGGCTATTTCCGCCCGATCGACCACGGCCGGGCTGTCACCGAGCATGCTGCCTTCCGGCAAATCCTGGCCGAGGCCGGCGTGGAGCTCGTCGTCGGTGAGATCGACGACCCGGCGCTCCAGGACGCGATCTTCCCTTTCGACCCGGTGCTGATCACCGACCATGGCGCGGTGCTCTGCCGTATGGGCAAGCCGCTGCGCGCTCGCGAGGTCGAGCTGGCCGAGCGGACGATGTCCGACCTCGGTATCCCGATCGCCGGTCGCATCCG
Source organism: Thermomicrobiaceae bacterium (assembly GCA_014874455.1). Lineage (GTDB taxonomy): Bacteria > Chloroflexota > Chloroflexia > Thermomicrobiales > Thermomicrobiaceae > Thermalbibacter. Next base: position 47,042 of record JADBJL010000078.1, read on the forward strand.
GGAACCCGGCACGCTGGAAGGGGGCGACTGCCTCTGGCTCGATGAGCACACGCTGGTCGTCGGGCGCAGTTACCGCACCAATAACGAGGGCATCAGGCAGCTCGAGGAGATCCTGGCACCGCTCGGAGTCACGGTGATGGCGTTCGACCTGCCCCACTGGCACGGCCCTGAGGAGTGCCTCCATCTGCTCTCGCTGATCAGCCTGCTCGACGACGACCTCGCGGTCGTCTACCTGCCGCTGCTCGCCGTCGAGCTCGTTCGCCTGCTGCGGCAGCGTGGCGTCGAGCTGATCCCGGTGCCGGACGAGGAGTTTGCGACCCAAGGCCCGAACGTGCTGGCGCTCGCGCCGCGCCGCTGTCTCATCCTCGAGGAGAACCGCGAGACGATTCGCAGGCTGGAGGCAGCCGGGTGCGAGGTACTCACTTACAGCGGCCAGGAGATCTCCCACAACCGCTCCGGCGGCCCGACCTGTTTGACCAGGCCGCTGCTTCGAAGCGAGGACTCAGAGAATGGGGGCGAGGATGTCGGCGGCGCCTGAGGCTCACCGGAAGGTAGTTGCTCTCGTCCAGGGCTATCAGACGGCCGCGCTGCTCATTACCTACGCGGAGCTGGGCATCGCCGACCAGCTCGCCACTCGCCCCTGCTCGGCCGCCGAGGTCGCCCAGGCCGTCGGAGCCGACGCGGGTGCGACGGCGCGACTGCTCGTGGCCGCCGAGGCGCTCGGGTTAGCCACACGGTCGGGCGAGACCTGGCACAACACTCCTCTGGCCCAAGAGACCCTGGTCAGCAGTGCCCCGCGTTCGCTCGTCAACTTCCTCAAGCACCAGGGCGCGTTCTACCGCCGCTGGAGCCGCCTCACCGAGGCCGTGCGTACCGGCCGCCGGCCCGAGGAGAACCGGCATGACGAGGCTGCCGCAGATTGGGTTCGGAGCTTCACGCTGATGCTCTACGACATCGCCCGCATACAGGCACCCGGGATCGCCGCCGCACTCGCCCCGCTCATCACCGGGTTGTCGCATCCGCCTCGTATCATCGACGTCGGAGGTGGACACGGAGAATACGCCATGGAGCTCGCGCGGCAGGTACCCGAACTCGAAGCCGTCGTCTTCGACCTGCCGCCGGTGATCGCCGTGACCGAGGAGCTGATCGCCCGCGCCGGATTAGGCGATCGGGTACGGGCAGTGGCCGGTGACTTTCACCAGGACTCGCTCGGGTCAGGCTACGACCTCGCGCTGCTCTTCGGCGTCCTGGTGAGCGAGGACGAAGCATCGGCACTGCGTCTGCTCGCCAAAGTGCGCGAGGCTCTGGCTCCTGGTGGCTGGGTCGCAATCACAGTGCACATGCCGGAGCACCCCGAAGCACGCCTGCGCCAGGCGCTACGCGACCTCCATATGCTGCTCTCCACTGACCGTGGTCGGGTGCCGGACGCGGCGACCATCGAGGGTTGGCTGGCGAGGGCGGGCTTCGTCGTTCCACAGCGGCGACCGATCGAGGGCGATCCCGCGAACGCGGTGCTGGTTGCGCGCCGGCCAGCTACGGGAGAGCCATCGCCGGCCTCCTGAGACCTCGACCGCACGACCCCGATTTCGCCGAACTCGCGAGCCTAGCGCACGAACGGAGTGAGCTGGCCAGCAAGCGCGTCGGCAAGCCAGCCCCTGTGCGCTGGTAGCAGCTCTGGAGGCAAGGTCTCCGGTGGGAAGAAAGCCGTCGCCGCGCTGCCAGCACTACCCGCCCGCGCAGTGCCACCGGCAACCTCCCCGAGGAAGCAGCAGGTGACATAGTGTACCGTCTCGCCTGCGGCGGACACGACCACCTGTGAGGTCGGCTCCGAGTAGACGCCGGTCAGGCGGCCGAGGCGCACCTCGAGTCCAGCGAGCTCCCGCAGCACTCGGGCCATCGCCTCAGTCACCGTCTCGCCACGCTCCACCAGTCCCGCGGGCAACCCCCACAGGCCACTCTCGGGATGCATCACGACGAGCACGCGTCCGTCGTCGTCGAGCACGACCGCGGCAACACCAGCGACCACCCGCTCCGGCCAGGGATAGGACGGCTTGACCCACGGACGGGCCGAGCGCCCTGGCTCGAAAAGGTCGAGCAGGGTGCGAATCCAGGCATCAGGAATCCGGTAGTCGTTCACCGCCGGATACCGCGGGGGCGTCTCAGTGACCAGGATCGCCGGGATCCCGGCCTGATGCGCGCCCACCACGTCCGATTCGGGGTTATCGCCGACCATGACGACCCGCTCGCGGGTCGGGAGGCTGGAGAGCGCCAGCTCGAACATCGGCGGGTACGGCTTCCCCACGACGACCGGTCGGCGGCCGGTCGCGACCTGTACTGCGCTGACCACGGCACCGGTTGCGGGCGCCGGCCCGCCGGGCAGCGGAAACCAGCCATCCACATTCACCGCCACGAAGCGGACACCCTGATGGACGTAGCGGCTGGCCCGCAAGATATCGAGATACCCGAGGCGCTCGTCCGCGCCGACGACCACGGCCTCTGGCCGCCCATGGTCGACGACCTCGATCCCGACCTGCTCCAGCTCGGCACGCAGGCCGTCGCTCCCCAGAACGAAGGCCGAGCGCACACCTTCCCGTCGCAGGTAGCGAGCAGTGGCCTAGCCGCAGGTGATGATCTCGCCGACCCGGGCCTCGATGCCGAGGCCAGTCAGCTTCTCCGCGAGCTCGCGCCGCGTCGGTCTCGGGTCGTTGGTTAGAAACCGGATCGTCTTGCCGGCGCCTCGCAGCCGGCCGAGCGCCTCCGCTGCGCCGGGCAGCAACTCGGCTCCGATATAGACCACCCCGTCGAGGTCGAGGAGAAAAGCGTCGAACTGCTCTGCGAGCACCGCACACACCCTGTATCTCTTCCAGACGTCCGCATGCTCGTCACGACAGGCCGGCAGGCCGTGGGGCGACGGGCGCACCTTCGCAGACAGGTCTGGCACTCGGGCGCGGCGACCTCCAGCCGCCTGTCAGTCGGCGACGACGTGGGTACCCGAGCGGCCCTCGACCGCGTCGCGGGCGTGCTCGAGGGCCGCGATGACAGCGCAGCGGCCCGAGTGCCTGTCCACGAAGCGGATGGCTGCCTCGACCTTCGGCCCCATGCTGCCCGCCGCGAAATGCCCTTCGAACTGGTAGCGCCGAAGGTCGCTGACCGTGACGCGCTTGAGGGGTTGGGCTTCCGGTGTCCCATAGTGGAGTATGACGTTCGGTACATCGGTCAGGATCAGCAGCATGTCGGCCTCAAGCTCGCGAGCCAGGAGCGCGGCCGCCAGATCTTTGTCGATGACTGCCTCGACCCCCTCGTACCGCCCGTCGGGCCGACGTACGACCGGGATACCGCCACCGCCGCATGCGACCACGATGACACCGTCGCTGATGAGCTGCTCGATTGCCTGGCGGTCGACGATCGTGACGGGCTCAGGCGAAGGTACCACCCGGCGCCAGCCGCGGCTGCCCTGCGGCTTCCACACCTGCCCGGTCGCCGCCATGATCGCCCGCGCTCGCTCCTCCGGCTGGTAGAGACCGATCGGCTTGGTTGGATCGAGCCACGCTGGGTCGTGGGGGCTGACTTCCGTCCGCGTGACTAGGGTGGCGACGACCCGGCTGAGACCGAGACGCTCGAACTCATAGCCGAGCGACTGTTGGATCATGAAACCGATCGTCGCCTGGGTCTGGGCGACGCACCAGTGCAGCGGGACGGCCGGCACCACCTCGCGCGCAAGCTCGTTCTTGACGAGCAGGTTCCCGACCTGCGGCCCGTTGCCGTGCGTGATCACCAGTTCGTAGCCACACGCGACGAGTTCGGCGAGCTGCCGGCTGGTCAAATCGACGTTGGCCTGCTGCTCTTCAGCCGTCCCCCGTTGCCCAGCCCTGACGAGCGCGTTGCCGCCGAGCGCGACGACGATACGCCTCATGCCACCGGCTCTTCCTCAGCATGCCGCGTCCGCTCCTGCCCCAGGTACGCGCGCTCGAAGGCGCGATACGCCTCAGTGAAGCAGCGGGCAGGCGGGCGCACGATCCCGGCACCGACCTGGCCGATCCCCGGCTCGCGGTGAGCGATCCCGGTGTCGATCACCGGCAAGATCCCCGTCCGGACAACAGCGCGGAGGTCGATCCCCACCGGCGTGCCGCGGAAGTCCAGTACCGGAAGGCGAAAGAATTCATGCTCGGCGGCCGTGATCTCGTACATCTCGAGCGTCGCGCGCACCGCGTCAGTGGGTGAGCCACCGATGAACTGGACGATCGCAGGCGCGCCCGCCAGCGCGAAGCCCCCGAAGCCGGCCGTCTCGGTGATGGCGCTGTCACCGATATCCGGGTTCGCGTCCTCAGGCCCAAAGCCGGGGAAGTAGAGCCCGCGGGGCACGTTCGCCGGGCCGGTGAACCAGCGGTCGCCCAGCCCGCTCACACGGATCCCGAACTCAGTGCCGTTGCGCGAGAGCGTGGTGACCAGCGAGCTTCCAGGAACGCCGTGCGCGGCATCGGCCATCACCTTGGCCGCCACCATCGCCAGGTTGACGAAGAAGTGGTCGTTCGAGTCGATGAAGCGGAGCACCTGCGCAATGTCGCTCGACGGCGCGTCGCACTCCACGAGATGCGGCGCCAGCGTCCGGTAGAAGAGCGAGGTCGCCGCCTTGTTGCGGTTGTGGCACTCGTCGCCCATCTGGAGCGCCTGGGCGATGATCGCACGCAGGTCGATGCCACCACTGCGCGCCAGCGCCTGGCCGACCAGCGGGGCCAACACCGCGCCGATCCAGCGGAGCCGCTCGATCACTTCCGGCGCATATGCCCCCATCCGCATCACCCGGCCGATGCCCTCGTTGAAGTTGGTGAAGGCCCGGTTCGAGCCCGCCGCGTTCTCGGCGATGTAGACCGGCATCGAGGGGGAGATCACGCCCGCCATCGGGCCTACCGCCTGGTGCTCGTGGTTCGGCGCCAGTTCGATCTCGCCTGATTCGAGGAGCCTGACGGCTGCCTCAGGAGTACTCGCCAGCCCTTCGAGCAGCGTCGCCCCGATCAGCGCGCCGCGCAGCGGGCCAGAGGCGTGCTTCCAGTCGATCGGCGGGCCGGCGTGCAGGAAGGTGCGTTCCGTCATACCCGGGATCACGTCGCGCGCACGCGCCACGCCCACCACGACCGGACTGCGCGGCGTCTTCGGATAGAGGAGGTTGCCGACCGGCGACTCCCAGGGCTCGTAGTGTGTCGGCAGC
>JADBJL010000036.1 GCA_014874455.1 Thermomicrobiaceae bacterium
GGCGGCCCGGGCTGGGGCGGGGGGCGGGGGGGGCGGGCGGCGGGGAGGGGGGGCCGCCCGCGACCGCCCCGCCGACCGCGGGCGATGAGGGCCCGACAGGGGAGCGGAGCGAGCCGGAGACCCCTGGCGCGGTGGTGGGCCGGGGGTGATGTGCCGGTTACCAAAGCCTGACGGTGCGCTCGGGTGATCGATTCGCCGAAGTTCGCTTGCAGCTACAGGGTGCCGGTGGAGATGACGACGTGGCCACTGCTCGCTCAAGAGGTCAATGCGGAGCGGATTGTGATCCTGGGCTGGGGTCGGGCGATCCTCCTCCAGTTCGCTCACCCGCTGGTGGCAGCCGGCGTCGCTGAGCACAGCCGGTTCGCGGCCAATCCCGGACTCGCGCTCGATCGCCTGCACGGCACCGTCTCGGCGATGCTGGCCTTCACCTTCGGCCCGCAGGAGGCGGCGGTCGAGGCCGCCTGGCGGATCGCCCGCGTGCACGACCGCGTCCACGGCGTGCTGCCCCAGCCGGTCGGCCCCTACCCGGCAGGGACGCCGTACAGCGCCCATGACCCGGCCTTGCTGGCCTGGGTCCACGCGACCGTTGTCGACTCGACGCTGCTCGCCTACGAGCGGTTCGTCCGGCCGCTGACCCCGGCCGAGCGCGACCGCTACTGCGCTGAGAGCCGGGGGATGGAAGGCTGGCTTGGGCTGGAGCCGGGCACACTGCCCGGGAGCTGGGGCGAGCTGCGGGACTATCTGGAGCGCATGCGCCGGAGCGGGCAGATCGTGGTGGGTGAGACAGCGCGCCGGCTGGCCAGGCAGCTCCTCTGGCCACCGCTCCCGGTCTGGTTACGGCCAGCGGCGCGGCTCTGGCGGCTGGTCAGTATCGGGCTGCTCCCGGACGAGCTGCGGGCGGCCTATGGGTTCGACTGGCGGCGTCGCGATCAGCTCGCCCTCGCGGTCATCTCGAGGTCGATCCGGGCGACCCTGCCCTGGTGGCCATCAGCGCTGCGCTTCTGGCCGGCGGCCCGTGCGGGCCGGCAGGACTGGCCGGAGCCTCGGCTTTCCCAGGCAGTCGAAGATCGCCGCTGACGGAGCCGGCAGGACACGGTCAGAACGCAGTGGCTCGGGGTACAATGGGCACTCGGTCGGGCCGGGCAGGCCGGGCCGAAGGGAACGGGATTGGGTGTGCGTCAGCTCGTGCTCGGGCTCGCGCTCCTGGCATGCAGCCTGCTCATCGCTGGCGTGAGCGTTCGCCGGTATCTCAACGCAGCCTCTGGCGGCCCCCCGGCCGCTCTGCCGGCTACCGCGACGGTTGCCATCACCCTGGAGCCGACCGTGACACCCACGCCGACTCCAGTGGCCACGCCCACGCCGCCGGCCCTCTCGGCCAGGGCGGCCCTGGTCATGCGCGTCGAGGACGGCGAGGTGCTCTTCGCCGAGCACGCCGACGAATTGCTACCGCCGGCCAGCACCGTGAAAATCCTCACCGCGCTCACTGTGCTTCGCCATGCACGCCCGGAGACGATCGTGACGATCCAGCCCGAGGACGTCGTCGACCCCGTGGAGGAGTCGGCGATGGGTCTCCAGGCCGGCGATACGCTGACGATCCACGACCTGCTGGTCGGGCTGCTCTTGCCATCCGGCAACGACGCGGCCCGGGCGCTGGCGCGCGTTGTCGGAGAGCAGCTCGCCGGGCCGGAGAATGCATCACCGGAGGAGCGCTTCATCGCGGCGATGAACGCGCTGGCCGCCGAGCTGGGGATGGCCCACAGCCAGGTGCTGACGCCCGACGGCGAGGATATCGAGGGCCAGGCTGTCTCTGCCCGCGAGCTGGCACTGGCCGCGCGGGCCTTCCTCGAGGAGCCGGTGCTGGTGCGTATCGCGTCGATGCGCGAGGCAACCGTGCGGGTCGGCGGGCCGCAGGCTCGGACGCTCCGGCTGGCCAACACCAACGCCCTGCTGGGCGAGCGAGGGGTCTTCGGGATCAAGACCGGCACCACCGAGGCGGCTGGGCAGTGCCTGGTGGCCGCCTGGCGCACGGTCGCCGGCCGGGTCTACCTGGCGGTTGTCCTCGGGAGCGAGGATCGCTACGCTGATGTACGTACACTGATCGACTGGATCGAGCAACTGGAAGGGCAGGGGTCGGAGACGACGCGCTGAGGGGGACGCCGAGTGAAGCACGAGGGGCGAGACGAGGCGAGCCGGCCGGAGCCGGTCTTCGGCTGGCGGCCGGAAGTAGCCGCCGATCAGGCTGTTGAGATCACGCCCAGCGGTGCCGAGAGAGCGAACGGCCAACGGTTGTCTGAGCCGGATGGAACTCCGGCACCAGATGTCTCGACGCCAGGGCATTCGCCGAACGGACATCCCTGGCAGCAGCGCCTGGTGGGAGCGCGGGCAGCGGGTAGCAACCTCAGCCTGAATGGTCGCCGAACGAGTCAGGATACGGGTGCCCCGTGCACCGCTGCGTTCGCTCGCTGGCACGTCGCCGCCAGCCATGGAACCTCGCCGCGATCCCTCCGGCCCCGGCTTGTGCGACTTCCTGGCCACGCGCTGCTGGTGCTGCTCGTGATGCTCATCGTGGCCGGCCAGCGCTTCTTCGCCGTGCTCCCGGCGATGCCGCGACAGCCGGCCCCGCCCCTGGTCACGTCGACAGAGCAGCTCGGCGATCTCCAAGTTCTCCTGGCCTCGCCAGCACCCGCCAGCAGCGGAACGGGCGGCGGCGACCCTCTCGCTGGCTACCTCAGCGACTTCGGCAGCGCCGTCTCGCCGCGCAGCCTCTCCATCCAGATCGTCAACGCCCAGGCTGGCCAGACGATCGCTGATCTCGCGCGCCAGACCCGGCGCAGCGTCGAGACGCTCCTCTGGGCCAACGGGATGACCGATCCCTTGCAGCCCCTGCCGGCCGGCACACCGATCCGCGTGCCGCCGGTGGACGGGATGCTCCACGTCGTCCATGACGGCGACACGCTCGAGAGCATCGCCGCGCGCTACCAGGTCGATCTCAGCGCGATCACCAGCTATGCGCCGAACCAGGTACAGAGCGACGCAGACCTCGTTCCCTACCGGCTGCTGATGGTTCCCGGCGGCAAGCTCCCGGCGCGTGACCGTGTCTTGCTCTATACCGTGCGCGAAGGCGACACGCTGGCCACCATTGCCCAGTACTTCGGCCTGCACCCGGAGACGATCGTCTGGGCCAACAGCCTGCCGGACGGCGACCTGATCTTCCCCGGCCAGCGCCTGGCGATCCTGCCGACCGACGGCGTGATGGTCACCGTGCAGCAGGGCGACACCGTCGAGTCGCTCGCCGAGAAGTACGGCGTCGATCCCCACGTCATCCGCGACTACCCGATGAACGGGCTCGGCGACAACGGTCGGCTCCGGGTCGGCCAGCAGGTGATGATCCCCGGCGGCCGGCCGCCGGCGCCGCCACCGCCGGTCGTGGTGGCCGAGCAGGCACCTGCCGACGCCACCTCGGGGCAGCAACGCGCACCGGCGGGTGCAGCCACGGGATCCTTCATCTGGCCCACTGTCGGTACGATCACGCAGTACTTCGGGCCGACCGACTTCTGGATGGAGCCGGCCTACCAGGGTTACGCCCACTTCCACCAGGGGCTCGACATCGCCAACTCGATGGGGACGCCGATCGTCGCGGCCGATGGCGGACAGGTCATCTTCGCCGGCTGGAGCACGGTGGGCTACGGCTACGCGGTCGCGATCGATCACGGCAACGGGCTGATCACCTGGTACGGGCACATGGCGGGACAGCCCGCCGTCTCGGTCGGCCAGTGGGTGAACCAGGGCGACTATCTCGGGCCGATGGGAAGCACCGGTGCCTCGACCGGGTCGCACCTGCACTTCGCGGTGCTCGACCACGGGGTGTGGGCCGACCCGCTCGCCTACCTGCCGTAGCGTGGCGCGGCAGGGGGTGGGAACAGGCTGATCCCCCTGGCCATCCGGTGTTGCCGGTTGCCAGGAGACCAGCCGTATGCGACGCTGGGATGAGCCACTCTTCAGCACCCCGGTGTCCAGCAGCGAACTGCTCCGCTGCTGGTCTGCGGTGGCCGGGAAGGCGCGTGAGACTCGATGGAGCGGTCTTCACAGCGACAAGAGAGGAGGTAGGTCATGCGCGTGGGAGTAATCGGCCTGGGCAAGATGGGCAAGCCGATGACGCGGAACTTGCTCAAGGCCGGCTTCACGGTCGTTGTCCACAACCGCAGCCGCAGCCCAGTGGACGAGCTCGCGAGGGAAGGCGCCGTCGCAGCCTGGTCGCCGGCCGAGGTAGCGCAGCAGGCGGACGTCGTGGTCACCTCGCTGCCGACGCCCGCTTCGGTGGAGGAGGTCTACCTGGGCGAGAACGGCCTGATCGGCGCGGCGCGGCCGGGCCAGGTGCTGATCGACACCTCGACCGTGAGCCCGGGCCTGAGCCGGCGGCTCTACGCGGCAGCGAAGGAGCGCGGGGCCGGCTTCCTCGACGCGCCGGTGAGTGGCGGGCCAGCCGGCGCCGAAGCGGCCACCTTGACCATCATGGTCGGCGGCGACGCCGAGGTCGTGGAGCAGGCGATGCCGGTCTTCCAGGCGCTGGGCAAGAACATCCACCACGTGGGGCCGTCCGGCGCCGGCAGCGTGGTCAAGCTGGTCAACCAGCTTCTGGTGGCGATCAACATGGCTGGGGTGGCGGAAGCGGTCGTCTTCGGGGTCAAGGCGGGGGCCGATCCGCAGGTGCTGCTCGACGTGATCAAGACCAGCTTCGGCGGCAGCCGGATGCTGGAGCGGGCCCTGCCGCTGGTGATGCAGCGCGCGTTCGCGCCGGGCACGCCGGTCAACCTGATCCTCAAGGACCTCGGGCTGATCCATGAGGTAGGCAAGGAACTGGACACCCGGCTGCTGCTGGGCGCGCTGGCCCAGGAGGTCTTCAAGGAAGCGCGCGCGGCCGGCTTCGGCGAGGAGGACATGGTGGCGCTCTTCAAGCCGGTCGAGCGGCTGGCAGGAGTCGAAGTGCGCGGGCGAGGAGCCGGAGCGGCCTAGTGTGGCGCCGATCTGACGTTGTCAGGTAAAGACAGCCGAGCAGATTGCGTAGCGAAGGCGTTCGAGTAGCCGCCCTCTGCCCACCCTCGGCCGGCTCGACTTGGCAGAATTACAGTCGCCACGGCCAGTTCCTGGGTCAGGAGCTCCTATGTCACTCGTCACCGAACTGCTACTCATCGCCGTGCTGATCGGGTTCAACGCGTTCCTGGCGGCTTCGGAGATCGCCATCGTCTCAGCCCGGCGCTCGCAGCTCCGGGCCTGGGCCGAGGAGGGCAATACCGCGGCCGAACGCGTCCTCCGGCTGGTCGAGGATCCGGCTCGGATGCTCTCGACCATCCAGGTGGGGATCACGCTGGCTGGCTTCTTCACTTCGGCTATCGGCGCGGTCGCGCTCGTGCGCGTGGTCGCTGCCGGGCTGGCCATGATCGCACCGGCGCTCGGCCAGGCGCAACTCACCGGCCTCGCGCTTGTGCTGGTGACGACGACGCTCTCGTTCCTGAGCATCGTCTTCGGCGAGCTGGTGCCGAAGACGGTGGCCGTGCGGCACGCCGGGCGCCTCGCTCTGCTGACCGCTCGTCCGATCGAACTGCTCGCGGTGCTCGCCCATCCACTGGTCGTGCTCTTGACCGGAGCGACGAACCTGATCTTGCGGGCTTTGGGGCTGCCGGCGCGAGCGACGCTGCCCACGATCACGCGCGAGGAACTCCTCACCCTCCTCGAGGAGGCAGAGGACGTGGGGCAGGTCAGCGCGAGCGAAGCAGAGATGGTGGAGGAGGCGTTCGAGCTGCGGGAGACCACGGTGCGCAGCGTCATGGTGCCGCGGGTGGACATGGAGGCTGTCCCGGCTGACCTGCCGCTGCAGGTAGCCATCGAGCGTTTCTTCGCCACCGGCCTCTCCCGGCTGCCGGTCTACGAGGGCGACCTCGACCACATCGTGGGCATCCTGCACGTGAAGGACGCCTTCCGTCTCGCCTGGAGCGACCCGACCGCTCGTTCGCAGCCGTGTCGACAGTTCGCGCGCCCAGCCTACTTCGTGCCGGAAACGAAGCGGGTGGGCGAACTGCTGGAAGAGCTGCGCGCCAGGCGAACCCGAATGGCGATCGTGATCGACGAATTCGGTGGTGTCGCAGGATTGGTCACGTTAGAAGACCTGATCGAGGAGCTCGTCGGCGAGATCAGGGACGAGTTCGACCGGGAGTACGAGCCGCTGCGCCGGCTGGAGACGGGAGAACTGGAAGTCGACGGTCGTGTCGGCATCTACGACCTGCTGGATTGGCTCGACCTCGACGAGGAAGCGATCGGGCCGCACGAGGCCGACTCGGTCGGTGGACTGATCGTCGAGCGCCTCGGGCGTTTCCCGGAACCTGGGGAATCGGTGCAGATCGGCCCGCTGCGCTGCGAGGTGCTTTCCATGGAGGATCGCCGGGTTGGCCGCGTGCGAGTCCAGGTTGAGGAACTTCGTGAGGCAGAAGAGCGTTCCCCCTAGAGAGGGAGGCTGCTCGGCCGGTTTTCCCAAGCACTCGCAAGCTATGACTTGACCGGCCGGCCGTGCCGCCGGATACTCCTCTGAGACGAATCTGCCAAGCAGGAGAGGCCGAAGCGATGAGCCAGCCGGCGCGTGTGGTTCTGGCGATCGGCGGAGCGATCGTGCTCCTCATCATCGTCGCGGTGGTAGCGGTACTGGCCCTGGAGCGGGAGCAGCAGCCGAGCTATCCGCCCGGCTCCCCAGAGGCTGCGCTCGTCGACTACCTCGATGCGCTGGAGAACGGCGATGCTGACCGCGTCTACGCGCTGCTCTCCCGGAGCGCCCGCGAAGAGATCGAGCGGCGAGAGAAGGAAGGCGTAGGATACAGCTTCCGGCAGGAGATCCGCTATGCCCGCGACTCGCTGCGTGATGCCCGGGTACGGATCATCCGGGTGGAGCGCCGGGATGACCGGGCACGCTTGACGCTGGCCATCGACCGCTTCGTCAGCTCCAGCCCTGGTTTTCCCCCATTCCCATCAGGCGACCGGTACTCCTACGAGCGCACTGTCGAACTCGTGCTGGAAGACGGGGCCTGGAAGGTAGACGAGGTGCTCGTCTACCTCTGAGCGGCGCTGCTTTACCAGTGAGGAGGCTACAATGTTCGTCGCCCGGCGGCTGTACCTCTACTTCGTGGCCGGTGTGAGCCTGGCCGTGCTGGCGGCCGGGCTGGTCAACCTCTTGGAGCTCGGCCTTCAGACACTCTGGGAAGCGCTCACCGGAACGCAGGTCATCTTTCAGCCGCCGGGCGCCGTGCGGCGCGAGTTGAGCCTCTACAGCGCCCTAACGGTCGTCGCTCTGCCGATCTGGCTGCTGCATTGGTGGTTGGTCGAGCGGCTGCTGTCGCCGGGGCGCCCTGAGGCCGAAGCGGAACGGCGCTCGTTAATCCGGGCTCTCTACCTCGCGGTACTCCTTTTCGACGCCTTTCTCTTCTGGGCGAATGCCGCGCTTGAACTGCTGGAGTTGGCATTCGAGGCCGTCCTCGACGTGACCGAGCCGTTCACGCTGCGTCTCACCGCTGAGTTCGTCATTGGCCGGCTAGCGGTGCTGGTCGTGCTCGGCGCAATCTGGATTTACCACGCCTGGGTCGTCCTGCGCGACCGGCGCGCCGGCGCGCTGTCCGGCGGCGCTGACTGGCTCCCCCGGCTCTACCTGTACGTGGGTGCCGCCTTCGGTCTGGTCATGCTGCTGGTCGGCGCGAGCCAGCTCATCCAGGCAGTGGTCGACGCGATTTTCGCGGTCGGAGAAGTCGTCTCCGGCGATCTGCGGCGGGTCGTCGCGCAAGGAGCGGCGCGGTTATTAGGCGGGTTCGTCGTCTGGAGCCTGCACTGGGGCTACTCGCTGGGCCTGCGCACGCAGCCGGACTGGCGGGGTGAGCACGAGCAGCGCTCGCTGCTGCGCTGGGTCTACCTCTACCTGGGCGTGTTCGCTGGCGTCGTGCTGACGCTGGGAGCGCTGGCTGTCAGCTTGGCGGAGTTGTCCCGCTGGGTACTCGGAGTGGGAGTCGGCGATGCGAGCCAGCGGCTGCGGGAGATCGTCGAACCACCGGCACTGGTGCTGCCGGTGACGCTGCTCTGGCTCTATCACCGCCGACAGATCCACCGGGAGGCGGAGGGGATGCCAGAAGCCGGCTGGCGCGTCTCGGTCAGCCGGCTCATCGGCTACCTCTCGGCCCTCGCTGGCCTCGCTTTCGCTGGGGCGGGGCTGACGCTGTTACTGGGGCTCCTGTTCGACCTGCTCCTCGGAGGTAGCCGGGTGGCAGCCCTGCCGCCCGACTGGTGGCGCGATCAGGTAAGCGGCTACGGCGCGGTGACGCTGGTCGGTGGGCTGGCCTGGCTCTGGTACTGGTACGCCGCGCTGCAGCGGGTAGCGACTGATCCCGTTGCCGAGCGGGCGAGCCTGAGCAGGCGGGCTTACCTTTATATCGTGCTGGCAGCGACCACGGTGGGGTTGCTGGGCAGCCTGGCGGTGGTTCTCTACCGGTTCCTGAGCTGGGTGCTGGGGATCACCAGCGGTGCCGAGCTGATCTCGGACATCAGCGTCGCGCTGGGGGTGGTGATCGTGGCCGGCGTGCTCCTGGCCTACCATGCGCTCATCCTGCGCCAGGATCTTCGGGAGGCCGCGGAGCGTCTCCCGGCCGAGCGCACTGTCCGGCTGACGCTGCGCCTGCCGACGGACGTCGATCCGCAGCAGGCCGTGGAGGAGCTGCGCCGGCACCTGCCGCCTGGCTTCGAGCTGGAGGTGGCGGGATAATACCGCGGTGAATTGGGTAGACGTGGGGGAGGAGCGATGGAGCGGCTCGAGCAGATCCGCCGCTACGTCAGCGACCACGCGGAGCGGATGATCGCGGATCTCCAGCGGCTGGTGCGCCAGCCCTCGATCTCCGCCAGCGGCCAGGGCGTGGCCGAGTGCGCCCGCCTGCTGGTGGAGACGATGACCAGCCTGGGCATCGAGGCGGAGATGGTCGAGACCGAAGGCCAGCCACTGGTGTTGGGGCGAGCGCGGGCAACCCGCGAGGACGCCCCGGCGCTGCTGGTCTACTGCCACTACGATGTCCAGCCGCCGGATCCGCTGGATGCCTGGGAAAGCCCGCCGTTCGAGGCCCGGCTGGTCGGCGACCGGATCATCGGCCGCGGGACGACCGACGCCAAGGGCAACCTGATGGCACTGCTCCAGGCCGTGGGGGCACTCCACGCGACTGGCGGGCTCCCGGTTCATCTGACCTTCCTGTTCGACGGCGAGGAGGAAAGCGGCAGCCCCAGCTTGCCGGCGGCCGTCGAGCGGCTGAAGGGGCAGCTCCGGGCCGACGCGGCGATGGCTTTCGACGGCGGGTTCGACGCTGGCGACATCCCGCGGATCAGCCTGGGCACGAGCGGGCTGCTGTTCGTCCAGCTCCGGGCGCGAGGCGCGGCGCACGACCTCCACTCCGCCCGGGCACGCCTGGTGCCGAACCCCGCCTGGCGGCTGGTCTGGGCGCTGGCTACCATGAAGACACCCGATGAGCGCGTGCAGATCGAGGGCTTCTACGACCGGGTGCGGCCGCCGACGCCGGCCGAGCGCGCGCTGCTGGAGCGCGCTGGCTGGGACGACGCGGCGCAGCGGCGGGCCCTCGGCGTCGAGCGCTTCATCGACGACCTTCAGGGAACCGCGGCGCTGGAGCGGCTGCTCTTCACGCCCACCTGCAACATCGCTGGCTTCAGCGCCGGGTATGCCGGCGAGGGCTCGAAGACCGTCCTGCCGGCGACCGCGACCCTCAACCTGGACTTCCGGCTCGTCTGTGACCAGGATCCCGAGGAGATCGCCTGGTTGCTGCGGCGGCACCTCGACCGGCATGGCTTTGCCGACGTGGAGCTGCGGGTGCTGGGGAGCGTCGAGCCCTCGCGCACCCCACCGGATGCGCCGATCGTGGACGTCACGGTCGATGCTGCCCGACAGGTCTACGGGCGCGAGCCGCATCTCTACCCGACCACCGATGCCTCGGGCCGGGAAGCGACCTGGTTGGCCAACCGGCTGGGCATCCCGGGCGTGCAGACCGGCATCGGGCCGCCGGCCTGGCGCGGGCATGCGCCGAACGAGTTCATCACCGTGCGCCACTATCTGGACGGGATCTGCTTCGCCGCGGCGATCTGGCTAATGGCAGCCGAGCGGCTGCGATCCTAGGCACTTGCTTCCGCCGACGATCGTGGGCGAGCCCCGCCACCGCCCGTACCGGCACGTAGGGTGGCTCCTGTTTGGCCTGACGTAATCGCAGCCGATAGAGATAGAGAGGATGTGGCGGGACAAGCTCGAACTATCTCGCGTGGGCGGCCATGAGCTTCAGAAGAACGCACAGGATCGGGACAATGCGACCGGTCGGCGGTCTGCCAGAGTCTGAGCTATGCGGGGATCTGGCCCGGCTCCGGGCCGCGCTCCGACTTCTCCTGGCCGGTCAGGATGCGGACAGAGTAGCCGCGCACGCGCTGGGCGCGCCGAGCGACCTCGAAGCGCTGAGGCGCGTCGCTCATGCGCTCGACCCACGCTACAGCGTTGCGCGGTTGGCCAGAGGTGCGAGGCAGCGTGATGGAGCACATCTGGACGCGCCGCCGCTGGGGCCACAGACCCAGGCGCCGGCACGAGCGGCGCTGGCGCTCGCCCTGCACGTTGGCCTGGGGGTCGGCGGAGCCCTGCTCGCCGAAGCGCTCCAGGTTGCCCCGGAGCAGGCGGGGCTGCTGCTGGATCAGGCGAGGAGAGCGGCCTATCCCGCGCTGGCGCCCTCCTGCCCAGAATACGCTAGCCTGGTTGGCCGCTATGCCGATCGCACGCTGGATAACGTCGACGCCGCGAAGCTCGTGCGCCACGCGCGCCGCTGCGGGCGCTGCCGGGGCGCGCTCGAGTCACGCCGGTGGATCGACGATGAGCTCGAGGCGCGCATCGATGCGCTGCAGAGAGCGTTGCCGCCGGGCCCACTCGAATCGGTCTCCGTCCTGAGCCGCACGACGATACCCGGGGCTCGGGCCGTCGGCGTCGTTGTCCTCGTCGTGATCCTGGCCATCGCCGGCTCGCTCGCGGCGCGGTGCTCGAGCGCAGGCGACGAAGTCGCTGCGCGCGGTAATGGGCCCGCTGTGGTGGTCGCTGCATTCCGGACACCGGTTTCACGGATGAGCGCGGACGCCGAGGACAGCCGCTGGCTGGTTGCCGAGCTGCCGGGCGGGTCAAGCTTCTCTCGGCCGATGGACGCCAGCGCCTGCCGCTGAGTCCGGATGACGCGACCGCGGCCTATCCGCTGTGGGTCGCCCCGCACACGGCCTGGTACCAGCAGGCCACCGGCGACCAGGGGCGGGTCATGGCCGTAGAGGTCTGGTAGCTCGCATGCCGCTGGGCTCGTCCCGAGAGGCGCTCAGTGCGCGGGCACCGCCCCGCCCGGCGCTGTAGCACCGGGTCATCCCGCCAAGCCCCCTGAAAGGGGGCTGCTTCACCCGAGCGAGCCGGCTTCGACCCCGCGACAGGCGGAGCCAGAGCCTGGCGAGAAGGGCGAACGCGATCAACCTTCACGGCCTGTCCGGGTCACCGCCGCGCGCCGGCTCGCCCGGCACGGAGTTAGCTCAGGCCGACGTAGGCCAGCGCCTCGGCGGCGCGCTCGCCCAGCCGCTGCCTTGTCCGCTCGTAGACGGCGTCGGTCGTCGCCTCGAGGTCGAACTCGGCCTCCCAGGCGGCCTCGAGTACTTCGGCCGGCAGCAGGGCGCGCAGCTCCCGCACCACGTGCGTGCAGACGAACAGATCGTCCAGGTAGCCGAGCGGGCCGTAGACCTCCTCCGGCTCGACGTCGTAGGGCGCCACGAAGTAGGCGAGCGCGGCGGCGATCCGGAGCCGCGCCTCGCGGGGCACCCGGGCGTCTTCCAGCAGGTTGGTGAGCAGCCGGAAGTAGTCCGGCGCCAGGAGCACCACCTCGTCGAACTCGCCGCGGTAGCCGGCAAGATCATCGCGCAGCAGCTCGTAGAAGCCACGGTAGTCGAGATTGCGAACGCGCGCCATGCCTACGCCTCCGCCTGTTCGGGATGTGCCGCTCGATCCCCGTAGGGGCAGAGTCGCCGGAAATCGCAGGCCCGGCAGTGCGGCCCCGGGTTGGGCGCGAACCGCCGGTTGGCGATCCCGGCGATCACCTCGTCGAGCGTGTCGCGGACGTGCTGCCTGGCCTGCGGATCCCAGAGGAAATCCAGCGTCTCGCCATCGGCCAGCAGATGGACGGTGAGTCGCCGCACCTCGTCATCGAGCAGGTTCTCGCAGGCGAACGCGTACAGCTCCACCTGGAGCCGGGCGTTGGTCAGCTCCAGGCCGCCGTGTGCCCGGGTCTTGAAGTCGACGATCTCCAGCCCACCGCCCTCTGCCTGGCGGACGAGGTCGACCCGCCCGCTGAGCAGGGCGTCCCCGGCATCGTAGCTGAAGGTCAGCTCAGCGCGGCGGACGCGCGGGAAGCTGGCTACGTGCTCGCGCACGTAGCGGGCGATGTAGCCGCGGCCGGTCTCCTTAAGCCGCTGCTCCGCCTCGGCTGAGCGCGGGCCGAAGGGTACCCAGCACTCCTCGAAGAGCGCGAGCGCGGTCGCCTCATCCACCGGCTCGCCCGTGAGCGCTCGCCGGTGGATCGCCTCCAGCGTGCGGTGCAGGCTGGCGCCGAACTGGACGAAGTACCAGGTGGGGACGCTCAACCCGTCCTCGTAGAGCAACCGGTAGCGGAGCGGGCAGGTCAGGTAGGCGTTGATGACGGAGAAGGTGAGGTGTGCTCGTGGTGTGCCAGGCGCTCGCCGCTCCGGGCCGTCGATGCGGTAGGACGGGATCCGGAGCTCTTTCAGCTCCAGGCCCATCTCGCTCAGGAAGCGAGAGGGCTTGCACCGCTGCTTCCGGATACGCTCCGGGACGCTGAGGATCACCAGATCGCGGGCGCGGGTCATCGCCACGTAGAATAGCCGCCGCTGGTCGGCGAGGTGGGGATCGTCCTCGGCTGGCTGCCGGCGCGCGGCGATCTCCGGCGGCATCACCAGCGGCGCAAGCTCGTCCGGAATGCGATAGGTGACCGCCCCCTGCCTGGCGTGCTTAGGGAGCCGGCCCTCGACCACCGAGGGGACGATCACGACCGGGAACTCCAGCCCCTTGGACTGGTGGATCGTCATGACCTGGACGGCGTCGTCCGGGGGAGGCCGCCGCTCGTCGAGCGAGCGCTCCGGCAGGCTCCAGAGGTACTCGCCGAAGTGGAAGGTGGAGCGCGAGCGGCCGTGGCGATCGAAGGTGGTAGCGAGTCTCGTGAACTGGGCCACGTTGAGCACCGCGGCCTCGTCGCCGGCCCGGAGTCGATCGGCCAGATAGCCTGTGATGGCCAGGATCTCGTGGACGAGGCCGGTGATGCTGGCGTACTCCTTCGCCTGCACGCGGCGGTGGAGGGCGATCACCTGCGCCAGCACCCGGCGATCTCGCTCGCTGGCGAGACCGAGGGCATCCAGGCCGGCCTCGTCGAGCGCCCACAGGTTGCCCTCGTACTGCTCCAGGAGGGCCAGCGTCTCCGGAGCCAGCCCGAGCACCGGGCCACGGAGCATGGTGGTTCGCCAGTAGGTCGGCCAGCCGAGCGCGATAACGAGGTCTTCGAGCTGCCGGATGTCCGGCCGGTCGAAGAAACCGCCGTCGCCGGTGACCTCGCAGGGGATGTGGCGCCGGGCCAGGGCAGCCAGCAGCGGGCCGGCGAAGTACCGCACGCTGGTGAAGAGCACCGCGACGTCGCGCCAGCGACGGATCACCTGCGACCGGCGCAGATCTTCGATGAGATCGGCCAGCCGCTCGCCCTCGTCGTCCACGTCCTCGGCCGTCACCAGCAGGATCTCCGGCCCGGCGCCCCGGTGGGCCACCAGCGCCTTGCGGTAACGGACCGGGTTGTGGGCGATCAGCCGGCCGGTGAGCTCGACGATGGGGGCCGTCGAGCGAAAGTTGCGGCTGAGGACGATCGTCCGGGCGTTCGGGTAGGTAGCGGGGAAGTCGAGGAAGTTGCGGACGGTGGCTCCCCGGAAGCGGTAGATGCTCTGGTCGTCGTCGCCGACCACACAGAGGTTGTACTCCGGAGCGGCGACCAGGCCGAGGATCCGGTCCTGGATCGGGTTGGTGTCCTGGTGCTCGTCGACGATGAGGTAGCGGAAGCGGCGTTGCACCGCTTCCTGCACCGCCGCGTCCTCGCGGAGGATGCGGTACGCCTCGCGCTGCAGCCCGGCGAAGTCGATCAGTCGCTCGGCCACGAGCAGATCGAGGTAGCGGCAGTAGGCCTCGGCCATGGCCATTTCCTCGTCGCCGGCGCCGCTGGCCCGGAGGACCTCGAGCAGCCGGGTTGGATCGACGCACTCCTCGCTGTAGGCGTTGAAGGCAGCGATCGCGGCCGCGACATGGTCGCCGACCCTGCCCTTCCCGCGACCGAGCCCGAGTGCCTGCAGACGGCTCAGGATCAGCAAGTACTGGGCGTCCTCATCGAGCACCTGGAAGTAGCGCCCGTAGGGATGCGCCTGCGGGTAGCTCTCCAGCAGCCACTGGCAGAACCCGTGGATGGTCGAGATGAGGACGCGCTCGACGTTGCGGCCGAGGAAGCCTGCCAGCCGCAGGCGCAGCTCCTCGGCTGCCTTGCGAGTGAAGGTGGTGAGCAGCAAGGCTTCCGGCTCGACCCCGCGCTCGCACACCAGATAGGCGGCGCGCCGCAGCATCACCTCGGTCTTGCCGGCGCCGGGGCCGGCGATGACCAGCAGCGGCCCATCCTCGTGGAGGACGACTTCCCGCTGCTCCGGCGTGAGTGGATCGAGAAGGGTATCGGGCGTCCCCGCCATGACGTGCGTCTCCAGTGGACTCGAGTGGGCTCAGAGCCCCGGCAGGGCCGAAGGGTGCGCCGAGCGGCTTACCTTCTGGTCGCTCGACTGCCTATATACCGGAGCTACACAGGGTAGGCAAGAGGGAGATCGTACTGCTGGCTATGGCTGGGCTCGCTTAACCGCCACGATTCGGAGACGGCGGTAGTCGGCGAACCAGGCGCCGTCGCGGAAGAACTGCGGCCGTAGCCGCTCCTCGAGCAGCCGGACGACTTCCACTTGCACGTCGTCCGGCACGGCCTCGAAGAGGCGCCCGGCGAAGAGCGCCAGCCAGGTGCGGAGGCCCGCCTCGCCGCCTTCCAGCCGGGTAGGGCGGTCGAAGAGCGCGGCGTAGGCCGGCTCCAGCCCGTGGGCCTCGAGCAGCGCCGCGTACTCGCCGATGCTCGGGAAGTACCAGGGGAAGCGCTCCGGAGCGAGCGGGTAGCCAGCCTCGGCGAGGGCTGCCGTGAGCGCGCTCACGATGGCCTGGACGTTTCCCTTACCGCCTAGCTCAGCCACGAAGCGGCCGCCCGGTCGCAGCGCCGTAGCGATGCAGGCGGCCGCGTCCGCGGCCCGGGTGACCCAGTGGAGGACGGCGTTGGAGAAGACGGCGTCGAACGGCTCGGCGAAGCGGAAGCTGACCGCGTCGCCGTGGACGAACTCGAGCGCGGGGTAGCTCCGGCGCGCCCGCTCGATCATGGCGGGGTCGCTGTCCAGCCCGACGACCCTGGCGCCGCGCTCCGCCAGCTCGGCGGTCAGGTGGCCGGTGCCGCAGCCGAGGTCGAGAACGCGCTCGCCCGGCTGGGGAGCCAGCAGCTCGATCAGGTCGCTCCCGTGCCGCCAGACGAAGGCTGCGGCTCGCTCGTACAGCTCAGCGTCCCAGCCGGATCCGAGTGCACGCTCTCCGGGCATTGCCATCTTCCCCTTGCTTGATGCGGCAGTCGTGTCCACCCGCCTGAAGTGCTTGCCGGCACGGCGCTGCTGCTCTCGTGCCCGCGAGGCTGCCGCCGTGAGCAGCGTGCCGATCGCTGGCCAGCACTGATAATAGGAGAGCCGGCCGCCGTTCGACGACCCGATCCCAGGCCAGGCAACCGGCAGCGAACAGCAGCAGGGCCAGCGCGAACTAGGGGAACGTGCGTGTTACGCTGGGTGACAGCCCTCCCATTGTTGCAGTACGAATGTCCCTCCAGAGCGAACACACGGGTGGGGACGCCTGATTTGCTAGGGGCGTCCCCGCTTGCTCTCTCGCACGCATGGCGCAAGGTAGCCAGCTACCGGTTGGCATTGGAGCAGAGTTCCCAGTAGCGTTGCAGGTAACCCAGCGCACCTTCGAGCGTCGCTGGGTCGGCAAGGTCAGGGCGAACCATAGTCACGCGCGCCCGGCCGATGATGCGGGCTTGGGCTTCCATCCAGGCTCGCTGGCGCTCGACTGGATCGGCGATGGCACCGGTCTCTGCTTCCCAGAGGCGCTGTGCCGCCAACTCCTGCCGCACCGTCGCCGGGTAGACCACCGTCCAGTAATGCTCTTCACCGATCACGGCAATGTAGGCGGCCATCCGTGGGTCATCAACCTGCGGCGCCAGCGCTCGATCCTGTGCCACCCGCCGAGCCACCTCGTCGTCCGTCGGTACCAGACCACGACGCTGTGCCTCCGCCATGAGCGCACGATCGACGATGAGGCTGCCGAGCGCCGTGTTCTCGACGCCTGCTGACTCGATCAGGCGAGCGAACTCCTGGAGGAAGTCGGCTTGCAGCCCACCAGACGCCGCCTCTTGGCGCATGTAGTCGAGGTTTGCCTGGACGATGGCGATCCGCTCGGCAAGATCGGCGTTGGTGATTGGCAGGCCGTCGACCTAGGCGAGGACTGGACCGGGATCGCCGGCCCGCGCCTGCCCCGCCCGCTCGAGCTGGGCGACATCCGGCCGCTGGTCGGCGGTCACATGCGTGGCGACCAGCGCGCCTAGGAGTGCCAGGAGAGTCAATACCCCGAGAGCAGCAAATGGTCTCATCAGGTGACCTCCGCTCTAACGCGGAATCTGCGTACCATCACCATAGTGTCCACCGTCGATCATCCCCTACCCCGCCGTAACAGCCAGCGGCATCACAGAGCTGAAATGCCCACACACCGCGATCCTGTCCAGAGACGTTGTTGCTGAACCCGCCGAGATAAGCGGGGTCAGTCGTATTGCCGCCGAAGAGCAGATCATCTGGTTGGATAATGTAGCAGCAGCGATTCCATGCCCACCGTGGCACAACGATCTTCTGGGTTCCATTCCAGTATCCGATTACCGGTAGTGCCTGGAAGGACAAGACCGCTAGGACAACGGACAAGAGCCGCAGCCGTCGCGACCACATCTAACCCCCCAATCGGTCAATCGCGGATTCCACGAACCACTAGCCGAGCGCTCCGACTACAGATTATCAGAGAGAGATGTCAAGCATTCGACTGGTACCGCACGCTGGTCATGCCTGCATCCGGCTGCTGCCCATCCCGCGTCCCGGTGTATCCTTGGCCTCTGGGCGACAGAACGGAGCGTCCGAACCCCGGGCGAGGCACGTGGCCTTGGCATCTCAGAACGGGCATGTAACCCTGCTCCCCGCCTCTCGCCGATCGAGAGCATCGGGAGAGATGCGCGGGCGCCCGGGATACGAGCGCCCGCGTTCGTTCGCTTACCCGGCCACTGTGAGCCGTGTCTGGTCGCTCGCCAGTCGCCGGCGGCTATCCAGCCTGCTGCAGTGCGGCCAGCACGCGCGCCGGGGCCATCGGCAGCTCGGTCAGCCGTGCGCCGGCCGCGTCGGCGATGGCGTTGGCGATAGCCGCAGCGGTCGGGATCACCGGCGGCTCGCCGACGCCCTTGGCTCCGAACGGCCCGACCGCGGACGGCAGCTCGACCAGCTCGACCTGGATCGGCGGCAGATGAGTCGCCTTGGGAAGGTCGTAGTCCATCAGTGTCGGGTTCAGCGGCTGCCCGTTGTCGTCGTAGACCATCCCCTCGTGCAGTGCCCAGCCCACGCCCTGGGCCGCGCCACCCTGTACCTGGCCGGTGACCAGTGCTGGGTTGATGGCCCGGCCGACGTCCTGGATCGCCACCAGCTCCAGCAGCTCGACCTCGCCGGTGTCGGGGTCGACCCGCACGTGCGCGATCTGCCCGTTGAACCCCGGCGACTGCTGCGTGATCGCAGCCCGGCCGCTACCGTAGACCGGGGCATACTTGCCACCGAAGGTCATGCTGATCCCGGCGATCCGCTCCAGCGTGATACTGCGGTCGGGCACGCCGCGCACCCGCACCGCGCCGTCGACGAGTTCGAGGTCTTCTGGCGCCGCCTCCAGCTCGGCCGAGGCGATCTCCAGGATCTGGCGCCGGGCATCCTCGGCCGCGGCCTGCACGGCCAGCCCCATGGTGTAGGTCACCTTGCTGCCGCCGCTCATGCCGGCGTAGGGGGCGACGTTGGAGGGAACAGTCACCACGCGGATGCGCTCGACTGGCTGGTTCAACACCTCAGCGGCGATCATGGCCATGACCGTGTTGGTTCCCGTAAGGTCGACCGAGCCGAGCGTCACCGTTAGCGTGCCGTCGAAGTTGAGCCGGACGTTGGCGGCGCAGGGCTCGACACCGCCCGGCCAGCCGCCGATCGCCACGCCGTAGCCCTCGTTGGGGTCGCTCGAGCGGTTGCGCCAGACCGGGTGCTCGCGCATCCGTTCCAGCACCGTCCGCAGCCCGATCTGGGGCCAGGGGACGCCGTTCGGCTGCGGGTCGCCGGTCTCCGAGGCGTTGCGGAGCCGGAACTCGATCGGATCCCAGCCGAGCGCACGGGCCAGCTCGTCGATTTGCTGCTCGATAGCAAACGTCGCCTGCGGCGCGCCGGGAGCGCGGTAGGCGCCGACGCCGGGCTTGTTGGTCAGCACTTCGTACCCCTCGAGGTCGAGATTCTCGCAGCGGTAGTAGCCGCCGAGCAGCAGGAGCGCGATGTTGACCGGCGCGCCGGGGTAGGCGCCGGAGTCGAAGACCACGCGTGCCTTGATGGCGGTGATGGTGCCGTCCTTGCGCGCGCCGGTCTTCAGCTCGATCACTGCGCCAGGCGCTGGGGTGGCGAGCAGGAACTCCTCCATCCGCGTCAGCACGAGCTTGACCGGGCGGCCGGTGCGCAGCGCCAGCGCGCCGGCCAGTGGCTCGAGGAGCACCGTCTTGCCGCCGAAGCCGCCGCCGACCTCCATCGGCACGAGCGTGACCTGCTCGGGAGACAGGCCTAGCGTGCTGGCGGTGACGTTGCGGGCGTAAAACTGCCCCTGCGTGCAGGTGTAGATCGTCAGCCCGCCGGCCGGATCGGGCGCGGCGACCGTGGCGTGCGGCTCCAGGTACGCCTGGTGGACGAACGGGGTGCGGTAGGTACGCGCAACCACCACGTCCGCTTCGGCGAAGCCGCGCTCGACATCTCCCCGGCGGAAGCGCACCGCATTGGTGACGTTAGCCGGCAGCCGGGCGACGTCTAGCTCCTCGCCGCCCGCGACTGTCGCGTGCATGCCAGCCTCGGCCCACTCGCCCTCCAGCTCCTTCGGTCGGATGGCAGGAGCGTCGGGGCGCATCGCCTCGATCGGGTCGACCACGGCTGGCAGCGGGTCATAGTCGACCCGCACCAGCTCGGCAGCATCGGCGGCGACTTCAGCCGTCTCGGCGACGACCACGGCGACCGGCTGGCCGTAGTAGATCACCTTGTCGCGGGCCAGCATGTGGCGGGCACGCTCTGCCGGCTCTGGGCCGTCCGGGAACAGGTCTCGCCCAGTGACGACGGCGACCACGCCCGGCAGCGAGGCCGCCTGGGCCGTATCCACACCGAGGATGCGGGCATGGGCGTAGGGCGCGGTGACCAGACGCGCGTGGAGCATGCCGGGCAGGTGGAGATCGTCAGTGTAGCGCGTCTGACCGCGTACCTTCTGGGGCGAGTCCATTCGCGGGATCGACCGGCCGATCAGCATCGTGGTCGCTTCCATTCTGCCTCCCTCCTTCGTCGCAGCCTTGCACCGCATTGTAACGTCGGGCGGCGCCGAGCGCATCCCGACGCGTGCTCGCCGAGACGGACAATCCACGTCCTGGCGCCGTGGTTCCGCTTTCACGCAGCCGAAGGAACCGGGCTGGCACATGGTTCCGCTGAGAAGGTAGGGGCGAATGATTCTTCGCCCCTACCTTCTGTTATCTCTACCTGCCTGTGTGCCTGTGTCCGGCTCCCGACATTGCTCAGAAGACATCGCGAAGGCGCATCCTGTACCCCCTGTCCGAGCGGGGCCTCGCGAGCAGGATGCCGCAGGCGGGCTGAGAGCCAGCGCCCGGCAGGAGCGCCAGGCGGTCAAGCCAGCGCAGGCACGCCGGCCTGCACCAGCCGCTCGCTGAACTGCCGCTGCTCTACCTCCAGCACCTGGCGTAGCCGCGCCTGCAGCTCGCCGAGCTGACCAACGAGCAGCTCGTACACCTCGTATGCTCCCTTCGTCGGGCGGTCGTCCGACTCGTCGATCATCGAGCTGAGCGCGACCAGCTTCTCGCGCACGCGGGCTGGGCCGGGTTGTGGCTTGTCGGAATCGACCTGGACAAAGTCGCGCTCCAGCGCCTCCAGCTTCTCCTTGAACGCCTTCGCCGCCTCGGCGATCTCGTCGCTCTTGCCGGCCGCCTTCGCGCGCTCTTCCCACTCCTCGACCTGCTTGCGCAGCCGGCGGATCCGGTTGACTGCCTCGTGCACCTCGCTGATCCGGTCACGGATAGCGACCTTGAGCTCGAACTGCGCGCGCAGGTCGTCGTCGCTGGCCGGCAGCCGCGGATCTCTCACGACCTCGAACGACTGCGTCCACACGGTCTCGCCGACCTTGAGCTGCACCTGGTAGCGGCCGGGCAGCGCCCGCGGGCGGACGGCCACCTCGAGCATCTGCTCGAAGCGATCCCGCTTGGGCGGCCCTTCCAGCTTGGTCGCTCCCTCGTACCGCAGATCCCAGACGAAACGGTTCAGGCCGGCCTGGGCTGGCACGCGCGGCGGCTCCTCGCTCTTGCTGGAGAACGTCCGGATCACGTTCCCCTGCGCGTCGAGGATGGTGAGCGTGACCTCCTCCTCGGGCTGCGCCTTCAGATAGTAGGTGACGATGGCGCCGTCGGGCGGGTTCTTCCCGGCGTCGAGGAACTCCTCGCCGTTGGTACCCATCGGCGTCTCGCGGAGCCGGTAGGTGACGGTGACGGGGCCGGTCATCTTGTAGTTGGCGGTCTTCGGGTGCTTGTAGAAGCCGCGGCCGTAGAAACGCCAGCGCACGGTGGGGCGGGGCTGGTAGAGGTAGGCTAGCTCGTCGAGCTGCCCTGGCTCGAACTGCCGCAGCGGGGTCAGGTCGTCCAGGATCCAGAAGCTCCGCCCGTGCGTCGCCACCACCAGGTCGCTCTCCTTCACCACCAGGTCGTAGATGGGGCAGACCGGCAGGTTGCTCTGGAAGCGCTGCCAGCTCCCCCCGTCGTCGAAGGAGACGTACAGCCCGGTCTCGGTGCCGCAGTAGAGCAGCCCCCGCCGCACCGGATCCTCGCGGATGGCGCGGGTGAAGTCGTGCTCGGGAATCCCCGCGGTGATCTTCGTCCAGCTCTGGCCGTAGTCGCTGGTCTTGAAGAGGTAAGGATGGAAGTCGTCGAGGCGGTAGGCGTGAGCGGCCAGGTAGCAGGTGGCGGGGTCATGAGGGGAGGGCTCCAGCATGGCCACCGTGGCCCAGGGGGGCAGGTCGGGCGGGGTGACGTTCTGCCAGGTCTGGCCGCCGTCGCGGGAGAGGTGCACCAGGCCGTCGTCGGAGCCGGCCCAGAAGACGCCGGGCTCGTGGGGGGACTCGCGGAAGGCGAAGATGGTGCAGTAGACCTCGGCTCCCGTGTTGTCCTTGGTGATCGGCCCGCCGGAGGGCTGGAGCTTGTCGGGATCGTTGCGCGTCAGATCCGGGCTGATCACCTCCCAGGTCATCCCCAGATCCCGCGAGCGGTGGACGACGTTGGAGGTGACGTAGAGGGTGTTGGGGTCGTGGGGGGAGAACTCGATCGGGAACGTCCACTGGAAACGGTACTTCAGGTCTCTCGCCCCCTCGGCCATGCCCAGCTCTTCCGGCCAGACGGTGATGTTGCGCTGCTCGCCGGTGCGGTGGTTGTAGCGGATCAGCCGGCCGTTGCCCTCGCCGCTGCCGATCGCCCCGCCGATCACAATATCGGGATCGTCCGGCTTGACGGCGATGTAGCCGCTCTCGCCGCCGCCCGGCTCGTACCACTCGGCCGGCGTGATGGCGCCGTTGACCGACATGCTGGGCAGGCAGATCGCGGTGTTGTCCTGCTGGGAGCCGTAGACCCGGTAGGGGAAGCGGTTGTCCACGGTGACGTGGTACATCTGGGCGGTCGGCTGGTTGAACTGGGTCGACCAGGTGCGCCCGCCGTCGAAGCTGACGCAGGCGCCGCCGTCGTTGCCGTTGATCATCCGCAGCGGATTTCGGGGGTCGATCCAGTGGTCGTGGTGGTCGCCGTGGGGCGTCGGCACCTCGGTGAAGGTGACGCCGCCGTCGATCGACTTCCAGAGCTTGAGGTCGAGCACCCAGAGGGTGTCGGCGTCCTGCGGGTCGGCGCAGAGGTGGTGGAAGTACCAGGCGCGCCAGCGCAGGTCGCCCTTGTCGCTCACGCGCTTCCAGGTGTCGCCGTAGTCGTCGGAGCGGAAGAGCGCGCCGTCCTCGGCCTCGACGATGGCCCAGACGCGGCCAGGTTTCGCTGCGGTGGTCGCGAGGCCGATCCGGCCGAGGATGCCCTGGGGCAGCTCGGGCCTCCGGCTGATCTCCTCCCAGGTGTCGCCGCCGTCGAAGGAGCGGAAGAGCCCGCTCCCCGGCCCGCCGCTGACCAGCTCCCAGGGCCGGCGGATCGCCTGCCACAGGGCGGCGTAGAGGATGCGGGGGTTGCTGGGATCCATGATCAGGTCGATGGCGCCGGTGTGCTCGTCGCGGTAGAGCACCTTCTGCCAGGTCTTGCCGCCGTCCTTCGAGCGGAAGACGCCGCGCTCCTCGTTGGGGCCGTGGGCGTGGCCGAGCGCGGCGACGTAGACCAGGTCTGGGTTCTGCGGATGTACCCGCACCCGGGCGATGTGCCGGGTGTCGCGCAGCCCGACGTTTTGCCAGGTGCGGCCGCCGTCGGTCGACTTGTAGACGCCGTCGCCGTGGGAGACGTTGCCGCGGATGCAGGCCTCGCCGGTGCCGACGTAGATCACGTTGGGGTCGGCCTCGCTCACCGCGATCGCCCCGACCGCGGCGCGGGCGAAGTAGCCGTCGGAGATGTTCTCCCAGGTCACCCCGCCGTCGATTGTCTTCCAGACGCCGCCAGCGCAGGCGCCGAAGTAGAACGTCATCGGGTCGGTCGGGTGCCCCGCGACCGCGACCACCCGGCCGCCGCGGTGCGGGCCGATCAGGCGAAAGCGGAGCGCCTTCGCGAGCCTATCGAGACTGTGCTGGCTCATCGGACTCCCTCCCTCGGCTCATCCTCACAGCCACCCGATCTTCGCATATCGCAGGGGAATCCTGCCAGGGCGGC
Organism: Thermomicrobiaceae bacterium; assembly: GCA_014874455.1. Taxonomy (GTDB): domain Bacteria; phylum Chloroflexota; class Chloroflexia; order Thermomicrobiales; family Thermomicrobiaceae; genus Thermalbibacter. The sequence continues at coordinate 23,445 of JADBJL010000036.1, forward strand.
ACCGGAGCGCCAGCGATGGTTCGGACATGACGGGAGAACAGGAGAGGAGAGGGCCTGAGTATCACGGGAGGTCGCGCTACCCGCTCTCCCGCGGCAGGCGCAGCTTCTCGGCCAGCACCGGGCTCCGGAACTCGCGCGCCAGGAGATCCATGTACACCACGTCGTAGCGCTGCTGGCCGACCCGCGCGGCCTCGCGCAGCCGCCCGGCTTCCCGGAAGCCTAACTGGTCGTAGACCCGCCGGGCCCGCTCGTTGAAGGCGAGGTAGCGTAGCCAGATCTGGTTCAGGCCGAGGACGGTGAAGCCGTAGTCGAGCAGCAGGCCCAGCGCCTCGGTCGCGTAGCCGCGCCCCCAAACCGAGCGCTCGCCGATGACGATGCCGACCTCGGCGGTGCCGCTGTGGAAGTCGATGTCGTGGAGCCCGGCGTTGCCCACCGGCCGGTCGTCGGGCCGCTCATAGACCGTAAACACCCTCGATCTCGTGTCGCGCCGGACAGCGTCGACCCAGTCGAGCTCGTCCTCGTCCGTCATCGGCAACCGGGACAGGACGCTCAGCGTCAGCGTGACCTCCAGGTCGTTCATCCAGCGCCGGTAGACGGGCGCGAGCTCGCGCCGGATCGGCCCCAGGAACACCTTCTCGCCCGGAACGATCACGTCCGGGCGAGGTGGAACTTCCTCCATTCGTTGTCCCCTTTCGAGAGTCCCGCAGCGCCCGGAAGCGAATGCGAGCAATGGTACACTTAATCGGTTCTGGCAGGCGAGCGGAGACCGGGGCGGGCTCTTGCCCGGCTCCTTCCCTCGCGATGGCACCTGGACTGAACGGTACGATGGCAAAGATCCTGGTAGCCCTCTCCGGAGGCGTCGATAGCGCGGTAACCGCGCTCTTGCTCAAGGAAGCCGGCTGGGAGCCGGTCGGGATCCATTTGCGCCTCTTCGACAGCGACCCCGAGTCGCTGGCCGAGGGCGTCTGCTGCGGCGACCAGGCGGCCGCCGATGCCCGCATGGTGGCCGCCCAGCTCGGCATCCCCTTCTACGTGCGCGACCTGCGCGACCTCTTCCGCGAGCACGTCGTCGAGCCGACGGTCGAGGGCTACGCCCGTGCCGAGACGCCGAACCCCTGTGTCCTCTGCAACCACCGGCTGCGCATCCCCGAGCTGTTGCGCCTGGCCGACAGCCTCGGGATCCCGGCGGTCGCGACCGGCCACTACGTGCGGAAGATCCGGCACGGCGGCGAGTGGCGGCTCGCCGAGGCGCGCGACCCGCGCCGCGACCAGTCGTACGTCCTGTACCGGTTGACGCCCCAGCAGCTCGAGCGGCTCGAGTTCCCGATGGGGGAGCTGACCAAGGAGGAGGCGCGAGCGCGCGCCCGGGCCGCCGGGCTGTTCGTCGCCGAGAAGGCGTCGTCGGTCGACCTCTGCTTTGCCAAGACGGCCGGCGGGATCGGCCGGATGGTGGCGGCGATGCGCCCGGAGACCGGCCAGCCTGGCCCGCTGCTCGACGAGCGTGGGCGAGTCGTCGGCGAGCATCCGGGTATCGCCTTCGTCACCGTCGGCCAGCGGCGCGGCCTGCGCTGGCGCTCGACCACGCCGGAGCGCAAGTACGTGGCTGAGATCACGCCCGAGACGCGCGAGGTCAGCGTCGCGCCGCGTGCCCGGCTCCTCACCCGCGCCGTGCGCCTGGCCGAGCCGGTCTGGCATGAGCCGCTGCCGCCGCTCGCGGAGGCGCGCATCCGCTACCAGGGGCCGCGCTTCCCGGTGCGCGTTGAGGGGGAGTGGGTGTACTTCCTCGAGCCCGGCCCCCCGCTCGCCCGCGGCCAGGCGGTCGTGCTCTACGACGGCGACCGCGTGCTGGGGGGCGGCACCGCGGCTGAGGTCGTGCGCGGCGTCCCGGACACGGTACCGGACGAGGAGCCGGCGGGCGCGCTGGCGGTTGCCGGCTCGGCCGGATCCCGCTGACCCTACGGCCAGACGCTGCTCTCCTCGAGTGGACGTGCTAACGCTGCTCAATCTCACCTGCTGAGCAGGGTGTTCAGGCTCGTGACCATCGGGGGATTGCCTGCTTCGCCGGGATCGTGCATGCTTGAGCCGAGTATGTACGGACAATCTGCACGGACACTGGAGGAGACATGCCGTTCAAGCCTGGCGACCGCATCTGGATCGAGTACCCGCCCGAGCGCGGCGACGTCGTGCACGATAGGGGCTGGCCGGCCGAGGATCGCTACCGACAGCGCTTCTGGCACCAGGACGAGCATGGGCTGCATCCCCTGGCGGCAGACGACGTCCGGCGGGCCACGGTGAAGCCGGACGAGCTGGTCATCGAGATCGCCGGGCAGCGGGCCCGGGCCGAGCCGGATCGGGAGCGGGAGGTCGGCATGGCCAGCGGCACCGTGACTACAGTGGATCCCTGCTGATGCAGGGCCGCTCCCTGCATGTTGCCCGCCGCGCCGGCTGATCCTGGCACTGGAGCAACTCGAATGACCGCCGGCCGGACTCACTCGCCGCCTCAGGTGAACCAACGAGCGCCAGCCGCACACAACACGGCGTCGCCGGCCCGGTGCGCGACGGCCTGCCGCTTCACCCTGGCAATGCTGCTGTCCTCGTGAGGCTCGTCGCTGACCTCGCCAGCGGGCGGCCGGCTCACTCGCGCGCCGCGCTGCCCCGCTCCCAGACGCCGCTGCGGCCGCCGCTCTTGTGCTCCAGCCGGATCTCGCCGAGCACCATGCCCCGGTCGACCGCCTTGAGCATGTCGTAGATCGTCAGCGCGGCCACGGCGACGGCGGTCAGCGCCTCCATCTCCACCCCGGTTCTGCCGACGGTCTCGACCCGCGCCTCGATCTCGACCGCGCTCCGCTCCACGTCCGGCGCGAAGTCGACCTCGACCTTCGTCAACGGGATCGGGTGGCAGAGCGGGATCAGCTCGTGCGTCTTCTTGGCCGCCATGATGCCGGCCACGCGCGCCACGCCGAGGACGTCGCCCTTGGCCGCCCGGCCTTCGACGACCAGCCGCAGCGTCTCCGGCTGCATCCGCACCTCGCCGCGCGCGATCGCCACCCGGCGCGTCTCCTCCTTGGCGCCGACGTCGACCATCCGGGCCCGGCCCTGCTCGTCGAAGTGGGTCAGCTCGGCCATCGTGGCCCTCCTCGCTCTGCCCGGCCCTCGCGGAGCCCGAACCAGCGCTGGCGACCCGGCCGCTCGTCGACCGTGCCGGCCCTACCGGTGTTGGTCACGATCACGCCCGCCAGGATGGTCAGGCCTCCGAGTACCAAGTAAAGCGTGATCCGCTCGCCGAGGAAAAGCCAGGAGCCGAGCACCCCGAAGACCGGCACCAGGTAGATGTAGACCGAGATCTGGGTGGGCGTCAGGTAGCGCAGCCCGCGATACCAGAAGGTGAAGGAGACGACCAGCGCGAAGGCACTCATCATCAGCGTGGCGAGCCACTGGGTGGGGGTGAAGCGCAGCACTGCCGGCACGATCTCCCGGTCGAGCGCAAGGAGCGGCAACACCGGCAGCGAGCCCAGGATCGTCACCAGGCCGGCGAACTGGCCCGGCGGGTAACGCGCCAGCAGCGGCTTGCTCAGCACGGTGTAGAAGGCCCAGGCCAGCGGACCGATCAAAGTGATCGCGACGCCGAGGGCGTTGTCGACGCTGAAACGGGCCTCCGGCCCGCCGTAGAGCAGCACGATCAGAAAGCCCAGAAACGCGATCGCCACGCCGGCCAGTTTCCGGCGCGTCAGCGGCTCGCCGGTCAAGAGGCGAGAGACGACGGCGGTGAGTACCGGGTTGCCGGTGACGATCAGGCTGGCGACCGCGGCTGGGATGAGCCGGGTGCCGGTAGCGAGCGCCAGCGTGTTCACCGGGATACCGAGCAGTGCCAGCAGGATCAGCATCGGCCAGTCGCGCCGCTCGACGCGCGGCAAGCCGTGCGCCAGCCAGAGCACGATGACGCCGAAGAGCGCGCTGGCGAACGCCAGCCGCACCACGGTCACCTGCAGCGGGTCGAGCGAGCGCAGCAGGTACTTGATCGAGACGAAGTTCGACCCCCAGCTCACCGCCACGAGGAGGAGCGAGGCGTGCGTGAGCAGCAGCGCCCGCACCGGAGCCTGCGCTGCGACCGCGGCGGGCGCCGCGGCGTGATCCTCCGTCGCGGTCGATGGGCCTGACATCTCAGCCGAGCACGTCCTCCAGCGCGCCGGCCACGGCTTCGAGCAGGAAGTCGCACTCTTCCCGCGTGATGGTGAGCGGCGGCGCCATCGCGATACCGTCCGGCGTGCAGCGCACGATCAGCCCGCGCTTGCGAGTCGCCTGCTCGAGCTTGGGGCCGAGCTGGAAGGAGGGCTCGAACTTGGCCTTGGTCGCCTTGTCCGCCACGACTTCGACCAACAGCATCAGCCCCTTACCGCGCACGTTCCCCACGTAGGGCCGGTCGAGCAGCTCGCTCAGCTCCGAGAGCAGGTAGGAGCCGGCCTCGCGCGCGTTGTCCGGCAGCCGCTCCTCCTCGATGATCTGGAGGTTGCGCAGCGCCACCGCGCAGGCCACCGGGTGGCCGGAGTAGGTGAAGCCGTGCATGAACATCCGGTCGACACCGGAGAGGACGTCGAAGACTTCGTCCGTCACGCCGACGCCGCCGAGCGGTAGGTAGCCGGAGGTGATCCCCTTGGCGAAGGAGACGATGTCCGGGCTGAGCCCGTACTGTTGCATACCGAACATCGTGCCGGTGCGGCCGAAGCCGGTGATGACCTCGTCGAGGATCAGCAGGATGCCGTGCCGCTTGAGTACTTCGGCGATCGCCGGCCAGTAGCCTTCAGGCGGCACCACCACCCCGCCGGCGCCCTGCACCGGCTCGCCGATGAAGGCGGCGATCGTCTCCGGGCCTTCTCGCTCGATCGTCTCTTCCAGCTCGCGCACCAGCGCCGCCACGAACTCGGCTTCGGTCATCCCCTCGCCAGCGCGGTAGTAGTAGGGCGCGGTCAGGTGGATGAAGCCGGGCGGGCGCGGGCCGAAGCCTTCCCAGTAGGCCGGCACGCCGGTGGCCGAGAGCGCGCCCATCGCGATGCCGTGGTAGGCCATCTGCCGGCTGAGGATCTTCACCCGCTCCGGTTGGCCTTTGAGCCACCAGTAGTAACGGGCGATCTTGATCGCCGTCTCGTTCGACTCCGCCCCGCCGGAAGTGAACTGGAAGTGGTTGATCGGCCCGGGGAAGAGCTCGGCCAGCCGGGCCGCCAGCTCGATCGTCGGCGGGCTGGCCAGGCCGAAGAAGGTCGGCACGAAGGCCACCTCTTCCATCTGGGCCCGGGCTGCCTCGGCCAGCTCTCGCCGGCCGTGGCCGACGTTGACGTTCCAGAGCCCGGCGAAGCCGTCGAGGTAGCGGTTGCCCTCGGCGTCCCACAGCCAGGCCCCCTCGCCCCGCACCAGGACCAGTGGCCCGTGCTGGCGCAGCCGGTACAGGTTCGAGACCGGGTGCAGGTGGTGCGCCTGATCTTTCTGGATCAGCTCGGCTGCATTCCACGTCCGCGTCTGCATGTGTCCTCCCAGGCAGGTACTCGCACGCCACGCCCTGATTGTCCGTCAGGGAGGACGATCAGTCCAGAGCGAAGCCGCCGCTCGTGGTGTGCTGCCCGCGCTAGGCGTCCGTGGTGATGACCTGGCCGCTGGCCAGCACCAGGCCGTCCTCGCAGCGCGCCTCGATCAGCCCCGCGCCGAACTGCTGCCGGTAGAGCTGCGCGTACAGCCCGCCGCGCTCCAGCAGCTCGCGGTGCGTGCCCCGCTCCACCAGGCGCCCGCGGTCGAGCACGAAGATCACGTCGGCGTTCAGGATGGTCGAGAGCCGGTGGGCGATGGCGATCGTCGTGCGGCCGGCCATCACCGGCTGCAGGGCGCGCTGCACCAGCCGCTCGCTGGCCGTATCCAGCGAGGACGTGGCCTCGTCCAGGATCAGGATGCGCGGGTCTTTCAGGATCACGCGCGCGATCGCCAGCCGCTGCTTCTCCCCGCCCGACATCCGGTAGCCGCGCTCGCCGACGACCGTGTCGTACCCGTGCTCCAGCTCGAGGATGCGGTCGTGGATCAGCGCCAGCCTGGCGGCGCGCTCGATCTCCTCCTGGGTCGCGTCCGGCTTGGCGTAGAGCAGGTTCTCGCGCACCGTGGCGTGGAAGAGATAGGGCTCCTGCGTCACCATGCCGATGATCCGGGCCAGCGAGTCGAGCCGGATCTTGCGCACGTCCACGCCGTCGATCTCGACGGCGCCCGCGGTGACGTCGTAGAGCCGGGGGATCAGGTACGAGATGGTCGTCTTGCCAGCGCCGGTCGGCCCCACCAGCGCGACGAGCTGGCCCGGATCGATCTCGAAGTCGATGTCCTCCAGGATCCAGGGCCGGGCTGGCGTCTGGCCGTACCGCCCGTCCAGCGCCGGAGGGCGGTGCCCGTCGCTCCCGGCGACGAGCGACGGCGGCAGGCGCGCCTCGCCGTAGGTGAAGTAGACGTGGCGGAAGCGGATCCGTCCGCGCACTGACTCCGCTGGCAGCGCCACGGCGTCCGGGGCGTCGACGATCTCGGGCGTGAGATCGAGGTAGTCGAAGACCCGCCGGAAGAGCGCCAGCGATGACTGCACCTCGACCGAGACGCGGAGCAACTGCCCGATGGGGAAGAAGAGGCGTGTCTGCAACGTAGTGAAGGCGACCAGCGTGCCAGCGCTGACCTCCGGGCCACGGCCGCTGGCCAGCAGGTAGCCAGCGACCAGGTAGACCAGCGCTGGCATGACCGAGAAGAAGGCCTGGACGACAGCGAAGAAGCCTTGCCCCACCATCTGCTGCCGTAGCTGCAGCTCGGCCAGCCGCCGGTTCTCGCGCCGGAAGCGCTCGAGCTCGTCCTGCTGCCGGCCGAAGACCTTGGCCAGCAGCATGCCGGAGACCGAGAGCGTTTCCTGCGTGATCGCGCTCATCTCCGCCTTGGACTGCTGGGCCACCTCGGTGAGCTTCCGCCGCGTCTTGCCCACCCGATAGGTGAGCCAGACGAAGAGCGGCGTGACCAGCAGCGAGAGCGCCGTCAGCGGCCAGGAGATCGCCAGCATCGCGACCAGCGTGCTGACCACGATCACGACGTTGGCCAGGACGGTCGCGGCCGTGTCGGTGACGACCGACTGCACGCCGCCGACGTCGTTGGCCAGGCGCGACTGGATCTCCCCGGTACGGGTGGCGGTGAAGAAGCGCAGCGACATCCGCTGGAGGTGGGCGTAGAGGCGGTCGCGCAGATCCTGCATCACCCGCTGGCCGACCCGGTTGGCGAGGTAGGTCTGCCCCACGCCGATAGCTCCACCGACGACCGGTACGGCGGCCATCAGCGCGACGAGCCGGGTGAGCAAGCCGAGGTCAGGACAGCCCGAGCCGCAGAAGAGCGCCCGGTCGAAGATGACCCGGATCAGGAGCGGGTTGACCACGCCCAGCCCGGAGCTGAGCAGGATCGCGAGGGTGACGAGCAGGGTCTGGGCCCAGTAGGGCCGGAAGAGGTCGACGATCTTGGGCAAGAGGCGATCGTCATCGCCGGGACGTACCGGTTGTCCGCGCATGTGGCTGGCTCTCCACGGTGTCTCCTCGTCACGCCGCCCGTCTCGGGCCGCCTGGCCGGCCCGGGCGTGACCGCAGCGCCCGGCGCTACAAGGTAATCACAATTACACACCAGGGTCCGCCTGTCGTGCAAGAACGCCGCCGCACGGCCGGTCTACGCGCCGCCGCGCCGTCTCCGAAACTCGCAGGCCACCTGGCCCACGCGGAGCCCCAGCCGGCTGAGCCTGAACGGCTCTTCGGTGCAGGTATCAACGTGCGGCGGAGTGAGGAAGCCTCTGCCCGCAGCCAACGGATACGGTCGTCCGCCCGCAGGCCCGCAATCGATCCGGACGCGCGTCGCTGCCATCGCGCTTCTTCGCCTGCCCTGCACGATACGCCTGCTCTCCTCAGCCGGTCGCGAGCGGCAAAACTGGCGCACACTTGCGGTGACCAGTGCTAGGCTGCTCCTGAGAAGGAAAGGCTGCCGAATCAGGACTTTTCTCCCCCTTCCGCTCCTACCAGACGATTTGACGAAAACTGGTACCTGGCCGATACTACAGAGTGTTCGCTGGCGTATGGAGAAGCTGGTCCGTGTCGTGTCATATCCGCTCGATGCTCGGCATGGAATGGCGCTTCCCCGTTCGAGTCGGCGGCCAGCGCCCGTTCTTCGTACCGACCATGGTGTTTTGTGTGAGGAGTGGATGACCCCCCATGCCGGAGCGCTCGATGCGGCGCCGCGCACGGCGCAGGGGTCGCTCTGAAGCCTCTTCGCCACTCGCTGGTGCCGTTCACCCTGACGCGGCCGAACGTCAGGCCGTCCGCGCTTCTCCGTCTAGCGTGCAGATCGGCGAGGCGTCCACGCCATCCGAAGGTGCTGCCGGTCTAGGGACGGGCGAGGCAGAGTGCACCACGTCGTCCTTGCCGGAGCCGACGGCGCTCCTGCAGACGCTCGTCACCCAGCTCGCCCATGCCGTGCGTGCCGACCTCGCGAGCTTCTACATCTACGACGAGACGCTCACCCGCACCGAGCTGGCCATCTACGCTGGCTCTCTCGCCGAGACCGTCTACGACACAGCAGCGATTCAGCTATCGCCGCGCGAGGTGCCGGCCGAGGCCGAAGTCCTCCGCAGCGGCCGGATCCTCCACCTGACCTCGATCGAGGAGTATCGGCGCTGGCCGCCGGTCAACCAGACGCTGCGGGAGCTGGCCGAGCGCGGGCGTCTCGTCAGCCTGCTGGTGCCGCTGCGCTGGGAAGGGCGGCTGATCGGAACCGCCTCGCTCCGGCGCTTGCGGCAACCGATCCCCTTTCACGACCAGGAAATCCGCTTAGCGGAAGAGCTGTGCGCCCTGGCGACCATCGCCGTGCTGGTGCACCGGCACTACTTCGAGGAATACCGGGAGCGCCGGTTTCTCGAGACCCTGCTCGATGTCAGTCAGGCGGTCGCCAGCCTGCCGGATCTCGACCAGATCCTGGCAGTCATAGTCGACACCGTGCGGCGGACGCTTAGCACTGAGGCAGCCAACATCCTTGTCTTCGACGAGGAGGGCGAGTACACGGCCAAGCTCTTCCACGCCGGGGTCACCGAGCATGACCGTCGAGTAGTTCAACACAGCTCGGTCTTCCCCTCGTCGGCGATACCGGTCGAAGTGCAGTTGCGGGAGACATTGCAGCCGGCACTCATCGCAGCCGCTGGTTTCGCGCAGGCGCTGGGGCCGGCCGCTGACCTCGTCGCGTTCCTCGGTGACCAGCGCGTGCGGGAACTACTTGTTCTCCCGCTGGTCGATCGCGGGCGCATGGTCGGCGTCTGCTACACCTGGAGCTATCGAGAAGACCACCGGTTCGATCCTCGCGCGGTCGACACCGCCGCTGCCGTACTCAACGCGGCGGCCGGCGCGGTGACGCGAGCGCGGCTGCAGGAGCAGGCAGAGCGCCACCTGGAGGAGCTCCAGGCGCTCTGGGAAGTCGCCCACACGGTCGGCTCCAGCCGTACACTGGGCGACGCCCTCGACCAGATCGCCAGCGCCCTGCGGCGGTTCATCCGGTTCGACTCGGCGATGGTCGCCGAGCCCGACGAGTCCCAGCCGGGATACCTGGTGATCCGCTGGGCCTGGGGCAATGCTACCGGCCGGATCGGTCGAGCTGTGCCGGTCGACGGGAGCCTGGTCGGTCACGTGTTCAAGACCGGGAAGGGCGTGAACGTCGCCGACACCGGGCTCGATCCCCGCACGTACCATCCTCCGCACGGCCGGTTCGTCATCCGCTCGGTGATGATCCAGCCGCTGCTCCGCGAGGGCAAGCCGATCGCCGTCCTCGGCCTGGGGCGGGATGCTGGCCCTCCCTTTACACCGGAAGAGGAGCGCCTCTTCGCCGTGCTGGCTCAAGAGGCGAGCACGGCCGTCGTGCTGATCCGGGCGCGGGAGGCGCTGGAGCGGCGCGAGCGCGCGCAGGCGCTGCTGGCCGAGATCGGCGAGGCGCTGCTCGGTGCCCGCGACCCGGTCGCGATGGTCGAGGCCGTCGCGCGCCTGGCCGCTGGCGTCGTCGGCGAGGCGGTCGCTGTCACGCTCCACACGCACATCCCGGATCAGGTCGAGGCATATGCCACCGACCACGTGGATCCGATCCGCCACGAGCGGCTCCGCGGGCTGCTGCAGCGTGACCGCAGCCGGGCGCTCGTCACCTGGCTGGCACAGGGCGATAGCCCACGAGTCGTCCGCTGTACGGAACTGGACAAGGTACCGGTCGAGGTAGCGGAGCACCTGTCGGCGGTCATGGATGCCGCTGGAGTCCAGGTCGTCGTGGCGGAGGTCTGGCGGGTGGCGGGCAACGCGCGGGGCCTGCTCGCCGCCGGCCTGGCTCAGGGCGACAGCGAGCGCATCGCCTCCGCCCGGACGCTGCTGCAGGCGATCGGCGAGCGGCTCGGCCTCGCGGTGGAGCGCTGGCAGGCCGCGCAGGCCCGCGAGGCGCTGCTCCGCGTTGCCCGCGAGTTCGCCAAGCACAGCGAGCTGTCCGATTTGCTCCAGGTCATCGTCGGCGAACTCTCAGCAGTGCTCCCGCACGACCGCTTCATCCTCTTCGAGGCCGACGAGCACGCGCGGCGCCTGCGCGCCGTGCTCTCGTCGGAGATCTACCGCCAGACGTGGGGAGATGTCTGGGAGGTGCCATACGGCCAGGCGCTGAGCGGAGCCGTGGCGGTCACGCGCCGTGCCGAGCTGGTGCTCGATGCCCGCGCGGACGCGCGCGTCCGATTCAATCCTCGCGAAGACCCGTCGGTCAACATGAGCCTGATGGCTGCGCCGCTGGCCGTACAAGATCGGCTGCTCGGCGTGCTGCTGGTCGGCCGGATCGGTGCCGGCCGGTTCAGCGAGCACGAGTTTCAGACCTTCCAGCTCTTCGCCGCTCAAGCGGCTGTCGCGCTCTGGCAGGCCCAGCAGCGCGAGCGTGAGCGGTCGCTCTATCGCGCTTCGGTCGAAGTGCTGGCCGCGACCGTCGACGCGAAAGATCCGTACACCCACGACCATTCGCGCAAGGTGGCGCGCTATGCCCGGCTGCTCGCCGAGGCGATGGGCTGCCCACCGGAGGAGGTGGAGCAGATCGAGCTGGCGGGGCTGCTCCACGACGTCGGCAAGATCGGGATCCCTGATCACATCCTGCGCAAGCCCGGCCGGCTGGATCCCGAGGAGTGGGAGCTGATGAAGGCGCACGCGCCTCTCGGTGCCGATATCCTGGCGGCGCATCCAGCGCTCCAGCCGATCGTCCCGCTGATCCGCCACCACCACGAGCGCTGGGACGGCAAGGGGTATCCCGACGGGCTGCACGGGGACGAGATCCCGCTCGGCGCCGCGATCATCGGCCTGGCCGACGCCTTCGACACCATGACCTCCGACCGGCCGTACCGGCGGGGGATGCCGATCGCGGCGGCGGTCGAGGAACTGGTGCGCTGTAGCGGCACCCAGTTCCACCCGGAGGTGGCCGCCACCTTCCGGCGCCTGCTCGAGGAGTCGCCCGAGCTCGCCGGGCTGATGGCCGCCTCGACGCTGCAACGGTTTCCGATGGCGGAGGTCACCGAGTTCACCGTCCTGCACGAGCTGGGTGAGCGCGTCGGGCAGATCACCGACTTCAACGCCCTGGCGGAAGTCATCGACCTGACGATTTCGGGCTCCCTCGGTGCGAGCGACCTCGCCGTCGTGCTGCTCGACGAGGCGAGCGGCGAATTGGTAGTGCGCTATTCGCGCTGGTACCCGCACCTGAGCGGCCGGGTGCGACTCCGACCCGGCGAGGGGGCAAGCTGGGACGTGATGGCCAGCGGCCAGCCGTTGATCATCCGTGACCCACAGGCGGATCCCAAGCTCATCAAGCTCGGCTCTCGGCCCTTTAGCACCGCTATCCTCGCGCCGATCGTCGCCGGAGACCAGCCGATCGGGACACTCGCGATCTCGCGCGTCGCCCCGGCGGATCAGGAAACGGACGAGCGCGACGCCCGGGTTCTCGCCGCGATCGGGCGACACATCGGCCCGCTGCTGCGCCTGCTCGCACACGCCATGCCTTCAGCGTCGTAGCCGTCGCCCACGCGCCGCGTCGCTACGCCAGCCCGAGCGCCTCGAGCCGGACGATTCCCAGTAGCACCAGGAGGGTGATGATGACCGGCTGGTGCACGAGATAGAGCACCAGCGCATGGCGCCCGATCCAGACCAAGAGGCGCGCTGGCGGCAGTGCCGACCAGTCGGGCAGCGGCACGACCGGCCGGCCGCCGGGATACAGCAGGTTGCCGAGCGCGACGCCCCAGAGTGCCACGCCGAACCAGGGAAGCAACGGGCGGTAGTCGAAGGAGCTGAAGCCGGCCGGCGGGAGGCCGAGCCAGAGCAGCCAGGGAAAGCTGGCCGGCAGCACCACGCCGTCGATCAGGGTGCCGAGGGCGACCAGGACGGATCCGAGCAGCAGGTTCGAGAGCACGCCGCTGAGAAACGGCCCGGCCAGCAGGATCGAGACCCCGATCAGGTGCAGGATGCCGAAGAGGACGACCTGGCGGGGGTCGACCAGCCAGGTGGCGATGGTGACCAGGAAGCCGTAGCCTAGAATCCGGAACCCGCGGCGCACCAGGTACGGCCAGTACGGGCCAGCCTGGCGCGCGCGCCAGCGTGCCCGGCTCAGGGTCAACGAGACACCGACCAGGAGCAGAAATAGCCCGGCGGTCGCGTCGGCGAAAGCGCCCCAAAAGCCGCTCGTGACCGCGATCGGCCAGCCGGCGAAGTAGCGCAGGTCGAACAGGAGGTGGTAGAGGGCCATCATGCAGAACGCGACCCCGCGCACGGCGTCGACTTCCCACAGACGTGAGGAGCGTGCCTGCGCCGCGGGTCGGGCTAGCGGCAGTCGGGCGGGGAGCGCGGGGCGAGCCATCCTGCTTCTCATCTCCTGTCATCGCGAGACGTCGTCTCCAGCGTAGCAGACGGCGTGCCAGCGCTCTCGCCGCTTGCCAGCGCCGCCCGCACCGCCGGGACGACCTCGGCGGCAAAGACGGCGGCCTGGTCGAGTGGTCTTCGGCCGAGCGGCCAGAAGATCATAGTATCGATGCGCCGCTCGCGGTGGAGCCGCACCAGCTCGTCGGCCCACTGCTCGGCGCTCAGGACTGGCGCGCCCGGACGGATCTCGGCCGTCACCGGATCCGGCCCGGCCAGCTTCAGCACGCCCATCAGGTTATAGCCGCGCCGGATCGCTTCGGGTGGCCGCCCTGCTTCGGCCGCGCCGGCGTCGACGGCGGCATGGATCTGCGCGAGCTGGTGCTCTGGCACGTAGGTGTTCGAGACGAGCAGGCCGTCGGCCAGGCGGCCGACCAGCCGGAGCATGCGCGGCCGGGTCGCCCCGACCCAGATGCGCGGCCGGCGCGCTGGCCGGGGGCCGAAGCGCAGGCCGCGTACCTGGAAGTAGCGGCCTGTCCAGGTCACCGCTCGCTCGCTCTCCCACAGCCTGCGGATCAGCGTGATCGCCTCTTCGAACATGCGCACGCGCTCGGCGGGCTTCTCGGGTACCCACCCACCCATCGCGAGGATACCCTGCGGGAACGCGCCGGCGCCGATGCCGAGCTCGATCCGCCCGCCGCTCATGAGGTCGAGCGACGCCGCCAGCTTCGCCAGCATCGCCGGTGGCCGCAGCGGCACAGGAGAGACGTTGGTGCCGAGGTGGACACGCGTGGTTCGCGCGGCCAGGAAGGCCAGCAGCGCCCAGGTATCGAAGAAGTCGGCGATGTAGGGGTGATCCTGGATCGTCAGCAGGTCGATCTCGTGCGACTCGGCGAGCTGGGCGAGCCGCAGGGCCGTCTCCAGGTCGGCCACGCCGGGGTGGACGTTCAGGCCGAGGAGCAACGGAGGTGCAGCGCTCATCGCGTGTTCCCTCCCGGTAGGGCGCCAGCTCACCTCATCCGGCGAGCGCGAGCGAGGGCGAGTCAGTCCGCAAGTCTCGGAGCAGCCGACCGGGTGGCCGGGGTCGCGCTCGGTCGGAACCGTGGGGCCACGCGGATCGGGAGCACGACGGCTGCCGCGAGGACGCCGAGCGCCAGGTTGAGCGCGAGCGACGGCTGGTACGTCGCGGTCAGGTCGTAGAGCAGGCCGCTGAGCGCCGCGCCGGCCGCCGAGCCGATCGGCATGACGGCGAAGAGCAGGCCGAAGATCGTGCCCAGGTTGCGGCGCCCGTACAGGGCGACACACAGCGACGAGGTGAGCGGCGTGGTCGCGCTCCAGGAGAAGCCGATGACCGCCACCGCGAGCATGACCGCTGGAGTCCACGACCCGGCCAGGAGCAACAGCCCGAAGCCGGCCCCGCGCAGCGCGTAGACAGCCGAAAGCGGCAGCGTCGTGCCCGCTCGATCGAGCCACCAGCCAGTAGCCAGCGCCCCCGCCAGGCTCATCCAGCCCATCAGCGAGAGGCCTGCCGCCGCCTGACCGCGCCCCAGGCCGTGCTGGAGCGCGTAGTCGACGAAGTACGTCATCATCCAGGACATCGTGAAACCACAGACGAAGAAGCCGAGCGCGAGCTGCCACCAGGCCCGGCTCGAAACTGCCTGACGCGCGCCACAGCCGGTGAACCGCTCCGCCGTCGTGGAGACGCGCCGCTGCTCGCGCAGCAGCACGAAGATCAGCGGCGCGCCGACGGTCGCGACCAGCAGCCCGAGCAGGAGGTATCCATCCTGCCAGCCGGTCGCCGTCACCAGCAGTGCCAGCACGGGCACGACCAGCGACTGGCCCAGCGGATTCACGGTGCTGATGACCGAGAGCGCCGTCGTCCGCCGTCGCTCGAACCAGGCAGCCACCACCGGCGTCATCACCGTCGGGGTCAGGGTCGCCAGCCCCAGGCCGGTCAGCACGCCGTAGCCGAGTACCAGCCCCAGCCCGCTCCCCGCCTGGCTGACGACGATCAGCCCTGTGCCGAGCAGGAGCAGCCCCCCAGCCGCGACCACACGCGCCGAGAAGCGATCGACCAGCCAGCCGACCAGCGGCTGCCCCAGCCCGACCATCAGGACGCTGACCGAGACGACCGAGCCGAGCCCGCCGTGACTCACGTGGAAGTGCTGCTGCATCTCGTCGAAGACGAGACCGACCAGGAAGCGCCCACCGGCGGCGATCGCCAGCACCGATGTGGCGACCGCCAGGATGGCCCACTGCATCCATGCGGCGCGCGGAGGGCGACGGTCGGGTTGCTCCGTGGCAGCCATGGCGACGCCTCCTCGATCCCCGGCGGGCCGGGGCCTCCCTGTAGCCTACGCGCCGTCGTGGGGAGCGTCAACCGCTGTGACGGTTGAGGGCCGATCACGCTCGTCCCCTCGCCTGCCGTGTCGGTCTCCCGTCGCAGCCGAGCGCAGGGCTTCAGACCGGTGCTCAGCGGCCCTCACCCCCAACTCCTCTCCCGCCACGCGGGCGAGGGGGTAGCGCCCTCACCCCGCCCTCGGCACCCCTCTCCCGCACGGCGCGGGAGAGGGGGTAAGGGGGTGAGGGGCCACCGCGCTGACGTCTAGCGCGCGAGCAGCCGCACGTAGACGAGGTATTCGTTGAGCCCGACCCGCAGCAGCCGCTGGACAACGTACCGCTGGCCTGCGACCGTCACGGTCTGGCCCGGAGCGAGTCCTTGTGCCCGCACCTCGCGCGCTGAGCGACAGAGGATCTCGTAGGTGACGCGCCCGCACTGCCGACAGCGAACATACTGGTCACGCTCGTCGGTCGGGCCGGTGAACCCTCTCCGGACGAGGACGGCTGCCGTGCTGCCACAGACCGGGCACCGGCGAGGCGGATCCGCGACCACGGACGGCGACTCCCATGTGCTGGTACGCTCCGGCGAGGTCGTCTGCTTCGGGCGAAGCATACGGCGTACGACCGCAGAGGTCAACGCTCGGCGCGCGGTAGGCACGGGCGCAGGGGGAGGGGGAACCTGTGGTACGATGACGCTGAGCCCGAGGGCGGCGGCCCTGCCGCCGGGACAGCACAGGGTTTGGTCGCTGTAGCCCTGAGTTCTGAGGCAAGCTCGAATCGCGCATCGCCAGCGGCTCGGGGAGCGATAGCTTCACCGGTCACCCGCGAGCTGTCGAGCACGGGCACGGCTGGTGCCCACAGGCCGCTCTCAGGACAGAGCGGGCGCGATGACCAACGATTGGAGGACGGCGTGCAAGGTTCGAGCCCGTTGTCGGGAAAACCCGCCTGGTTCGACGACCGCGACCTGCCCGAGCATGTCCGAGAACTGCTCGACCGTACCACGCTGATCATCGCCTCGAACCGGGGGCCGGTCGAGTTCCACCTCGCGCCGGACGGCACGTTCTTCACGAAGCGAGGCACCGGCGGAGTCGTGACCGCCATGAGCGCGGCCAGTCGCTATACTGAAGCGGTCTGGGTCGCCTGCGCCATGACCGAGGGCGATCGCCTGCGCGCCGAAATGGCGCGCGAGGCCGGAGAGACGGTGATCACGCCGCCTGAGGGCGATTTCCGCTTACGCTTCGTCCTGCCCGACCCCGAGGCGTATTACGGGTACTACAACCGGATCGCGAACCCGCTCCTCTGGTTTCTCCAGCACTACCTGTGGGACACACCGAGGGCACCGGATGTCGACCACTTCACCTGGCACGCCTGGCACCACGGCTACGTCACCGTCAACCGCTTGTTCGCCGAGGAGATCCTCGCTGCTGCCGCCGCGGCTCAGCGCGAGCCGCTGGTCATGCTGCAGGACTACCACCTGTACCTCGCCCCCGGTGTCCTGCGGGAGCTGCGGCCGGAGATCACGCTGCAGCAGTTCATCCATATTCCCTGGCCCGACCAGGACTACTGGCGGCTCGTGCCGCGCGCCATGCGCGAGGCGATCTGCCGCGGCCTGCTGGCCAACGATATCGTCGGCTTCCAGACCCCGCGCCACGCCCGCAGCTTCATCAATACCGTGGAGGCGAACCTCGACGACGTCGAAATCGACCGTCGCCAGCGCGAGATCTGTCACCAGGGGCGCGTCACGCGCGTGCGGGTCTACCCGATCTCGATCGACCCGGCACACGTGCTCGACGTCGCCGACAGCGAGGACGCGAAGCGGCACGAGGAGCACCTGCGCAGCTTCCTCAACGAGTACACGATCATCCGGGTCGACCGGGCCGAGCCAAGTAAGAACGTGGTGCGCGGCTTCCTCGCCTACGACCGCCTGCTGGAGGTGCACCCCGAGCTGCTCGGGCGGGTCAATTTCCTGGCCTTCCTGGTTCCTTCCCGGCTCGAAGTCGCCGAGTACATCGACTACCTGGACGACATCAACGCCGTGGTCGGCCGGATCAACGCCAAGTACGCCAACGTCGCCGAGCACCGTGGTATCAACTGGCAACCGGTGCACCTCTTCATCGGCGACGACTACCCGCGGGCGCTGGCGGCCATGAAGCACTACGACGTGCTGCTGGTGAACGCCATCTTCGACGGCATGAACCTCGTGGCCAAGGAAGGGGCGCTGCTCAACCAGCGCAACGGCGTGATCGTCCTCTCGGAGGGCGCTGGCGCGTACCAGGAGCTGGGCCAGTGGGCGCTGACCGTCTCGCCGACTGATATCGAGGGGACGGCCCAGGCCCTCTACGAGGGGCTGATGATGCCCGAGCGCGAGCGAGCGCTGCGCGCGCGGCAGCTCCGCGAGCTGGTGCTCGAGCACGACCTGCGCCGCTGGATCGCCGAGCAACTCAGCGATCTGGCCGAGCTGCGGGCCGAGCGCCACGCGCGCTGACGCGCTACAGCCGCCCGGCCCGGCGCAGCAGTTCCAGCGTCTCGTCCAGCGGCAGCGCGTGCGCGGTGTGGCCGTCGCGACCGGTCATCGTCTCGGCCCGGAACAGCGCGTTGACCACGGCTTCCTCGGTCGCCTCCACCGCTGCCTGGAAGAGCGCGTCGAGCAGCCGGCCGCCCTCGACGAGGTGCGGGAGCTGGAGTACCTGCTCGGCCGGCTCGTGTGGGATCCGGATCGCGGTCGAGAAGGCGAGCACGAAGTCGCCGCTGCCGTGCCCGGCGATGGAGCCGGTGCGGGCCAGCCCGAGCGCGCCGCGGCGAGCCAGCCGGCGCAGCGCCCGGTCGAGCAGCGGGGCATCGGTCGCCAGCACGACGATGACCGAGCCGCGTTCCTCGCTCGAGGCGGCCGGCTGCCAGTCGCGCAGCAGCCGGCCGACCGGTACCCCGGCGATGGTGAGCTGCTCGCGTCGCCCGAAGTTGCCGAGCACCAGGGCGCCCACGGTGTACCCGCCCAGCTCCGCCGGTAGCCGGCGCGAGGCCGTGCCGATCCCACCCTTGAAGCCGAAGAGCATCATCCCGGTGCCGGCCCCGGCGTTTCCCTCCCCGACCGGGCCGGAGCTCGCTTGCCGGATCGCCTCCAACGCGTGCTCAGCCCGTGCGTGCCTGCCCTGCATGTCGTTGAGCCAGGCGTCCGAGCATTCGAACACCAGCGGGTTGACCGTGCTGGTCGTGATGCCGACGTCCGGGTTGGTCTGGATGGCGTGCTCCAGCAGCCCGTCGGCCACCCGTGGCACGCAGAGCGTGCTGGTGAGCGCGATCGGCGTCTCGACGACGCCGAGTTCATCGAGCTGGGCGACTCCGGTCGGCTTGCCGAAGCCGTTGAGCACGAACAGCGCGCCGGGCACCTTCTCGCGGAACAGGTTACCGCCGTGCGGCAGGATCACCGTGACCCCGGTGCGGATCGGCCCCCGGCCAGGCACCAGCGGCCCCTCGCCCTCTACCAGCGTGACGTGCCCGACCCGCACGCCCGGCACATCGGTGATCGCGTTCAGCGGCCCCACCGGCAACTCGCCGAGCACCAGTCCGGCCTCGCGCGCCCGCGGGCGTCGACTCGCCTCTCCGCTCATGCTTCGCCCTCCTGTTCCCTCACCCGTACCTGAGGCCCGCTCAGCATAGCAGGCCCCGCATAGGCGATAATCCAGGCACCGAGACTCGCTCACCGGTAGGAGGGAGACGAGAGCGTATGTCCGGGCAGGCCCGACCGGCGAACGGCAACGCCAGACCGGTGACTCCGTCGCTCGACGATCCGGCGTGGCTGGCCCGGGCGCGGCGCTACCGCCGTGACCGGCTGCGCTGGCTCCTGGTCGACCTCGCGACGGGTATGGCCGTGAGCGGGCTGGCGCTCGCGCTGCGCCTGCCGGTCGTCGCCCAGAAGCGGATCGCCCGCTGGCTACCGGCGAGGTGGCTCGCCTCGGCGAGCGCCGTGCTCGCGTACGCGGCCAGCGCCTGGCTGCTCGGGTTGCCTTCCCGGGCCTGGCGCGACCTGGTTCTCGAGCATCGCTACGGCCTGAGCACGCAGCGTGCGCTTCCCTGGCTAGCCGACCAGCTCAAGGCCCTCCTGCTCGCACTACCGGTCGAGGCGCTCGTCGGGCAGGGCGTGCTGGCGGCGATCCGGCGCTGGCCGCGCCGCTGGTGGCTGGCGCTCAGCCTGGCCACCGCGCCGCTGGCGGCGCTCTTCAGCTTCCTCTTTCCCGTCGTCATCGCGCCCCGGTTCAACCGTTACCGGCCGCTGGAAGACGACGCGCTGGCTGCCCGCCTGCGCGAGCAGGCTGCGGCGGCCGGCATCGATGTGAGCGAGATCCTGGTGGCCGACCTCAGCCGGAGGACGCGCAAGGCCAACGCCTTCTTCGCCGGCCTGGGCCGTACCCGGCGCATCGTCCTGGGCGACACGCTGCTGGACGAGTTCGCGCCGGACGAGATCGCGGTCATCCTGGCACACGAGCTGGGCCACCAGGTCCACCGCGACCTCTGGCGCCTGATCCTCGTCTCGACGGCCCAGGTCACCCTCACGGCCTGGCTGGCGCATCGGCTGGCCGAGCGCGCGGCGCGCCGCTACGGGCGACAGCTCGGGCTCGCGCGGCTCGACCAGCCCGCCGCGCTCCCGTTGATCACCTGGCTCGGCACGCTGGCCGGCCTGGCCCTGGCGCCGGCCGCGAACGCGTGTTCTCGCCGCATCGAGCGCCAGGCCGACCGCTTCGCGCTGGAGCTGACCGGCGATGCCGACGCCTTCATCCGGGCGATGCGGCGCCTGGCGGAGCAGAACCTGCACCACCCCGACCCGCCGTGGCTGGAGCACTGGCTCTTCGATAGCCACCCCTCCATCGCCGAGCGCATCGCGGCCGCCCGGCAGTTCGCACGGCAGCGCCGTGCGGGTCGGGATGCTGAGGCGCGTCACCCGTGAGCCTAGCCGACGACCTCGCGGAAGACGCGCAGGAAGTTGAGGCCGAGCAGCTTGCGTAGCTCCTCCTCGGTGAACCCCGCCTGGGCCAGCGCCACCGTCAGGTTCGGCCAGTCGGCGAACGTCTCGTACCCCGCGATCCGGTAGTCCGGCGTCAGCCGGTGTTCCTCCAGCCGGAAGCCCGCCCAGTCGAACGCCCCCGGCGGGTTCATCGGCATCGAGGGCGGGTACTCGATCAGCGAGCCCGTCCGGGAACTCGGCGGCCCCATCTTGTCGGTGCCGATCCCCACGTGGTCGATCCCGCACACGTCCACCAGATGCTCCACGTGCCGCACGAAGTCCTCCAGCGTGGCCTCGGGCCGCTCGCTGATGAAGCCCGGCACCACCACCACGCCGAAGTAGCCGCCGCGCTCCGCCACCGCCCGCGCCAGCTCGTCCGACTTGCCCCGGTCGTGCCGCGCCACCGCCTTGCTGGCCGAATGCGAGACCACCACCGGCGCCGTCGACACCTCCAAGGCGTCCCAGCCCACCTGCTCGCTGCAGTGGCTGATGTCGACCAGGATCCCAAGCTCGTTCAGCCGTCGCACCACCTCCCGGCCGAAGTAAGTCAGCCCGCCCTGGTAGCGCTCGGTGCAGCCGTCCCCCACCAGGTTCTGCAGGTTGTAGGTGAGCTGCACCATCCGCAGCCCCAGGTGATAGAAGCACTCGATCCGCTCCAGGTCGTCGCCGAAGGCGATGGTGTCCTGGAAGTCGATCACGATCCCGTGCTTGCCCTCGGCGTGCGCCCGCTCGATGTCGGCCGCCCGGCGCACCAGCACGAGCTCGTCGCGGAGGGCATCGACGATGGCCTGAGCTTGTGCGATCCGGCGCACCGCCCGCTCGAAGGCGTCGGCGAGCCGCCCCGGCCCCGAGTAGGTGCCGCAGGCGACGGTCACTCCCGAGCGCTCCCAGACCGCGAGGTAGGCCTGCCGCGCCTCCGGCGAGGTCTGGATCTCCCGGGCCGCCATCGCCTCCAGCACCGGCGCCACCTCGGCCCGCGAGCGCCCCTGGCGGGCGTACTCCTCGACGACCCGTCGCATCTGCTCGGTGAAGAGCATGCCGGTGGTGATCGGCGGCTGCTGGGTGTCGATCACGAGCGCCTCGTAGTGCAGCGCCCGGGCCTCCTCCGGCGTCAACGACGGCCTCCGTCTCCGCTGTGCCTCCATCGTTTGTCCTCCCCAACGCTCTATCCCGAGGACGCCCTGCCCGGGCGCAGGCTACGGCGACGGCGCTACCGCTGTCAACGGGCGACGTTCCCTGTACCTGCCCTCACCCCCGTCCCCTCTCCCGCTCGTGCGAGAGCGGGGTGGCCGCAGGGCGGGGTGAGAGGTGCCGCCCTCACCCCCGGCCCCTCTCCCGCTCGTGCGGGAGAGGGGTGCCGCAGGGCGTGGTGAGAGGTGCCGCCCTCACCCCCGGCCCCTCTCCCGCTCGTGCGGGAGAGGGGTGGCGTAGCCGGGGTGAGGGGAGAAGGGGCCGCTGCCAACTCGACTTCGTGGTACCCCTACTCACCGGCGCCTGCCACGGGTATACTGCGCAAAGAGTTGATCGCCTATCGCTATCTGAGAGACACAGGACGCCTGACGTAGACTCAGGGCGCGCCGCCGAGACGAGGGGGATAGATGAGGCTCCAGGGCAAGCGGCTTGCCCTGCTCATCGGCAATCGCAACTTCGCAGCGCTCTGGGCATCTGACCTCATCGCGACGCTGGGCGACCGAATTCACCGGGTCGCCCTGGCGGCGCTCATCTGGCATCTGACCGGCTCGCTGATGGACGCAGGCGTGGCGTTCATCGCCTCGTCGCTGCCTGAGCTCGCACTGGGGCCGCTGGCCGGCGTGGCGGTCGACCGCTGGGATCGGCGTAAGATCATGGTCGCTTCGGATCTGGCCCGCGTCGCACCGGTGCTGCTCATCCCGATCCTGGCTCCGGCTTCGCTCTGGGCGGTCTATATCTTGCTGTTCCTGCTCAACACCGCGTCGATCCTGCACCGCCCGGCGAAAGTTGCTTCCATCCCCTCGGTGGTGCCGTCCGAGCAGCTCACGGCCGCTAACTCGTTCTCCTCGATGGTCGAGAGCGTCGGCGACCTGGCTGGCTACCCGATGGCCGGGATCGGGGTGGGGCTGCTGAGTGGCTGGCTGGGGACGGAGACCGGCCTCACCGCCGCGTTCGGCGGCACGGCGCTCGCCTACGTGCTCTCGGCGCTCATCTTGCTGGGGCTGCGGCTACCGCCGGTCGAACGGCCAGAGGCAGGCTCGATCCGGCAGGTCTGGGAGGATCTGGTGGCCGGCCTGCGCTTTCTGGCCCGGCACCCGATGGTTCGGATCAACACGGTGGTGCTGTTGCTCGGGCCGTTCGCCGCCGGGATCGCGATGCCGTTGCTGATCGGCTACGCGTATCAAGTGATCGGCCGTGAGGAGTTCGCCTACGGCATGTTGAACTTCGGCATCGGCCTCGGGAGCGTGGTGGGCGCGGGCGGGCTGGCGCTCCTCGGGGCGCGCCGGCTCGGCACGCTGGTCGTCGGTGGGCTGGCCCTCATGGGCGCCGCGATCCTCGGCCTCGCCAGCACGAGCCACCTCTGGGGGGCCGTCCTGCTCATGGCCGCGACCGGCGTCGGGAACATGATGGTCGTCATCCCCAGCGTGACCATCGTCCACCGCTGCACACCGGGGCACCTGCTCGGGCGCGTCTTCGGCTTCCGCTCTACACTCATCTTCACCGCGCTGATCGTCGCCAACGGCATCGGCGGCTGGGCCGGGGACACCTTCGGCGTCTTGCCGGTCATGGCCGGCACTGGCGCCGGCCTGCTGGTCGCTGCCGTTCTGGCGGCGATGGTGCCGGCCAGCCGGCAGGCCGACGCGCTGGAGGCAGCGACAGGCTCTGTCCCCGGCGACTGACCCGTGATGAAGAACAAACTGTTTGGTTGTTGACCGAAGGCTGCCAGTCAGGCTACTTTGAGTGCATATCCCGACGGTCGAGTGACCACGCGTTTCGGCTTCAGGCGACGGCGAGGCGAGGGACTGCTGGACAAGAAGGGAGGTACGGAGAGGAACAGCCTGGCCTCCTGACTCTGCTGCTTCTGTCGCCTCGGGTAGAGTCCACCCGATGGCGCTTTGGGATGGGAGGGAGCGAGCCATGACGCGGAAACCCAGTTTACCGGCTCGGTTGCTCATCGCCCTCAGCCTGGTGCTCACCCTGCTCGGCATCTCCACCTGGTCATCGGCCGCGGTCAGCCGCTTCGATCGCGGCTTCAACCCCGGGGAGCGCTTGCTCCCCTTCAAGCTCCTACCCTCGCCGCTCGAGCTGGACACTGACGTCCAGCCAGGCATGACCGGCCCCGACGGCCAGTTCAGCAAGGAGCAGATCCAACGGTTCAGGTGCACCACGTCCGGTGACCCCAGCCGGTGGATCGATATCAGTTGCAACGTCAATGACTTCGGGCAGGACTTCGCGCCGGACAACGAGATCGCGATCGCGGTGAACCCTGATGATCCGAATCACCTGGTTGCTGGCTCGAACGACTACTACTACCGCTTCAACAACGCCACCGGCGCCCGCCAGGCCATCGTGCCGACCGGCTTCTTCACCTCCTTCGACGGTGGGAGGACCTGGGTCGACGGCCAGATCCCGCTCAAGAGCGGCAACGGCGGCGGCGACCCGGTGCCGGCGTTCGACGTGAAGCACGGCGTCGTCCTCATGGCCCAGCTCGAGAACGTCTCTGGCCACGGCGGGCCGTTCGTCGCCCAGGGCGACGTGGCAGTCAGCCGCTCGACGGACGGCGGCCTCACCTGGAGCGAGCCGATCACGGTGATGCAGGGGCAGGGCACCGGCATCGGCCCGGCGAATCGAGCGACCTTCTTCGACAAGGAATGGCTGACGGTCGACAACAACCCGGACTCGCCCTACTACGGCCGGGCCTACCTCACCGCCACGCTCTTCGTCAACGGGCCGCTGGGCACCTACACCCGCTCGCCGATCGTCCTCAGCTACTCCGACGACGGCGGGCTGACTTGGACTCCGCCGGTCGAGATCTCCGGCCAGCATCCGAGCTGTACCTTCCAGACCACGGTCACCCGATCCGGTACTGAGTGCGATGAGGATCAGTTCTCGATCCCGGTGGTCGCCCCCGACGGCACGGTCTACGTCCACTTCCACAACTACCAGCATGAGGCGGCCTGGGAGGTGCCCTTCGACTTCGACGCCCAGATCATGATCGTCAAGTCCACCGACGGTGGGGTCACCTGGAGCGATCCGGTGCCGGCGGTGCAGCTCGAGGACGGGCTGAGCGACATGCCGTGGTCGGTGATCTTCCGCCAGACGATCTGGGGCCACCAGATCCGCTGGAACGCCGCGGGCAACATCGTGGTCAACCCGACCGACCCTGACGAGATCACGATCGTCTTCGCCGACCGCGGCACGCCCAACCCGGCGGCGACCGAGGGCTGCTTCATCACCTCGGAGGGTGGGCTCAACATCGGCGAGCCGCCGGACTACGACCCCTGCGGCGCCAAGACCGACTTCGACACCGACGTCTTCAAGGTCGTCTCGACCGACGGCGGGCAGACCTGGTCGCGGCGCACGCTGATCGACGACGGCAACGGTGCCCCGCAGTGGTTCCCCTGGGCCGGCTACCTCTCTGACGGCAGGCTGGTGGCCGCCTGGGACGAGGACACCGAGCCGGCTCCGGCCGACAGCTTCGTCCACGTGCTGTGGATCGAGGGCAAGGGCAAGGAGGTGCTGGGGCCCGTGGAGTTCCCGGACGTCTCAGTCACGCACTGGGCCGGCCAGTACGTGCCACAAGATCGCTGGCCGGAGGCCTGTGGCCCGGCCGAATACTCCGATCCACCGGTGGCGAACGCCGCGGGGAAGGACTGCAACGTCTTCCACGGCGACTACACCGGGCTGGCGGTCGGCCCGGACGACAGCATCAACGTCGTCTGGACGGGCCTGAATGAGCTGGCGACCTCGCCGCAGCTCGATCCCTACACTGGCGCCGAGCACGACGGCTATCGCCAGGACGCGATGTTCGCCCGCCGGACGGCCGACAACCCCGCGTTGAAGCCGAAGAAGGGAGGCCGCCGCTGAAGGTCGCCCCCGTGCTGCTATACTTCTGCACCGGTACCGGGCGATACGCGGCATGGGGGCGCACGGGATGCCAGACCAGCCGCCTCTGGAGCGGCAGCTCTATGACCTGCTGACCGGTCGCCGGCTGACGCTGGCGACGGCTGAGTCGTGCACCGGCGGGCTAGTCGGTCACTTGATCACGACCGTCTCCGGGAGTTCGGCCTACTACCTGGGCGGGGTCATCGCCTACAGCAACGAGCTGAAGCGCGCCCTGCTGGGCGTGCCGGCGAGCATCCTCGAGACGCAGGGCGCGGTCAGCCGGGAGTGCGCCGAGGCCATGGCCCAGGGGATCCGTGAGCGCACCAGGGCCGATATCGGCATCTCGACGACCGGGATCGCCGGCCCGACCGGCGCCACGCCGACCAAGCCGGTCGGGCTGGTCTACGTGGCCTGCGCGACCGCTCGGGGTGTCACCTGCGAGGAGCACCGCTTCCAGGGCGACCGGCTGACCAATATCCGGCTCGCGGCCGAGGCCGTGCTGCGGCTGGCCCTGCACGAGGCCGCGGCGCTTCCGGAGCCGGGATCGTAGAAGAGCGCGAGCATTCGCGTCATGTGGGTGGGGAGGGCGAATCACCGCTCGCCCCACCGGTACGAGGGGTTATGGAGTACTCGAAGACGACGCTGCCGAACGGCGTCCGTGTCGTGACCAGCCGCATGGAGCACGTCCGCTCGGCCAGCTTGATCCTCTACTTCGGCGTGGGGGCGCGGCACGAGCCGGACGAGCGGGCCGGCATCTCGCACTTCCTCGAGCACATGCTCTTCAAGGGCACCGAGCATCGCCCCGACCCGGTGCAGATCACCGAGGCGATCGAGGGGGTCGGTGGCATGCTCAACGCTGCCACCAACCGGGAGAGCACGAACTACTGGGCGAAGGTGCCCAGCGAGCATCTCCCGCTCGCCTTCGAGGTACTGGCCGACATGGTGCGGCACTCGCTGTTCGCTCCCGAGGAGCTGGAGAAGGAGCGGCGGGTCATCATCGAGGAGATCCACGGCATCCACGACACGCCGGACGACTACATCCACGACGTGATCGACCAGGCCGTCTGGGACGGCCAGCCGCTCGGCCGCCCGATCATCGGCAGCGAGCAGACCGTGCAGGCGATCACCCGCGACGACCTCGTCGCCTATCTGAACGAGCACTACCGGGCTAACCGGCTCGTCATCGCGGCAGCCGGCGACCTCTGGCACGAGCAGGTGGTGGAGCTGGCCGACCGCTACTTCGGCGATCTGCCGGCTGGGCCGCCGCCACCGCTGGTGCCCGCCCGGATCCGCGATGGGTTGCCCGATGTCCTCGTGGTCAGCCGGCCTACCGAGCAGGCGCACCTCTGCGTCGGGCTGCCGGCGCTCCCCTACACCGACGAGCGGCGGTTCACTCAGGGGATGATCGACGCCGTGCTTAGCTCCGGCATGAGCTCGCGCCTGTTCAAAGAGATCCGCGAGCGCCAGGGGCTGGCCTACGAGGTCTACGGCTACTTCCGCGAGTACCGGGACGTCGGCGAGGCAGTCGTCTACGCCGGCACCGAGGTCGAGCAGGTCGGTCGTGCTATCCAGGCCATCCTGCGCGAGCTGGACAAGCTGCGCCGGGAGCCGGTGCCGCCCGACGAGCTGGAGCGCACCAAGGAGCTGCGCAAGGGGCGGATCGTGATGGGGCTCGAGGACAGCCGGGCGGTGGCGAGCTGGATCGGTGGGCAGGAGCTGGTCTACGGCGAGATTCTGACCCCGGACGAGGTGATCGCGCGCATCCAGGCGGTCACCAGTGACGATATCCAGGCGCTGGCCGGGGAGCTGTTCCAGGTGCAGCGCTACGCCCTGGCCCTGCTCGGCCCCTTCGACGACCCCGAGCCGTTCCGCCGGCTGCTCCAGGCATAACCTCCCGGCCTGCCCTGCCTACAGAGCGATGGCTCACTGGGTGAGTGTTATCTCCCGCTCGAGGAGCAGGTCATCGGCGTCCGGGGAGAACCAGCCGCCCCCGTCGCTGTCGAGCCAGACGCGCACGCGCAGCCGGTCGCCCGGCCCGCCGTTGAGCACGGACACGTCCAGCGGCACGCCGCTGAACCAGCGCAAGGCCTGCTCGCCACCGGATCCGCGCGCTGACGCTGTCTCGTCGACGAACTCCACGAAGAGGCGGGGTGCGGCCACCTCCGGATCCAGCGCCGGCTCCAGGGTCGCCGTGACCTGGAACGCCGGGCTGGACTCGCCTGGGAGCCAGCGCGTCGCCGGGTCGCTGTCCACCGCAGGCCCGGTCACCGCAAGGCGCACGCCGGTGACCCAGTGGTGTACGAACGGCCCGGCGACCGGCTCGTCCGCGTCGCAGGCGTCGTTCCGATTCAGGTCGACGCAGGCCGTGATCAGGTCTGTCCCTCCGAGCTCGCCACGGTAGCGGAACTCCACGTAGCCTGAGAAGTTTGTCAGGATCGACTGCACGTGTGCGTTCGCGCCGGTCACCACGAGGCGCACAGGCGCCGCAGCGAGCGACCCACTCCAGCCGCCGTCAGGGGTCACCCCGTAGACGTTGAAGAATTGTGCGTGTTCTTCCCCTACCAGACGCGCGGTACCAGGGACAGCATATGCATTCGTCGAGATCGTCGCTTGTGTCACCCATGTAAGGTTGGTGCCGGGGAGGAGTATGAGACCGCACGACTCGTCGCCCTCGGTATCTAGGCACACGTACACATTGCGGAAACCAGGCGCATTGGGGCTGACCACGTGGAGCGCCGCTTGGCCTCTCTCATCGGTGAAGATCGTGAACGACTCGGGCTCGAGGTCAAGCACCACGAGCCGCGCCCCGGCGAACGGCCTCCCTCCGAGCGCCAGCGTGAAGGTCACGATGGCATCCTGCCCCACGAGCAGCGTCCACCCTGGGTGTACCGTCCAGTTGAACTCCAGGCCGACCCACACCTCGGCGCTTGAGCGCGGCTCGCCGGCGTCGCAGTCCGTGTTGCGGTTCACATCGACGCATGCCTCGATTCGATCGAGACCGACTCCGGCACCCGTGTACTGGATCCACAGTCCTCCC
>JADBJL010000082.1 GCA_014874455.1 Thermomicrobiaceae bacterium
TGCCCTGGCGCGCATCCTTGACCTGGAAACGCCCGCCTCGGCGATTATCTTCTGCCGAACCAAGAGCGGCGTCGATGAGCTGGCGCACGCGCTCCAGGCGCTGGGGTACAGCGTTGAGGCGATCCACGGGGATATGAGCCAGGTGCAGCGTGACCGCGTGATGGCGCGCTTCCGTAGCGGCCTCGCCGAGCTCCTGATCGCGACCGATCTGGCCGCTCGCGGTCTCGACATCCCGGCGGTCAGCCATGTGATCAACTACGACATCCCATCCGATCCGGAGAGCTACGTGCACCGCATCGGTCGCACCGGTCGTGCAGGGGCTCCGGGGGTGGCGATCACCCTGGTCACGCCACGCGAGCGGTGGATGCTCCGGACGATCGAGCGAGCCATCGGGCAGCGGCTCCAACAGCGTACCACCCCGACCCGCGAGCAGATCATCAAGCGTCAGCGAGAGCTCCTGGGAGCATCGCTCATCGAGATCATCGAAAAGAACGACCTGGGTTGGGCCATGCGGCTGGTCGACGAGCTGGCAGCCTACCACGACCCAACAGTCGTGGCTGCCGCTGCGGTGAAGCTGCTCGCGCAGCAGCGTAATCTCGATCCGGAGCGTGCGAGCGAGCTGCTCGAGGAAGAGGTCGATCAGCCGGAGCCAGGCATGACCAGGCTGGTGTTGAGCCTGGGCCGGCGTGACGGCCTCCGTCCGATGGACGTCGTCGGTGCGATCGCCAACGAGGCGCGAATCCCAGGGAAGCGCATCGGCCAGATCGAGATCGGCGACCGCGAGACGACGGTCGAGGTGCCACAGGAGCTGGCCGATCGCGTGGTACGGGCGTTGAGTCGGACGCGACTGCGTGGCAAACCGGTCCGTGTGCAGACCACCCGCTCGCGGGCGATGTCGCAGTGAGGTTTCGGCCGCCTCGGCCGAATATTCGGTTTCCCTTGCGAGAACCGGACTACTCCGGCAAAATTGATATGAAACCGGCGCCCGTCGGGCTGTTCAGGTCGTGCGCACTTTCCCTGTGGCAGTGACAGGGCGAGCATCAGGTGGACGCGACTGAAAGTACCGGCGGAACGGTGTTGCGACCTGGCCTGGTGCCGGTGTCGCGGCTCGGAGCCGGGAGCAGAGACCAGGGGGTGATACCAATGGCCGGACATTCCAAGTGGGCGCAGATCAGGCGGCAAAAGGCGGCTGCCGATTTCCGGAAGGGGCAGGTCTTCAGCAAGTTGGCACGGGAGATCCAGGTCGCCGTGCGTGAGGGTGGGCCGAACCCCGAGGCGAACGTCCGGCTGCGGATGGCAATCGAGCGCGCACGGCGCGAAGGCATGCCCAAGGACACCATCGAAGGAGCGATCGCCAAGGCGACAGGTGCGGCTGGTGGCGGCGAGCAGTACGAGACGGTCGTCTACGAGGGCTATGGCCCGGGCGGCATCGCGATTATGGCCATCGCGCTGACCGATAACCGGAACCGGACGGCCTCGGAAGTACGCCATGCGTTTACCAGGCATGGCGGCTCACTGGGTGAGACCGGGAGCGTCGCCTGGCAGTTCGACACGGTGGGCCAGATCGTCGTACCGCTCAACGGGCGTGATCCCGACGAGGTAGCGCTCTTCGCGATCGACGCAGGCGCGAGCGACTTCGAGATCGATGAAGGCGTCCTGCTGGTTACCACCGAGCCAGACCTGCTGAGCGATGTCGTGGAGAAGCTGCAGGCGGCCGGAATCCCCGTGCAGCAGGCCGATATCCAGCGCGTGCCGCAGACGACGGTGGAGTTGGAGGGAAGCCAGGCGCAGGCCGCGCTGAAGCTGCTGGACGCGCTCGAAGACCTCGAGGATATCCAGGCGGTCTACACCAATGCGAGCTTCCCGGCGGAAATCCGGCAGGCTGCCGTGTGACGCGGGAGAGAACGGATACTGAGCGAAATCGAGCGGGCCAGCGGCCCGCTCGATTCGTTAAGGAGTTCCCTTCGACCACCGGATATGACCATCCAGCCAGCTCGCCTAGCGCTCGTGTCGACTCACTCGTCCGTTGCTCGACGGCTTCAGGTGCCAGCACTGGCTCGGGCTCTCCACCTCGAGGCAGCGCTCGGCGTCTTCGGCTGTCGGGATCGCGTAACCCAACGCGCAACGCACCACTTGCCGGTGACTTCCCTTCATGAAGACCGACGTGCAACGAAGCATCGGGCACCCAAAGCGAAGCTGACCGTTAGGCTCGACATCCGGCGCCGCCTCCGACACTACCGGTCGTAGCATGGCGCCTGTCACTTCCTCGGCTCAGGACATCACCTGTGCCTCTAAAGACCTGACAACGTCGCGGATGACCGGATCGGCACGAGCAGCCCGAATATCGACATAATGCAAGGGCCGAGTGTCACGATTCGGTCTCGCACACCCAGAAGTATACCGGATCGGCTCCCAGGGGGCGAGACACGTGGCCGCACCCGGCGCTCCCCCGCTCCCCGGTCTCGGTAGCACCGGTCGCCAGCGCCAGAGTTCGGTCGGCCGGCTCGCGCTTCAGGCGAGGATGCGACGCGCCACCGCCAGCACTCGTTCGAGGTGCGCGCGGGTAACAGCATAGTGCGTAGCGAACCGGAGTCGGCGCGGGCCGAAGACTGAGCAGCGGATCCCCTCCTCCTCGAGACGGGCGGCGACGCCCTCAGCGGTCAACGGAGGACGGACGTCGACGAAGACGAGGTTCGTCTGCACCGTCTCCAGGTCGATCTCGACTGCAGGGTACTCGGCGAGCCCCTCGGCGAGGAACCGCGCGTTGGCGTGGTCTTCCGGAAGGCGATCGACCATCTGCTCCAGCGCGACGATACCGGCGGCCGCGATCACGCCGGCCTGCCGCATCGCGCCGCCCAGCAGCTTGCGCTTCTGGCGGGCACGCTCGATCACCTGCGCCGTTCCACAGACGACGGAGCCGACCGGAGCAGCTAACCCCTTGGAGAGACAGAACATCACGGTATCGACGCTGGCCGCGAGCGCAGCGGCCGGGATGCCCAGTGCTGCTGCGGCGTTGAAGATGCGCGAGCCGTCAAGGTGGACGGGGATACCGTGTCGATGAGCTACGGCGCACAGCTCGGCGGTCTGCTGCGGGGTAAGGACAGTGCCGCCGCAGAAGTTATGGGTGTTCTCCAGCATCAGCAGCCCAGTCCGGGCACAGTGGATATCGGGCGGGTTGATCGCCGCTTCGACGGCTGCGGGATCGAGCAGGCCGAAACGATCGTTGGGCACGGCGCGGAAGGGATGGCCGCCGATGACGGCGGCCCCGCCGGCTTCGGAGAGGTAGGCATGCGACTTGTCGCCCAGGATGATCTCGGTTCCGTGCTCAGCCAGCGCCAGGACGCTCACCAGGTTGCCCATCGTGCCGCTGGGCACGAAGAGACCCGCCTCCTTGCCCATCCGCTCGGCCGAGAGCTCCTCCAGCCGGATGACGCTGGGATCCTCGTGCGAGTTGTCATCGCCTACCTCGGCTTCGGCCATTGCCCGACGCATCGCCGGTGTCGGGGGCGCGGCCCAGTCACCTCGCAGGTCGATGATCTCCGGCATCGAACTCTCTCCCTGTCGATCCGCGATGGGCGCGGCCAGCGAGCCACTGGCGCGGCACAGACCTGTACCTGGCGCAGTGTAGCACGACCTCGCCGGAAGCCAGGTCGGGCTGGCTGCTACAATCCACAGGAGAGGCTGAGGGGGTCGCCGGTGTCGACGTTCCTGCTCTTCCAGCTCGCCAGCCTGCTGCTCGCTATCGTCTCGATCCGCGTGCTGGTGGCGACCATCCGGGCACGGCGAACCCTGTTCGATGAGACGCTCACCCCCGGTGACCGCCAGCAGCTCGCCGAGGTGGCGTTTTTCCTCTTAATGCCGCTGGGCGTGCTGCTGCACGAACTGGGGCACGTGGTGGCTGTCCGGCTGGTGGGCGGCCAGGTCGTCGGCTTCGGCTTTCTCTTCTTCCTCGGATGGGTAGAGCATACTGGAGCGTACGGCTCAAGGGAGCTCTTCTGGATCGCGCTATCGGGAAACCTGGTGAGCCTGCTGCTGGGTCTCGCTGCCGTGCTCGTCGCCTTCTTCGCCCGCTTGAACCGCGCGCTCAACTGGCTGCTCCTGGTCTTCGGTGGCCTGGAGCTCGGCACCGCCCTGCTCTTCTATCCGCTGATCGACCTGGCCAGTGACCTGCATGGTGACTGGACAACGATCTATCGCTCGGCCACACCCGTCCTGAGGGCGACGACCGCTGCCGTCCACGCCGGTCTGATCACGCTGGGACTCGCAGCCTGGCGCAGCGATCGCTTCCGGAAACTCGTCGAAGCGCGCACCGGCGTCCGCTGGTCACGGCGGCTGACGGCCGGCCAGCGCCGGACGCTGGCTCTGCACCTCGCCGAGGCAGCTGAACGCGTCGCTGGCGGCTGGGCTCACCCGGTCGAGGCGGTGACCGGAGTCGGCCCCGAGCATGCGGGAGTCGTGCTTCGCTGGGAGAGCGGCGGCATGAACCGGCGGATCGAAGCCGTCATGGTTCCCGAGCAGGGCGTGCTCGAACTGCGTGCGGAACTGGTCGATCCGAAAGCGCCGGGCCTTCGACTGCGCCAGCGCCTAGGTGTCCTCGACCGGCCACTCGCGCCGGACGACCTCGCCAGCGTGCTGAGGCGGCTGATGCAGGCCGTCGACCACTGGCCCGCTCTGGCTGAGCAGGCCGGCGATGGCTAGCGTCGAGAGGAGGCGGCATGGCCTGGTGGAGACTGTACCGTCGAATTGTCCGGCGGCCAGCCGCCGGGCCTTCCAGTGTATCCGACGAAGTGACGCCTCAGCCCTACATTCGTGAGGCCGAGCGCCGACGGTTGCTTCGCCTGCTGCAGCGCAGAGCTGAGCTCTCCTACGACCTCGAGCAGTCCGAGCGTGCCTGGCAGCCGACGAACCGGTGGACTGAGCGTCTCGAGCAGCTCAATGCAGCGATCGAGCAAGCCGAGTCCGATCTGGCGGCTCTGAAGCCGCCGCCGCCCAGCGACCTGCCGCAACCGCTGCCGCCGGTTCCCGTCGAGGTGGTCCGGGTTTCCGCTGGCCCGCCAGCTCAGGTCGTGCTCAGGATCGGGGACGAAGATTATGCCTGGCGCGAGGAGGTCGACTGGGCGGAGCGCGGTCACCAGCTTGCCCCACCACAGCTCGTCCGGTTTCAGGGCGAGCCGGCAGCGCTGGTCTCGGAGGGGCTGTCGGATGCCTCGCGCGCACAGCTCATCGAGCGCCTGGGCTCCAGCCTCGACCAGCTCGCAGAGGACGTGCTGGCGGCACTCGTTGGAACTGAACCAGCGCCGTCTCTCACCCTCGCCGACTTGGCTCGGCCGTGCTCCGGATGCGGTGGCTGGCAGGATCTCCGGGGCCGCTGTCCGGTGTGCGCCCGGCTCGCCTGGCGGCGACAGCAGCTCCACGCCGACGTGCGACGGCTGCGCAAGGAGCGTGACGCGACACTCGCTGACCTGCACCGGGCGCGCGATCGCCTGCCGGTGATTCGCCGCCAGCTCGCCGACGTCGAGTCGGAGATCGCGGCGCTCCGCGCCAAGGGAGTCGAGCTCGGCTGACCACCGCGGCCGGTCGGCCGGATCGGACACCGTTGCGTTCTGCTACAATCTCGCGTTGGCACGGCTCACTCGGTCGAGTGGACGGCTTCGTTCTAACACGGGTTGGGCAAACCGACTGGGAGTAGCGGGCGTGGCCAAGCAGCTCGGCATCGATCTCGGAACCGCCAACGTCCTCGTCTATGTCCGCGGACGGGGCATCGTGATCAACGAGCCGTCGGTGGTCGCCATCTCGGCCAAAGACGGCAGGGTAAAGGCGGTCGGCGTCGAGGCGCGGAACATGCTGGGCCGGGAGCCGCGCGACACGATCGAGGTCATCCGCCCGATGCGCAACGGGGTGATCGCCGACTACATGGTCACCCAGGAAATGCTGCGCTACTTCATCAACAAGGCGGTCGGTCGCTTCTCGTTGATCCGGCCCGAGGTCATGATCTGTGTCCCTGCCGGGGTGACGAGTGTCGAGCGCCGGGCCGTGCGGGATGCGGCCCTCAACGCCGGAGCCCGGCGCGCGTATCTCATCGCCGAGCCGCTCGCAGCGGCCATCGGGGCGAAGGTGCCGATCGCTGACCCAAGCGGCAACCTGGTGATCGATATCGGTGGTGGGACGACCGAAGTCGCCGTGATCTCGCTGAACGGCATCGTGGTCGCGCACTCGATCCGCAAGGGGGGCAACCATATCGACGACGCCATCGCGACCTATGTGAAGCGCAAGCACAACCTCCGGATCGGTGAGCGGACGGCGGAAGAGGTGAAGATCGCGATCGGCTCGGCGTTGCCGGTCGAGGAAGACCTTCTCATGGAAGTGCGGGGCCGCGACGAGATTACCGGTCTCCCGCGCACCATCCAGCTTCATGCGAACGAGGTGGTGGAGG
Organism: Thermomicrobiaceae bacterium; assembly: GCA_014874455.1. Taxonomy (GTDB): domain Bacteria; phylum Chloroflexota; class Chloroflexia; order Thermomicrobiales; family Thermomicrobiaceae; genus Thermalbibacter. The sequence goes on from JADBJL010000082.1 coordinate 6,434, forward strand.
CGATCACCGAGCCGCTGGAGGCGATCATCAGTACGGTGAGGGCTGTGCTCGAAGAGACGCCGCCGGAGCTGGCCTCGGACATCATCGACAAAGGGATGGTGCTGACCGGCGGTGGTGCGCTGCTCCGCAACCTCGACCGGCTGTTGACCGAGGTGACCGGTGTCCCCTGCTACGTGGCCGACGACCCGCTGAGCTGTGTCGCCATCGGTACTGGCCTGGCGCTCGAGTACTTCGACGTCATCCGCGACAGCCTGGAAGAGTTGTAGACTGCCCGCCAGCACCTGGACGAAGTAGACTCGCCAGCGCTTCACGACTTCTTTCGAGCGGTGTATCCATCGTTCTGCCCGTCGCCGCCCGTGTCATCCGGTATTCGCCCTGCTGGCGTCTCGTCGAGACTGGCGGTGCCCTGCCGCGCGCTCTACACTGGTCAGCCACTCCAGCCTGCCGTTTGCGCGCACCGGAGAGTCGGCGCGGCTGAACGCCTCGTGCTCCTTTGCAACCAGACGTGCTGGACAAAAGGGATATACTTGGTGCCCGGGCCATGGAGTACGGCGATGAGTAGTAACGGTGAGTCGATCCCGGAGATCATCGGCGAGGCGACTACGGTGCGAGCCGCCAAGCCGGAAGCGGCGGCCAGGCCGGCGGCGGTTGCCCTACCGATTACCGTCGCTGACCTGGAGAAAGATCCGGAGGTGCGGGCCTATATCGAGGTGGGCAACGCCAACCTGGCCGTGCTCGGCTTCACCGAGCACGGCCTGCGCCATGCCAACCTGGTCTCGCATATCGCCCGCAACGTGCTGCGGCGGCTGGGCTACGACCAGCGCGAGCAGGAGCTGGCTGCCATCGCTGGCTATCTGCACGACATCGGCAACGCGATCAGCCGCTACGATCATAGCCTGACCGGAGCGCTGCTGGCGCGCGACATCCTGCGTCGCTACGGTGTGGCTGCGGAGGACATCGCCATCGTGATGGGCGCGATCGGCAGCCACGGCGACGACACGCAGCGGCTCGGCGAGCCGGTGCACGCGGTGTCGGCCGCCTTGATCCTGGCTGACAAATCGGACGTCCACCGCAGCCGGGTGCAGAATCCGGATCACAGCAAGTTCGATCAGCACGACCGGGTCAACTATGCGGCGGTGTCGTCCTTCCTGCGCGTCGACCCCACTGAGAAGTCGATCACGTTGGAACTGACGATCGACACGACGATCGCGCCGGTCATGCACTACTTCGAGATCTTCCTGCCGCGGATGCTGATGAGCGCGCGGGCTGCCGAGTTCCTCGGCTGTGCCTTCCACATCAACATCAACGGCGTGGAGCTGCTGTGAGCCATGGGATCAGTGGTCACCTCGCTGCGAGCGGAACGGCGGCCGGCGAGCTGGGCGGCGCTTGACCCATACATGCTGGTCACGACGCTCGTGCTGATCGGCTTCGGGCTGGTCGCGATCTGGAGTGCCGAGGGTGGTGGGCCGCTCCGGCTCGACAGCCTCGCGGTACGCCAGCTCATCTATGCGGCGGTCGGACTGCCCCTGTTGCTCGGTCTGACGTGGGTCGATTACCGGTACGTCAAGTCGTTAGCCTGGCCGATTTACGGCCTGACGGTGGCGCTGCTGCTGCTCGTGCTGCTGGTCGGCACCAACATCGGCGGCTCGGTGCGGTGGATCGAACTGGGGCCGCTGACGATCCAGCCCTCGGAGCCGGCCAAGCTGGGAGTCATCGTGGCGTTGGCGGCCTTCAGCGCCAACCGGGGTCGCGAGATGGCCCGCCTGCGGAACTTCGTGCTGGGTGGCCTGCTGGTCGGGGTACCGGCGATCCTGGTGTACCAGCAGCCCGATCTCGGCACGGCCGGCGTCTTCGCCGCCATCTGGCTGGCGATGATGCTCTTCAGCCCCACTCGGCTGGTGTACGTCGGCGCGGTGGTACTGGCCTCGCCGCTCGCGGCACTGGTCGCGTGGAAGTACGTCCTGCACGACTACATGCGGGAGCGCTTGCTCATTTCGTTCGAGCCAGAGCGGGACTATTTCGGAGCCGGCTTCAACATCATCCAGGCGCAGATCACGATCGGCACAGGCGGCTGGTACGGCAACGGGCTCGCCGGAAGCGTGCAGAGCCAGCTCGACCTGCTCCGCGTGCGCACGACCGACTTCATCTTTGCCCACGCCATGGGCATGTTCGGCTTTATCGGCGGTGTCGCGCTGGTGGTGGCTTACCTGCTCCTCTTGTGGCGCACGAGCCATGTGGCGATGGTCGCCCCCGACCTCTTCAGCCGGTTGCTGGCCGTTGGGATCACCGTGATGATCTTCTTCCAGGCGTTCGTGAACATGGGGATGAACGTCGGGATCATGCCGGTGACGGGCTTGCCGCTCCCCTTCGTCAGTCTCGGCGGCAGCTCGCTGTGGACGCTGCTTGCCAGCCTGGGCCTGCTCCAGAGCGTCCTCGTCCACCGTCGACGTATTGGCTTCAAGCCCCTCTAGCTCGTGGGGCCGAATGCAGTGGCCCCCTCGCCGGAATCGGCCACCGGCACCGACCAGGGCAAGAGCTCGTCGTTCTGGCGGAGAAAGGCCAGGAGATCCTCCGGCTCGACCAGCCACTCGTCTGTCGAGTCGAGACGGGTGCCACGCAGCTCCCCCACCCGGAGCCAGTACCGTACGGCCTCCGGATGGAACTGCAGAAGCCGTGCTGCCTCCTGCGTGGTCAGCCCCCGTCGTAGCCCGCTCGCCAGCATGCGTCTCCCCCTGTGCATCTCGCCCGACATCGCGTACGTACACCAGCTATCGTAGCAGGACTGTGCCTCGCTGGCAAGTCCCGCGGGCTGGATACTGCGTATGGGCGAGACGCTGTCCTGCTGAGCGGGCCTACTGAGCGGGACGCCTGGCCCGTTCTGGTAATGCGCAGGCTATCGACGCCCTGGCCAGACGGCAGAACCAGGCGTGGAAGCGGTCGTCGCCCGTCAGTTCGGGGTGAAACGCGGTGCCGATCAGGTTGTCCTGCCGGACGGCCACGACTGTGCCGTCCGGCAGCCGGGCCAGCGGCTCCACGGCCGGCCCGAGTTCAGCGACGACCGGTGCGCGGATGAAGACCGCGCGCACCGGTTCGCTCCCGACCGCTGGGATCTCCAGCTCGGTCTCGAAGCTTTCGATCTGCGGCCCAAAGGCGTTGCGCCGCACGACGACGTCGAGGAGACCGAGGAGATGCTGGGTACGGGCACGCGTCTCCGGGTCGACTTCGCGAGCGAGGACGATCATACCGGCGCAGGTACCCCAGATGGGCCGCCCAGCGCGGGCGAACTCCAGGATCGGTTCGCGCAGGCCGAACCGATGGATCAGTCGGCCGATCGTCGTGCTCTCGCCGCCGGGGAGGATAAGCCCGTCGAGGTCGACCAGATCGTCTGGTAACTTGACCTCGCGCCCCGCGATACCCAGCCGCGCCAGCGAGGCCAGGTGTTCCTGAAAGTCGCCCTGCAGGGCGAGGACGCCGATGCGTGCCTCCATGCGCAGCCCTCCGCTCACCAGCCACGCGGCGCCAGGCGCTGGCCGGCCGGAATCGCCTCCAGCTCGAGCCCGCGCATCGGCTCGCCGAGGCCGCGGCTGACCTCGGCCAGGATCTGCGGGTTGCGATAGTGCGTCACCGCCTCCACGATCGCCCGAGCCCGGGCGCGGGGGTTCTCCGATTTGAAGATGCCCGAGCCCACGAAGATGCCCTCGGCGCCGAGCTGCATCACCAGCGCGGCGTCGGCCGGCGTCGCGACGCCGCCAGCGCAGAAGAGCACGACCGGTAGCCTGCCGGTCTCCGCCACTTCACAGACCAGATCGTAGGGCGCGCCCAGCTCTTTGGCCGCCGTCATCAGCTCTTCGCGCGGCAGTGCCTGGAGCCGACGGATGCTGTCCAGGATATCGCGCAGGTGGCGGACGGCCTCGACGATGTTGCCGGTACCAGCCTCCCCTTTGCTGCGGATCATCGCCGCCCCCTCGCCGATGCGGCGCAGCGCCTCGCCCAGGTCGCGGGCACCGCAGACGAAGGGAACTTTGAACTGGTGCTTGTCGATGTGGAAACGGTCGTCCGCCGGAGTGAGCACCTCGCTCTCGTCGATGTAGTCGATGCCGATCGCCTCCAGGATCTGCGCCTCGACGAAGTGCCCGATCCGCACCTTGGCCATTACCGGGATCGTGACGGCCTCTTTGATCCGGAGGATCAGCTCCGGGTCGCTCATCCGGGCGACTCCGCCCTCCCGGCGAATGTCGGCCGGCACCCGCTCGAGCGCCATGACCGCGACGGCGCCAGCCTCCTCGGCGATCTGCGCCTGTTCTGGGGTGACCACGTCCATAATCACCCCGCCCTTGAGCATCTGTGCCAGGCCGACCTTCGTCGTCCAGGTCGACTTCTCCATGTCCGCGTCCTCCCCTTTCATCCAATCATCCAAGCTCCTGTGGCGTCCTCAGACACGGTCTGCCTCACCAGCCCGCTGAGTGCGGTCAGACGATCGGCGCCGCCAGGCGAGCTCGCCGACCGCCGTCGCCGTTCAAGCGGGTGCTTCGGAGCGCCTGCACCGCCTCGGCCAGCCGAGCGATCCCCGGTTCGATGGCCGTCACCGGCGGGAACGTGAAGTTGAGGCGAAGGGTGCTCGCGCCGGCATCGTCCGGGTGAAAGCTCTCGCCGGGCGCGAAGGCGACGCCGCGCCGGGCTGCCTCTGGCAGGAGATCGCGGGCGCGTAGCCCGTCGGTCAGGCGGCACCAGACGTAGAAGCCTCCGGCTGGCCGTGTCCACTCGAGCAGCCCCGGTGCGTGCTGTTCCAGAGCACCCAGCATCCGCTCGAGCCGTCCCGGGTAGTGCCGCCGGAGCCGCTCGAGGTGGGCGTCGAGCAGCCCCCGGCTGATGAAGGCCCAGACCGCCCACTGCGCGAGCGCGTTGGTATCCAGGTCGACGATTTGCTTGAGCACTGCAAGGCGCTCGATGACCGGCCGCGGGGCGGCGATCCAGCCGATCCGGAAACCCGGGAACAGGATCTTCGAGATGGTGCTCAGGTAGACCACGACATCGTGGTGGTCGAGCGCGGCCAGCGGCGGAATCGGTTCGCCGGCATAGCGCAGTGCACCGTAAGGATCGTCCTCGATGATCGGGATCTGATAGCGCGCCGCGAGTGCGAGGAGTCGGTCGCGGCGATCGCGGCTCATCGTCGTTCCGGTTGGGTTCTGGAAGGTGGGGAGCGTGTAGATGAGCTTGGGGCGTCGCCTGGCGACGACGTCTTCGAGCAACCCGACGCGCATCCCGTACTGGTCGACGGGGATCGGCAGGAGCCGGGCGCCGACCGCGCGGAAAACCTGGAGTGCGCCGAGGTAGGTGGGCGACTCGATCGCCACGACGTCACCCGACTCGAGCAGAGCACGGGCCAGCAAGTAGAGTCCTTGCTGCGAGCCAGCGACGATCAGGATCTCGTCCGGCCCGAAGCGCATGCCGGAGCGCGCGATCCAGCCGGCCAGCGCCTCGCGGAGCGGCGGGTAGCCTTCAGCCGGGCAGTACTGCAGAAGGCTTTGTCCGGCCTGGTGGAGCGCCTCGTCGAGAAGCTGGCGCATGGTGGTGATCGGGTAGAGTTCCGGTGCCGGCGTGCCGGTCGCGAAGGTGATGACGTCAGGCCGTGACGACACCAGCATGGTGTCGTGCAACAGCGGATCGTTCATGACCTCGGTGGCTGACGTGAAGAGCTGCGACCAGGGGATGCCGCTGGCCGGTGTTCCTGGTTCGTAGAGCCGGCTGGGATCGGCCACCACGGTGCCGCGGCCGACGTGGCCGACGATGAGCCCATCGGCAGCCAGCTCGCGGTAGGCGTTGACGATCGTGGTTCGGTTGACGCCGAGCACAGCCGCCAGCCGGCGCTCAGGTGGGAGGCGAGTACCGGGAACCAACTCGCCGCTGGTAATCCGCGCGCGGAGCTGGTCGGCAATCTGGCGGTAGAGCGGGACGCTACTGGTACGGTCGAGCTCGATCAGCATAGGCCCTCCCGATTGGATGCATCCGACAAACAGCCTACCTGGCCATGACGGCGCCAGCAAGGGCCAATTGTGACACGGGTCATACAACCAAACCAACCAATGTCGACCTTTTGGATGTCTCGCAAGCTTCCGTATACTCACGTCGTGGGCTTCGCGACGGGGAGGTACGAGCCGGGGCGGGAGGACACATGTCGGAGATCATGCTGCGCGATCTCTGCCGCTGGGATCGGCGCTTCACGCTCGTCGGGCCGTCCGGCGTGCCGGAGGAAGCAGTCCTCGAACGGTCGATTTCCTGGGCCGTCTCCGTGCGGGTTGCGGCGCCGCACCTGCCGCCGCTGCGCGGTGACGAGCTCATCGTCCTCTCCGGACGCGTCTTGCAGGAGATCGAGTCGGCCGGCTCGTTGACGCGCGACGAGTTGCTGGTGCGGATCAGCCAGGCCCCGGTGACGGCGCTCGTGACCGAGACCGGGCTCTTCCCGGGGCCGATCGGCTCGCTGCCGCTGCTCCTGCTGCCCGGGCCCCTGCCGCTCGATCTCGAGTTCACCCTGAACCGCCTGCTCACGGAGCAGCGCAGCCTCCTCTACCGCGTCAGCACCGAGCTGTCGCGCGACCTCTCGCGCGCCGCGGTGGGAGGTGGCGGGCTGGAGGCCGTGCTGCGGGTCGCGGCGCTGGCGAGTGGCCGCTCGCTCCTCATCCAGGATACCGAAGGGCAGGTGCTGGCCCAGGCCGGCCCGGAGCAGGCGCCCGTCTCGCCCGCGGTGCTGGGGCGAGCACGTCCGTATCCGGCCGCGGCCCTGTTGCCGTTGCCAGCCGGTGGCGAGCTGTTGATTACGACGGTCACGCCCGGCGACCGACCGGCATACCTGACCCTCTACTCCGGATCTGGCGGCCTGACCGAGCGCGACCGGCTGGTGCTCTCGATCACCGCTGGCGTCTGCGCCACACTGCTGGCCCGCGACCCGCGTCGCGCGGGCCGAGCGCAGTCGGCCAGCGAGTTGCTCGCCGACCTCTTGCTGGGCCGGGCGAGGGGCGAGGCGGCCGTGCTGTCGCGCGCGTCGCGTCTCGGGCTCGATCCCCGTTCCCCGGTAACGGTCGGAGTGCTCAGCGTGCCGCGCGACCAGCCCCACGGGTTGGAACTCCTGCGACGCGCCACCAGTCGGCTGGCGCGCCAGCGGTGGGTCGAGCTCGGTGACGACGTCGCGTTCCTGTTGCCAGAGGTCGAGGTCGCGGGCGCTGCCGAGATGTTCCGGTCTCTCGCCCGCTCCGGAGGGGAGCTGCGCTGGGCAGTGGCTCTCAGCGCCTGCCTGCCCAGGATCCGGGAAGCGCCCGAGGGGCTGCGGCAGGCACGCTTCACCCTGGCGTTGTGGCGAAGCGGCGCATTGCCGGGGCCAGTGCTGCGCTTCGAGTCGGTCGAGGATGTCGGGCTGTACGGGCTCCTGTACTACCTATGGGGCCACGAGGCCGGAGAGGTGTTTCGTCGCGCCGTACTCGGGCCGCTCGCCGATGGCAGCGGTCGGATGGCGGAGCTGATTGAGACGCTGCGCGCGTACCTTACGCTGGGGAGTGCTGGAGAGGTCGCCGCGCGGCTGTCCCTTCACCGAAATACCGTGAGTTACCGCCTGAACCGGATCAGCCAGCTCACCGGTCGCGACCTCAACAACCCGGAGCATCGACTGCTCTTGCACGTGGCCCTCATGCTGGGCCTCATGCCGCCGCCGGAGCCTCCGGCCGTCGAGCTCGAGGCGGATTGACCCTGCTCTACCTGGCTGTCGGTGACCCGACGGGAGGCTGCGAGCGTCCGGCACTGCCGCCCGCTTCGACGAGCTCGGTTGCGGTACGCCGCAGGACGACGCGCTCCAGTGAGACGGCCAGCACGTCGTCGAGGGTGACCTCGCGCCAGCCGAGCGGCAGTGGCAGTCGGCCGAAGATGATGCGGCCGTGCCCGATCCCCTCTGCCCCGTCGGGCAGGCTCGCGAAGCGCCGTCGAGCCGACTGGGTCGAGGGGCCTGGGTTGCCGATCGTCGCCGTGGGCATGGGGCCGAGCAGCTCGCCAGGGAGCAGGCTGGCCTGGAACTCTCGGGGCACGCGCTCGCGCTGGACAACCGGCCTCGTGACGACCCGCCGCACCGTTCCGAGATACACGTTGTCGGCGCTGTAGACGTCCATGCCGACTCGGATATCCCGGACATCGAAGCTCATCGCGCGCCCCTCGCTACTCTGGGGTGACCCGTACCTCTCGCTCGAAATGATACGCAGTACTCACCAGTCTCGCCGGTGCGCGCTGAGCGGCCCGGTCGGCTGGAGGTCGAGCTTAACGGAACAGAGGTCTTGACAACGGAATCGATTATCCGTAGGCTGGCAGCGAGTGCCGTCGTGGTCATATGAGATGGTAAGTTCCGGTTCGCTGTTGTCGTTCTCTGGTGTGGGCGTACCGAGCAGGCGTCGGTATCGTGAAAGGAGGCCGGGCGGGGAACGGTGTACAGAGCGGGCTTACCTGTGCTGGCGAGCTGTGCTGTTGGCACCGCGGACAGTGGGGAGGAGCGACTCGATGAACGAGCGAGATCGTGAGACGCGGAGCGACGGGTTGCAGGCAGCGAAAGCGGATCTTCTGCGCGTCCGCTACTCTCGCCGCCAGATCGTGCGCCGGGCGGTCGCACTCAGCCTGTCGATGCCGGTGATCAGCGCGCTCTTGACAGCGTGCGCTGGTGGCGGGGCGACGCCGACGACCGCACCTGCCGCACCGGCCGCCTCACCGACGCCGGCCGCTGCTGCGACTCCGACACCGGCAGCGGCCGCCACACCGTCCCCGGCGGCAGCGGCGACACCGACCGCTCCCGCTGTGCTCAAGGGTACCCAGCTCACGGTGCTGTTCGGCACGTTCTTCGTGCCCGAGACGCAGGATCTCATGAAGCAGCAGCTCGAGGAGTGGGGGAAGCAGAACGGCGTCCAGACCGCGATCGACTTCGTCAACTGGCCCGATCTGCAGCCGAAGATCAGCGCCGCGGTGCAGGCCGGCGCCGGGCCGGACATCGTCCAGTTCTGGCCAGGCTGGGCGTACCTCTACAAGGACGCGCTGGTCGAGGTCAATGATCTGGCTGAGAAGGTCGCCAAGGCCGAGGGTGACTATTTCGACTGGGCCGAGAAGACGGTGAAGGTCGAGGACACCTGGCTCAGTGTCCCGATCGGCACCTCCACCAGCGCGCAGGTCTACCGGATCAGCTTCTTCCAAGAAGCCGGCTGGGACGACCCGGTCAACAAGCCGCCGGATACGTGGGAAGACATCTTCAAGATCGGCGTGGAGCTGAAGAAGCGAGGGACGCCGCTCGGCCAGGCGTTCGGCCACAGCACCGGCGATCCTCCCTCCTTCGCCTATCCCTTCATGTGGGCCTATGGCGCCATGGAGGTCGAGGAGGACGGCAAGACCGTCGCCTTCAACAAGCCCCAGTTCGTGGACGGCATGAAGCTGCTCCTGAGCTACTGGAAGCAGGCCTTCGACGAGACTGGGCTGTCGTGGGACGACGCGACCAACAACCGTGCCTTCCTGGCCGGCCAGATCGCCTGGACGTTCAACGGGAGCAGCATCTACATCGCGGCGCAGAAGGACGCGCCCGACATCGCCGCGGACATCATGCACCACATCTACCCGCAGGGGCCGGCCGGGCGCTTCAACAACCTGGGCAGCCAGTCGGTGGGCATCCTGAAGTACTCCAAGAATGTCGAAGGGGCGAAGGCGTTCCTCGAATGGTGGCGGTCGCCAGAACAGTTCCGGCGCTGGCTCGAGATCCAGAAGGGCTACCAGCTCACTCCGACGCCGTTTTACATCGAGGATCCCTATTACACGCAGGATCCGAAGCTGAAGCCGTACGCCGAAGTCGGGAAGTACGGCCGCAACATCGGGTATGCCGGGCCCACGAACGAGAAGGCGGCTGAAGCGTTCGCCCGGTACGTCGTCGTCGACACGTTCGCCCGGGCGATCCAGTCCGGGAACGCCGAAGAGGCGATCCAGTGGGGCGCGAGCGAGCTGGAGCGCATCTACGGAGGCTGACGTGAGTCTTCAGGGGGCTGGGACTACTCCCGGCCCCCTGCCCCTGGTGAGGGATGCGGCTGGAAGGTGTGAGGGAGAGCATGACGACGGCGCCAGTGCGCACCATCGCTCCGGCGGCGCCGCTCCCGCTCAGGCAGCGGATCCGGCTGTGGATCGAGAGCGAGCCGGTGCTCGCCTACCTCTTCATGAGCCCGGGCTGGCTGATCCTGCTCCTCTTCATGAGCTACCCGTTCTTCCTCGGCATCTGGATCTCCCTCACCGACCGAACGGTCGGGTTGCCGACAGGCGAGTTCGTCGGCCTGCGCAACTACCGTGACTTGCTGCGCGACGGCGTCTTCCGGCTCACGGTGCTGAACACGTTCATCTACGGGTTCGTCACCGTGCCGTTCAAACTGTTGCTCGGACTCCTCTTGGCGCTCCTCTTGAACCAGGCGTTCCGGTTGCGCAATGTGCTGCGCGCGGCGCTGCTCCTGCCGTGGATCGTGCCGACCGCGCTGAGCAGCCTCGCCTGGCTGATGCTCTACGACCCGGTGCTGAGCCCGTTCTCCTGGCTGTTGAAGGACTGGGGGGTGGTCGAGGGCAGCATCGCCTTCCTCGGTAGCCGGGTCAACGCCATCGTCTCGCTGTGCGTGGCCAACATCTGGCGAGGCACACCGTTCTTCGCCGTGGCGATCCTGGCCGGGCTCCAGGCTGTCCCGCACGAGCTGCACGAGGCGGCTGCCATCGAGGGGGCGAACGCCGTCCAGCGCTTCTTCGCGGTGACGCTCCCGGTGATCAGGGGCATCGTAGTGATCACCACGTTGTTCTCGATCATCTGGACGTTCGCCGATTTCCAGCTCGTCTACGTGCTGACGAAGGGTGGCCCGGCCAACTCGACCCACATCTTCGGCACCTTCGCCTGGCAAGAGGGGATCGGCGGTGCCGGGAAGCTGGGCATGGGCGCGGCGGTCTCGCTCTACATGTTCCCGATCCTCGCCGCCCTCTCGGCGATCCTCCTCCGCTACGTGCGTTCCCAGGAGACGTGAGATGGTCGGCAGCAACCGCTTGAGCAGCCGAATCCTCTTCCTCTACGTGCCCCTTGCGCTGTTCACGGTCTTCCTGCTCTTCCCCTTCTACTGGATGCTCATCATCTCGCTCAAGCCGAACAGCCTTTTGTTGAACACCAAGGTCAATCCGCTTTATCTGACCGAGTTCACGCTCCGGCACTACCGCTACCTGTTCGAAAACACCGAGTTTCCACGCTGGGCGTGGAATACGGCGGTCGTGACATTCGGTGCCACGCTGCTCTCGCTTACCTGTAGCATCTTGATGGGCTACGCGCTGGGACGCTTCCGCTTCAGGGGCGGGAACCTGATGGGGACGGCTGTCTTCCTGGCTTACCTGATCCCACCCACCCTCCTCTTCATCCCGCTGAGCCAGGTCGTCGTTCGCTTCGGGATCTACAACCAGTACTGGGCCCTGATCCTGACGTACCCGACCTTCCTCATCCCGTTCGCGAGCTGGCTGCTGATGGGGTACTTCCGGACGATCCCGCGCGAGCTGGAAGAGTGTGCGATGATCGACGGCGCCAGTCGGATCCAGGCGATGTGGCGCATCGTGATGCCGCTGGCGCTCCCCGGTGTGCTCTCGGCGGCGATCTTCTCGTTCACGCTCTCCTGGAACGAGTTCCTCTACGCGCTCGTCTTCATGGGTTCAGGACAGATGAAGACGATACCGGTGGGCACGGTGAACGACTTAATCCGCGCCGACGTCTTCCAGTGGGGGCCGCTGATGGCGGCGGCCGTGCTCGGCTCGGTTCCGGTGGCGATCGTCTATATGTTCTTCGTCGACCACTACGTCTCCGGGATGACGGCGGGCGCAGTGAAAGGGTAGGATAATGCCAGCCCTGGCACTAGCGCCTGAGCCGGTGAGACTCGAGAGTAGCGGTTCTGAGCAAGATCTGGAGCGAGCAAGCGCGGCGGAGGGTTGAGATGGCTGAAGTGATCTACGACCACGTCACCAAGCGCTTCGACAGCGTGGTAGCGGTCAACGACCTCACGCTCGAGGTGAAGGACGGCGAGTTCCTCGTCCTCGTTGGGCCGTCCGGATGTGGCAAGACGACAGCGCTGCGCTGTCTCGCCGGCCTCGAGGAGGTGACCAGCGGCGATATCCTCATCGGCGACCGCGTGGTGACGCACATCCCGCCCAAGGATCGCGACATCGCGATGGTCTTCCAGAACTATGCTCTCTACCCCCACATGACCGTCTACGACAACATGGCCTTCGGCCTCAAGCTGCGCAAGGTGCCCAAGCAGGAGATCGACCGCCGGGTCAAGGAAGCGGCTGAGATCCTGGGCATCCAGGATCTCTTGAATCGCAAGCCGCGGCAGCTTTCCGGTGGCCAGCGGCAGCGCGTGGCACTGGGCCGCGCGATCGTCCGCGAGCCGCAAGTCTTCTTGATGGATGAGCCGCTCTCGAACCTCGACGCGAAGCTCCGGGTGCAGACCCGCGGCGAACTGATCAAGCTGCAGCGCCGGCTCGGGGTAACGACGATCTACGTGACCCACGACCAGGTCGAGGCCATGACGATGGGGCACCGGATCGCCGTCATGAACCAGGGAGTCCTCCAGCAGCTCGACACGCCGGAGAACCTCTACGACCGCCCGGCGAACCTGTTCGTCGCCACCTTCATCGGGAGCCCGGCGATGAACATCTTCCCCGCTAAGGTGGTCAGCGGAGACGGATCGTACCGGCTGGTCGCTGGGGAGGTCACGCTCGAGGTGCCGCCAAGCCATCGCAGCCGGCTGGCCGACTACGTCGACCGTGAGGTACTGCTCGGTATCCGGCCCGAAGACCTCGAGGTCGTGGTGGGTAGCGAGGCCCAGAGGGGCGATACCGTGCGGTTGCCGGTCGAGCTGATCGAACCGCTCGGTGCCGAGACGCTGGTTCACCTGCGCGGCCCGGCCGGTACGCTCATTGCCCAGGGGGAGCCGCGTATCCATCTCAATCCAGGTGATGTGGTCACGGTTCGGGTTCGCACCGAACACCTGCACACCTTCGATCCACAGACCGAAATGGCCATTTTCTGAGCCGGTTCCAGGTTCGTCCGTCGCGTCCACGGGGCGCATTCCCGCGCGTGCACTGACCCATGTCGGGGCGAGGCGGGAGTGCGCTCTTCGGGCTGTTCCGGAGCGTCATGGGGGAGGAGGGCAGTGATGCGGCTCGCCGACAAGGTAGCGCTGGTGACGGGCAGTGGCTCGGGCATCGGGCAAGCCATCGCCGAGCGCTTTGCCCGCGAGGGTGCGAAGGTGATCGTCAACGACCTCTACCGTGAGCGCGCGGAGGAGACCGCCCGGCGCATCGCGGCGGCTGGTGGGGAGGCGCTGGCGATCCAGGCGGACGTCGCGCAGAGCGCGGCGGTTCAGGCGATGGTCGAGCAGGGGCTGGCCACCTTCGGCCGGATCGATATCCTGGTCAACAACGCGGGCGCCTCCCGCGGGGACGATATCCTGACCTTCGACGAAGCGACCTGGGACTGGAACCTGGCTGTCGTCCTGAAAAGCGTCTACCTCTGCTCCCGTGCCGTCCTGCCGCAGATGATCGAGCGCCGGCGCGGCGCGATCGTCAACATCTCCTCGGTCAACGGTATCGTCGGGCTGGGCGAGGAAGCGTACAGCGCCGCCAAGGCCGGGATGAACGTGCTGACCAAGAACATGGCGGTCAAGTACGGGCGCTTCGGCATCCGGGTCAACGCCATCTGTCCTGGCACCGTCCGCACGCCGATCTGGGGGCCGCGCCTTGAGAAGGATCCCCAAATCTTCGAGAAGCTGGCCAAGTGGTACCCACTGGGGCGGGTCGGCGAGCCGGAGGACATCGCCAACGCGGCGCTGTTCCTCGCCTCGGACGAGGCGGCCTGGATCACCGGCGCTCTCCTGGTCGTCGACGGTGGCTTGCTGGCTGGCAGCTACCGCATGACCCTGGAGCTGGAAGGGAAGGCCGAAGCGTAATCAACCAGCGACGGCTCTCCCGGCAGCCGCCTGGACGATCGCCGTGACGCGCTCGGCGATCAGTTCCTCCTCTCCAGGCTCGATCGTATCTGGCGTGATGTAGACGCCGTGCGCGCCGGCCGGCGCCACCGCGATGCGCGGATCACCCTCCCAGAGCCGTTGCCGTAGCTCGGCACCGGTCAGCCCGGCGTGCTCGGGGTCGAGCTCGAGCAGGAGCCGGGGCACTGGCTGCCCCGCTTCGTTCGGAAAGTCGCGGCGCGGGTGCGCTCCCGGTAGCCGGCTGAACCGCTCGACCCAGCCCTGGACGACGGCCTCGCAGCGGGCGATGCGCGCCGCGTGGTCTTGCTGCAGGTAGAGCTCGAGCGCGGTGAGGAGGCCGACCATCTCCTCGCGACCCACTTTCATCGGTCGCCCGAGCCGCTGGTGCGGCGCGCCGTGGTGGAACACGGCTTCGATGAGGTCGGCTCGGCCGAGGATCAGCCCGCTGGACTGGGGGCCACGTAGATCCTTGCCGCCGCTGAAGATGGCCAGATCGGCCCCCAGGTCGCGGGTGAAGCGCCAGAGGTTCTCCGGTGGCGGGAGCTGAGCTGCGGCATCGACGATGACCGGTACGCCGCGCGCGTGGGCGACCTCGATCACCTGGGGCAGGGGGAGCGCTCCCCGGCTCAGGTGCTCGCCAGCCATGTAGACGACGGCAGCGGTACGCTCGGTGATGGCCGCCTCCAGCTCCCACGGGAAGGTCTGCAGGACGTTGCCGATCTCGACCAGGCGAGCGCCAGCCAGCCGGATGGCCGGGTCGTAGGGGATGCGGTGGGCGGTGTGGATGATCACCTCGTCCTTGGGCAGGGTCGGATGAGGCATCTCGTCGACGAGCCGGCTGATCGCCTTGAGGTCGGGGCCGGTCATACAGGCGAGGGTGGAGAGAAAGAGGCCGGCCGAGGCCCCGGTACAGACGTAGGCCGCCTCGTTGTGGGTCAGCTCGGCGATACGCCGGCCGACAGCGCGCTGGAGCTCGAAGATATCTACGTACCACTGCGCCGCCTCGGCCATGGCGGCCAGCACCTGGGGCGGCATGATGGAGCCGCCCAGGCGTGTCAGTCGAGCATCGGCGTTGATCACGCGGCGCAGGCCGAGCCGCTGGTAGACATGCATCGGCGCGCTCCCTCCGCTGGCGCAAGCAGGGCAGGTCTTCTCTCGCTGGCTCGCAGCCTCGAGCTGGCGAGCGTTCCCAGTATCGGCCAGGAGGCCGGCAGGCGCAAGAATGAGCTGTGGCTGGACGGTGCGCTGCTGAGACGACGGGCGGCCCCGGAGTGGGCGCGGTGCTCGGCTGGAGAATCGAGGCGGCACGGGCACAGCTTCACGAGAGGACGCGGGCATGTGTCGCCCGGTGGGGCGAGGGCCCTGATCTGACTGGTGCCGTCCGCTCGCTGCTCGACGAGGTCGTCCGTTACACCGGCGCCGCTGGCGGTGAACTGTACCTGTCGGCCAACGACAGCCCAGCGCAGCGGATCGCCACGGGCTCGGCATCAGTGCCGCAGTGCCCAGTCCTCGCGAGTGGGACGCTTGCGGTGTGCCCGGCATGGACGACCGAGCGAGGGGTTGTGCTGCAAGGGGCCGGCCCGCAGTGGCTGCTGCCGCCTCGGCCGGCCCGCGAGGACGTCGGGCTGTGGTATTGCGCTCCGATCTTCAACGGCAAGATCGTTCTCGGCCTCATCCGGTTGAAACACCAGTCACCGGGATGGCTGCTTCCCCACGGTACACTCGTCCTCTTGCGCGAGGCGACGACCGCGGTGAGCGAAGCGTTGCGGGAGCTGAACCAGCGTGCCCGCGCGCGACTGGCGCTGCCGGTGCCGCCGGTAAAGGCGATCGGCGATGCCGAAGTGCACATTCGTTATGGCCATCGGCATGGGGATCTGCAATGCAGCCATCTTCAAGATGGTTCCCGAAGCGGTTCCCCAGGCTGTTGGCGGGGCGTCTGGCTGGGTCGGCGGGCCGGGCGCAGTGGGTGGCTTCGTGATCCCACCGATCATGGGCTGCGCGTTCACCGCACTCTCTCGCCGAGCGCGACCGTTTGCGGTACCATTCAGCCGAGGCGGGATCGTACGATCTGACCTGGGGAGCGTGCCTGTGAACCAACCGGTTACGCCGTCGCTCGACGTCCGCGTGGCATCCGATGCCCGATCCACTGACGTCCCCGTTCCCCTCAGCCGCGAGGCACGCCTGATCCTGGCAGTCGACCGGTTCATTTACCGGGTGGCCCGGCGCTGGCTGTGGGTCGCTAACTCTGCCGGGGCCTTGATGGTGATCCCACCGCTCCTCGCTCCGCTCCTGATGGCGACCGGCCACCAGACGCTCGCTGGGATCATTTACCGCCTCTTCAGCCTCGTTTGCCACCAGATGCCGCAGCGCAGCTTCTTCCTCTTCGGCTACCAGGTGGCGTACTGCCAGCGCGATCTCGCGATCTACAGCGGAGTGCTCGCGCTGGGGCTGCTGTACGGGCTCGTTCGCCATCGTGTGAGGCCGCTCCGCCTACGCTGGGCTGCCGTGCTGGCCCTGCCGATGGCGATCGACGGATTTACCCAGCTCTTCGGCCTGCGCGAGAGTACCTGGGAACTCCGTGTCGTTACCGGAGCGCTCTTCGCGCTCGCCACGGTCTGGGTCGTGTTCCCGCGGTTGGAGCAGGGCTTCGCCGAGATCCGAACTGTCCTGGAGGAGCGGTTCGACCGGCTGGCGCGCGAGGGTCGGGCGCAGCCGCTCGTCTCCCGGTAGGGGCGATGGTCAAGGTACTGCGCGACCGGCGCATTGTCCTGGGGATTTCTGGCGGGATCGCGGCGTACAAGTGCATCGAGCTGGCACGAGCCCTCACACAGGGTGGGGCACTGGTAGACGTCGTAATGACCGAAGCCGCGCTCCAATTCGTGACCCCGCTCACCTTCCAGACGTTGACCCGCCGCCCGGTGCACACCACAGTCTTCGAGCCCTGGGATGCCCGCTCGGCCGGACATGTGACGCTGGGCGCCGAGGCCGACCTGATGGTGGTCGCGCCAGCGACAGCCAACGTGATTGCCAAGCTGGCACACGGGCTGGCCGACGACGCCCTTACGGTGACGGCGCTGGCCTGCCCGGCGCCGCTGGTCATCGCTCCGGCGATGGATCACCACATGTACCACCACCCGGCCACCTTGGCGAATCTCCGCGTCCTGCGCGAGCGTGGTGCGGTGATTGTCGGCCCTGAGTCGGGGCCGCTCGCCTCCGGCATGGTCGGCGAGGGGCGTCTGGTCGAACCGGAGCGCCTGCTGGCGGTCATTCGGGCCACCTTGGGGCGACACGGCCCACTCGCCGGTACGCACGTGGTCGTGACCGCCGGGCCGACCCGCGAGCCGATCGACCCGATCCGCTTTATCAGCAACCACTCCAGCGGGCGAATGGGCTATGCGCTGGCCGAAGCCGCGCGCGATGCCGGTGCCCGGGTCACCCTGATCAGCGGCCCGACTGAACTGCGCCCACCGTTCGAAGTCGAGGTGATCCGCGTGCAGACAGCCGCTGAGATGGCGCAGGCCGTACGAGCAGCCGTGGACACCGCCGATGCGCTGATCATGTCCGCGGCTGTGGCGGACTACCGGCCAAGTCGGGTCGCGCTGGAGAAGGTCAAGAAGACAGAAGAACAGCTCAGCCTGCCGCTCGAGCGGACGCTCGACATCCTGGCCAGCGTCCAGCGGCCAGGGCTCATCAAGGTTGGCTTCGCGGCCGAGACCGAGCGCCTGCTCGAACACGCGCGGGCCAAGCTGGAGGCCAAGCGCCTCGACCTCCTGGTGGCGAACGACGCGCGAGAAGCGATGGGTAGCGAGGAGTCACAGGCGTATCTCCTAGCTCCCGATCGGGAGCCAGAGGCGCTGCCGAGGCTGCCTAAGAGCGTGCTGGCTGAGATTATCGTCGACCGGGTGGCGCGGCTTCTCCGCGCTCGGCTGTCGACCACCGAGGGATCCGATGGAACCGCCCCGGCCACGCCGCCAGCGAGCTAGGCAGCGACCGCTCGGCTGGCTCCTGCCCCGGCTGGTCATCGACGCAGTGGCCCTGTACTGGACGTTGCTACTCGCTCGCACCGTTCTCCTGCTCGTTCCAGCACGACTGGAGTGGGCGTCTTTCCTGCGCCGGGTGACCGAGCCGGCCGTGCTCTGGTTGAGCTGGCTGCCGCCGCTGCGCGCACGCCTGGTGGGTGAGCTCACGCTTTCGGAGCCGCTGGCGCTCCTGCTGAGCGGTGTCGTCGCTGCCATGGCACTCGGCGTGCTGGCCGGCTGGCAGGAGGAAGCGCGTAAATTCCACCGCCGCCCGATCCCCTGGCGACGCGAGAGACCGGGCGGAAGCTAGCCCGGGGCGCGTTTGTCCCCGCCTGCCTTCCGGATGGTCAGGCCGCGAGCGTCTCGGCTGCCCGCTGGCGGATCGGCTCCAGATCGATGCCGTAGAGCCGTGCCGAGTTCTCGGCCAGGATCTTGCGCTTGGTCGCCTCGGTGACGGTGACACCGTACTCCTGGGCCAGATCTTCTGGCATCTGGAAGTCGATGATCACGTCGATCTCCCACTTCGGGTGCCAGATATAGAAGTCGGAGCCGAACATGATCCGATCTTCGCCCAGCCAGTAGAGCAGGTTGGCCATCGTCTCGGCGAAGTAGCGCTTGCGCTTGCCGCCGAACGCGACCGCCACCGAAAGGCCGGCGTAGACGTTCGGCTGCTTGACCGCGATCCAGCAGAACTTGTCGAGCTTGGGAAGCCCCACGTGGTCAACGATGAAGTTGAGGTTGGGGAAGGCGATGGCTGCGCCGTCGATGTCTCCGACGTCGAACCCATCGAGGGTCAGCGGATCGATCCCCGGCCCCTTGTGGAAGTGCAGGTTCTTGATCCCGAGCTTCTCGCACTCCTCGTAGAGGCGCATCGCCTCGGGGCTATCGGCCCGCCAGCCCTGCGGTACGCCCTTGTGCCACTCGGCGGTGTAGAGCTTCAGCCCTCGAATGCCGTACTGTTCCTTCTGGCGGTGCAGCTCCTCGATCGCCGCCGAGCCGTCGCGCGGATCGACCCGGCCGTTGAGGATGAGCCGGTCAGGCGTTTTATGCCAGACCTCGGCGTTCTGCTCGACCGTGTTGAACCCTCGGTTGAAGAAGTCCATCAAGTGTGTGGGTTGCAGGATGCCGACGTCGACGCCGCTCTCGTCGAAGAGCGTCCGCATCCACCAGTCCTCGGGAACCTTGCGGAAGAACTCGAGATCCCAGAGGTACTCGTCCGATGGCGTCATCGCCTTGTGGTAGGCGTGGAAGCACTTGATCCAGCGATGCCCGTACTCGTTGCAGTTCTCGGGGCTCGCGTCCCAGTAGTGGATATGGTTGTCGATAACGATGTAGCCCCGCCGCATCGGTCCTCTCCTCTCCGCTCAGGCCGATACCGCTTACCCAGTGCCTCCCGATCCATCTCCCTCCGACGCGTGATACGCGTCAGCAGTCTCTCTGCAGATCGCGGCGTACGTGCGCTGGGTGACCAGCGCTAGCCGTGCGCGCCGAGCCCAGGTATCCAGGTCGGCAATCGGGCCACCATCGGCCGCCAGCAGGAAGAGCCCGCCCTCGGGCAGCCCCAGGTGTCGCCGCCAGGTTCGCCAGGCCTCCAGCGCGTCCCGAGCGGACTCGGGAATGAGCCGCTCGACTTCGGCGACGGTGAGGCTCGCCAGACGCGACAGGTCGAGTCCGGTGGCCTGCAACGCGCCGACCACGTGGGCCAGGCTGACGGTATAGCTCCCTTCCCAGAACTCGCGCAGGCGCTCGGGATGTCGCTCGACGTCCCGGATAACGCTGTCCATGCTCTCAGGGGGAATCAACATGGCCGGCTCGACCTGCACCTCGGCACGCCAGCCGCGTTCTTCCGCATAGCGCCGGATGGCGCGGACGATCCCGGCCATCGCCAGTGGCCAGCACTCTGGCGTGCAGGGGCGGAGCCGAACCTGCAGCCGGCCGCTATCGAGTTCGACGTGGCGGATGATGCCGAGCTCGCCGATCGCTCGGTTGACGGCGGGGTCGCGGATGCTGCTGCCGATGTCCCGCCAGATCGCAGCGATATCAACGCCTGCCATGGCTCACCTCGCGAGCCGCCGTCCCGGCACACTCGTGGGGAAGTCGGTACACGCCCCATCATAGACTCGAAGAGAGAGCTCGTCAACGGCTGGGCGAACCGGCATTGTCACGCCAGTGATGGCTGGCCAGTGGAGACGGTTGCCGTGGACTCCGACCTAACTGGAGTGTGGACAGTGCCTGAGCCGACCAGAAGCGCTCGTTGACGCTGTGTGTCTCCGACCTTCCTTCCGATGGGGCGCCTCGGAGCCGCCCGCGATCGCTTGCCCTCGTGTACGATGCGAGATAGATCAGGACGCAGGTACCATTGCGTCCGGCATGGGTAGCCGGTATCTTCCTTCCAGCATCCGGGACAGGCGAAGGGGACAGCGCAATGCCTCTGCCCAAACCACAGACTCGCGAGTTCACCGAGCGACTCCGCCAGATCGTCGGAGGCTGCCGAACCGAGCTTGCCGAGACCGGTCGCTCGCTGCAGGAGATCGAGCTGCTGCTCAACCAGACCAATACCGAGGTGGAGCGCTTGCACCAGCGGGAGATCCAGGTGAGCAACCGCTTGCGGGATATCGATGCCAACCTGGAGTCGTACCCGCGTGCCGAGATCCGCGACGCGTACCGCGCAGCGCAGGAGGTCACCCTGCGCCTGTTCATGATGCGGAGCCAGGCGGAGCAACTCCAGGAGCGACAGGAGAGCCTGCGGCGCTACCAGGAGCGGCTGCGCGAGCTGCTGGAGCTGGCTGAGGCACAGCTCGAGCACGAGACGGAACGCGCCCGCGCGGGGGAAGGGCGCACTCGAGCGCTCCACCGGCCAACTGCTGAGACGCCGAGTATCCCGCTGGAGGAAGTGATTCTGGCCGAAGAGGCGGAGCGAGGTCGGATCGGCCGGCAGCTCGTCGATGGGCCAGCGCAGGCGCTGAGTAACGTTCTTTTGGAACTCGAGATCTGCGAGCAGCTCCTGGCCCGGCGTCCGGAGCAACTCGGGGAGGGGCTGAACAGCCTGCGCGCTACGGCCTCGCGAGCCTTGCTCGACGTGCGGCGGATGCTCTACGAGTTGCGCCCTGCCGTGCTGACCGAGATCGGCGTGACGGCGACGCTGCGTCGCTACCTGAGCGAACTGGCCCGGATCTACGGGATCCAGGTCGACATCACGGGGCCGGACAGCGATGAGTTGCCGCAGGCGGCCCAACTCGCGCTGTACCGCATGCTGCAAGAGCTGGCCGGGGCAGCCGCTTCCGACGAACGTGTGCGGCGGGTGAGCGTCGACCTCCGCTACGAGCCAGCACAGGTGGTGGCACGGGTGGAGGCACAGGGTTCGGGTGTTGGGCAGCGGTCGCGTCTGGTGGACTTGAGCCTGGACAGCGGCTTCCAGACCCGACTGGAGCGGCTCGGTGCGAGCCTGTCCGTCGAGGGAGCCGGCGACGACGTGAGCCGGGCCACCGTGCTCATTCCCCTTGCTTGAACCAGAGGCGGTCATTTCAGTGTCAGGGCAAGCCCGGCGGGCACGCTGGCGCGCCAGCGAGGTTCACTCGGTCGCCGGGTCGAGCAGGCCGGCGCGCAGGGCGAAGCGTACCAGCTCCGAGCGTCGGCTGAAGCCGAGCTTCTGCATCACCCGGTGCCGGTAGGTCTCGACCGTCTTGGGTGACAGGTAGAGCTGGTCGGCGATCTCCTGGGCTGTGTAGCCAGCCGCAGTCAGCCTGAGTACCTCGCGCTCGCGCTCAGACAGGAGCTGGGCTGGATCCTGTACCTCGCCGGCCTGGGCGCGATCGAGATACCCCTGCAAGAGCATCCGCGCCGCCTCCGGGTCGACGAAAACCTCGCCCCGGGCCACAGTGTAGATCGCCTCGATCAGGTCGGTGTGCAGGCTCGACTTGCGCACGTAGCCCGAGCCACCGGCCTGGAGCACCGGCAGGAGATAGCGCTCCTCGGCGTGCACGGTCAGGATCAGGACGCGAGTGGGTAACCCCAGCGCAGCGATAGCGTGGACTGCTTCGAGTCCCCCGCCTGGCATGGAGATGTCGAGGATCGCGACGTCGGGTCGCTCGCGCGTCACGAGCTCGACGGCCTCATCGGCGCTCCCCGCCTCACCGACGACGGCAATGTCAGGCTGGGCCTCGAGCAGCGCGCGTAGGCCGGCCCGGACAATCGGGTGATCGTCAGCCAGCACGACGCGAATTGGCCGGCAGGCGTTGCTCACCGGTGTACCTCCGCGATGCCTGCCGCTCCAGAAGCAGTTCTCACCGCCGACCGATCTCTCTGGTTGCCGGCCGGCTGGGGCTGGAGCGGTGCCGTGACCCGGACAAGCGTCCCCTGGCCGGGAGCCGAGGAAAGGATCAGCTCTGCGCCGACGAGTTGGGCCCGCTCGCGCATGCTGAACAGCCCCAGCCCGCCGTGGCGGGACGACAGTTGGCGGAGATCGAAGCCCCGGCCGTCGTCCCGGATCTCCAGCGTGACCTGGCCGCCGTCGAAGGAAAGCTGGAGCTGGGCCTGGCCGGCCTGGGCGTGCTTGGCGACGTTGTTCAGTGCCTCCTGGGCGATCCGGTAGAGCGCGAGCTGCAGATCAGGGTCGAGCCGCTGACGGTGGCCGCGGATGACCACGGAGACGGGCAGGCCGAAGCGCTGGCGCTGCTGGGCTGCCAGCCCTTCGAGCGCGGCCGGAAGGCCGAGGTCGTCGAGGGCGGGCGGGCGCAGCTCGTGCGCGATCGCCCGGATCGACTCCAGCGTGGTCGCGGTCTGGCCGATCATCTCGGCCAGTGCCTGTTTGTCGGCCACCCCCCCGCGATCTTCGAGCGTCTTCAGCCAGAGGAGCTGGGCGGTCAAGCTCTGAGCCGTCTCATCGTGCAGCTCGCGAGCGATGCGGCGTCGTTCCTCCTCCTGCGCGGTCAGGACGCGCAGCGAGAGCTCGCGCAGCCGGTTCTGGTAAGCGACGACGGTATCGAGCATAGCGTTGAAGGTCGCGGTCAGCGCGTCGAGGTCAGGGTCGCTGAAGGCCACGCTCGGCGCGCGCACCTGGAAGTTGCCCTGCCGTACCTGGTCGGCGGTCTCCTCGAGCGCGGCGATCGGCCGGAAGGCGGCGCGCAGCACGATCCAGTTGATGACGACGCTCAGCAGCGTGCCGGTAGCGGCGAACAGGGCGACGAGCTCCGGCAGGTGCTCGGTGTTGCCGGTGCTGAGCAGCGTGAGCGTGGTGCCGACGACAGCGCCCCCGACCACGATCGCCGAGTTGGCGATCAGCACCTTGTAGAAGATGGGGAGGCCGAGCAAGCGGCGGCTCCAGGTGAAGACCGTGGTTCGGGGTCGCGAACTCGTCATCAGGCGCACTCCGGGCGTCCTCGTCCGCCGAGCCGAGGAGGAGCGGCTCGGTCAACCTCAATGTCGCTTCTTCTTGTGTTTCTTCGCCTTCTTGCCCGCTTTCGGCTTCGCTCCCTGCGTGGCGGGATGGCGGGCAGGCGGCCCGGGCGGCATCCCGCCGGGTACCATCCCCTGGCCCATCAGCGCGTCCAGGCCACCGTCGCCGAGCCCGGCCAGCGGGTTACCCACGCCCAGGAGCCCGCGCAGCCCACCGCGGCGGCGGCCGATACCGGCCATCTCGCCGAGCTGGGCCATCATCCGTTGCATCTGCTTGAACTGGCTCAGGAGCTGGTTGACCTCGGCCATGCTGGTACCGCTGCCCCGCGCGATCCGCCGCCGCCGGCTGAAGTTGATGATGTCCGGGTGTCGGCGCTCTTCGGGCGTCATCGAGAGGATAATCGCCTCGATATGCTTGTACTCGTCGTCGCTGATCCGTAGCTGCTGCTGGCGAAGCGCCTGGCCGACGCCGGGCAGCATCTCCAGGAGCTGGGTCAATGGCCCCATCCTCTTGATCTGCTGGAGCTGGTTCAAGAAGTCCTCCAGGTTGAAGGTGCCGGTGAGCACTTTCTCCTGGAGCCGCTCGCTCTCCTCCTGGCTGATCTGCTGCTGCGCCTTCTCGATCAGCGAGAGCACATCGCCCATGCCCAGGATGCGCGTCGCCAGCCGCTCGGGGTAGAACGGTTCCAGCGCGTCGACGCGCTCGCCGGTGCCGATGAACTTGATCGGCACGCCGACGACCGAGCGGATCGAGAGCGCGGCGCCGCCGCGGGCGTCGCCGTCCATCTTGGTCAGGATCAGGCCGGTGAGCTCCAACCGGCGGTGGAACTCCTCGGCCACGCTCACCGCCTCCTGCCCGGTCATCGCGTCGGCTACCAGCAGGATCTCGGCCGGTCGCACCGCCGCCTTGATCTCCTCCAGCTCGCGCATCATCCGCTCGTCGATCTGCAAGCGGCCGGCCGTATCGACGATGACCGGGTCGTACCGCCGCTCGCGGGCGAGCTGGATCGCGTGCTTGACGATGTCGACCGGCCTGGCCTGCGTCCCCTCGTCGTAGACCGGCAGGTCGTGCTGGCGGCCGAGCGTGCGGAGCTGCTCGACGGCGGCCGGGCGGTAGATGTCGGCTGCCACCAGGAGCGGCTGGCGGCCCTCCTTCCGCAGGTGCTGGCCGAGCTTGGCCACATGGGTCGTCTTGCCCGACCCCTGCAGGCCGACCAGGAGGATGACCGTCGGGGGCTGCGGTGCCCAGCTCAGCGGCACGCGCTCCGAGCCGAGCACCCGCACCAGCTCCTTGTGCACGATCGAGATCACCTGCTGGGCGGGGGTCAGCGAGCGGAGGACGTCTTCGCCGATGGCCTGCTCGCGTACCGCCGCGATGAAGTCCTTGACCACGCGGTAGTTGACATCGGCCTCCAGCAGCGCACGCCGGACTTCACGCAGCGCGTCGTCGACGTCCTGCTCGGTGAGGCGGCCCTTGCGCCCAATGCGCTGGAAAACGTCGGTCAACCGGTCGGTCAGCGCCTCGAACATGCTCAGGCCTCCTCGTCATCGCCGAAGAAGAGGGCGTCGACATAGGCCTCGGGGTCGAACTCGGCCAGGTCGGTTACCTTCTCGCCGGTGCCGACGTAGCTGATCGGCGTGCCCAGCTCGCGAGCGATCGCGAAGGCGATACCGCCCTTGGCGGTGCCGTCCAGCTTCGCAATCGCGATATCGGTGACGCCAGCCGCCTCGGTGAACATGCGTGCCTGCACGAGTCCATTTTGCCCGGTCGTCGCGTCGATGACCAGCAGCACCTCTTGCGGCGCCTCGGGCACGTGTCGCTGGATGACCCGCCGGATCTTCTTCAGCTCCTCCATCAAGTTGTACTTGGTGTGCAGCCGCCCGGCGGTATCGATCAGCAAGATGTCGACGCCGCGGTTGAAGGCGGCCTGCATGCCGTCGAACACCACGGCTCCCGGGTCGGCGCCGGGGGCGTGACTGATGACCGGCACGCCCAGGCGCTCGCCCCAGACCTTGAGCTGGTCGATGGCGGCGGCCCGGAAGGTGTCTGCGGCGACCAGCATGACCGACCGGCCCTGATCCTGGTGGTATCGGGCCAGCTTGGCGATGGTGGTCGTCTTGCCGGTGCCGTTGACGCCGACGACCAGGCTCACGAAGGGCACACCGCGCTGGTAGATCTTCACCTTGCGGTGACGGGTCGCCTCCTCGAGCAGGGCGACCATCTCGTCGCGGAGCGCCTCGCGGGCCTCGGCGGGGTCTTTGATCCCCTCACGCCGGACGCGCTGGCGCAGGTTCTCGAGCAGCGCTAGCGTGGTCTCGACGCCGAGGTCGGCCTGAATCAGCAAGGCCTCGAGGTCGTCGTACAGCTTCTCGTTGATCTCGCTCCGCTCGAAGAGCGCGGCGATCTCGCGGAAGACGCCGCGGCGGCTCTTTTTGAGCCCGGCCTCGATCTTGGGCTCCGGCTGGGTCTGCCGTCGAAAGAATCGGCTGAAGATCACGTCTCGACCTCACCTTGGGAATCGCGCTCTGAAGGGAAGCGCCGCAACCACTGGCGCGGCGCCTCCGCACGTTAAGTATACCGGAGCGGATCGAATTTCCGAATCTCTTCCTGAGGCCAAGGGTCGATCAGATTTCTTGATTTAGGGAGCGTGGGCGGCGCGCCTACCCCACCTATCGGAGAGCCTCCGGGCTCAGGCTCCTGACGGGGCTCCTCTCACCCCACCCTTCAGGTACCCCTCTCCTGTGCCTTCCACCCTCATCCCGGCTTCGCCTCCCCTCACCCGCCACGCGGGCGAGGGGCGACCGGCGACCGGGTCAACGCTATCCGGTACGGGTCCGGCAGGCCAGGGGCCACCGGCTGTGGGCGAGGGTAGGGACCGAGGCCTGTGGAGTACACTGGGGGCACCGGCCGGGTCACGCGGCCCAGACGGCCCGGAAGACGCGGAGCCAGTTGTCGCGGCAGATCTTGGCGATGGCCTGGTCGTCGTAACCGCGTCGCTGAAGCTCCTCGACGAGGTTTCCAAGATGCGCCGCGTCACGGAGCTGTTCCGGCATCGTCGCTCCGTCGAAGTCAGATCCCAGGGCCACGTGATCGACACCGACCAGCCCGGCGATGTGGTCGATATGGTCGACCAGCGCCGAGAGCGGGACGTCGGCGTCGGTCGTCGCCCCCTCGACCAGGAAGCCGACGTGGAAGTTGATGCCCATCAGCCCGCCGTTCTGGGCCAGTGCTCGGATCTGGTCGTCGGTCAGGTTGCGGTCGACGCGACAGAGGGCGCGGGCGTTCGAGTGGCTGGCCACGATCGGCCGTTCGCTCGTCTCCAGCACGTCCCAGAAGCCAGGGTCGTTGAGGTGGGAGACATCCACCAGGATCCCCAGGCGGTTGCATTCGCGCACCAACTGCTTCCCCAGGCCGGTCAGGCCGCGGTTCCGGTTCTCCGGCCCGACGCCTTCGGCGAAGATGTTGGGCCGGCTCCACACGAGCCCCAGCGACCGCAGGCCGAGCTCGTAGGAGAGCCGGAGCAGTGCAAACTCCGGGTCGATCGCCTCCGCCCCTTCGTAGTGCAGGATCGCGCCGAAGACACCCCGCTCGAGGCAGTCGACGAGGTGCGAGTAGCTGGTAACGAGTTCCATCTGACCGTTCGAGGCGGCGATGGTTCGCTTGAGGAGGTCGACGCCGCGCAGGGTCTGGATCAGGGCGCGCTGGGGCAGGTGCTCATTGCGCACGTAGATGGCTGTCAGCATAGCCCCGATGCCCCCGCGGCGCGCTCGCGGGAGGTCGACGTGTCCGACCGAGCTCGCTTCGAGGAAGCTACGCCCGGTCTCGAGCAGCGAGAGCACGTAGTCGGTGTGCCCGTCGATCACTGGAACGGGCGCGGGCGCCGGTGTCGACATCGCTTCTCCTCCCTGACTCTCCGCTCCTCACCGCGCGCATGGTAGTGGGCCGGGGGAGAACAGGCAAGGCGGCTCAGGGCTTGACCGCCGTCAGGTGCAGGCCGGAGGCGAGCGCTCGACCAGGATGGGCCCGATCTTCGAGATAGGCGAGGCGCCAGGTCACGGCGAAGACGGCCCGCGTGAGCAGGCGCACGAAAGGGAGCGGCAACCGGCCCGGCCCGCCAGCCAGGCGCTCGCGCTGCCAGTAGTCCACCAGATCGTGGACTTGCCCCACGAGGTGAAAGCTGTACGCCAGCCAGCGTACTTCCAGGCCAGCTTCCCAGACGAGCCGCATGACCTGCTCGTCGTCGAAGCGGTTGATGTGGCCCACGTGGTCGCGTTTCCAGCGGTGGATCGGGAAACGTTGGCTGTGCTCCAACCAGCGGTAGAGCGATCCTGGCTGAGCTTCGAGTGGCACGTAGGCGTGAAGGATGCCACCGGGCCGGAGCACGCGAGCAATCTCGGCCAGCATGCCCCGGTAGTCCGGCACGTGCTCTAAGAGATCGAAGAAGACGACCGCAGAGAACGCGCAGTCACTGAAAGGCAGCCGGGCCGCGTCGAGCGCGAGGTAGCAGCCGCTTGGGTCGCGCCAGCGGGCCTCGCGCAGGGCGGTGAGACTGAGGTCACCGCCAGCGAGCTGAAGGTCAGGGCGAGCGCGGGCGATGGCCCGCACGTAACGGCCGGCGCCACAACCGGGGATCAGGATACGTCCGCGAACCCGTTCGAGCGCCCGGAGGGCATAGCGCAGCCGCAAGCCGCCCGGGCTGTGCTCGGACGGCCGGACGTCGTCCCGGCCCTGGATTTTGGCCGGGTCTTCAACATGGTACCGGCCGACCTGCCTCATCGACACGCCTCACGGTAGTACTCCAGCAGCGGCCTGAGGTCAGGGAGCACGAGGTCGGGAACCGGCTCGCCGACCTCCACGTCGGCCAGTGTGGCGACGCCGGTGAGGACGAGCGCCGTCCGGAAGCCGGCGCGCCGCCCGGCCAGCACGTCGGTATCGAGCCGGTCGCCGACCACCAATACCTGTGGCGGATCGACGCCGAGCAGCGCGGCGGCCTGCAGCATGATGGCCGGCTCCGGCTTGCCGATCACCACTGGCGTGACGTCGGTCGCAGCGGTCAGTGCCGCGATGATCGCCCCTGCCCCCGGGATCAGGCCCTCCTCGGAGGGGAACGTCTTGTCCGGGTTGGTGGCCACATAGTGCGCTCCCCGGCGGATCGCCAGCGTCGCGATCCGCAGCTTGTCGTACGTGAGGCTGAAGTCTGCTCCGCTCACCACCACCTCGGCATCGACCTCGGCAGGGGTGAAATAGCCGTCACCGAGGATCGCCTCCTTGAGCGATTCCATACCGACGACGTAGACGCGCGTACCGCGTGGGTAGCGCTGTTCCAGCCAGGCGCGGGTTACCAGGCTCGAGGTCAGGATCCGCTCAGCCGGGGTCGCGATCCCCATCCTGGCCAGCTTCTCGGCGTACTGAGCGGGCGTGCGGGTGGAGTTATTGGTCACCATCGCGTAGGGGATGCCGCAGCGGTCGAGCTCTGAGAGCAGCTCGCGCACATGGGGTAGCCGCGTGTTGCCGCGGTAGAGCACGCCGTCCATGTCGAAGACCAGCGCATGTACGTCGCGGAGGACGTCGGCGATCTCCGTTTTCCCGCTCAAAGCCACCGCCACCTGGCCACCTCCCATAGCCGCTCTCCTTGCTGCGGATAGCTGCCTCGTCTCTCGAGAGCCAGCGACCCTGCGTCCCCAATCCGACCGAACGCCGTACCGGCCGATCGCCGGGAAACGGCTTTGGTGAGCGTACATCGCGGCTTGACGCCCACCACCCTATCGGCGAGCATAGCATAGCCCTGGCAGGAGCCTCGGGATCTCTCGGCCGGGCACGCAGTCCAGGGAAGCGAGCAGAAACAGTGCGCCGACAGGCGAGGAGGTCGCGAGACGATGAGTGCAGAACCTCGGATCGACGCGGCGCTGGCTGAGCGGGTACTGGCGGAGATCCGCGAGGACGAGGTGATCGCATTCCTGCGCGATCTCGTGCGGATCCCGACCGTCAATCCACCGGGTGACGTCCGTGAGGCTGCGGACTACTGCCGGCGGAAGCTGGCGCAGGAGGGCTTCGAGACCGAGTTCGAGACCGCCGAGCCGAGCAAGCCCAACCTGATCGCGTGGCTGCGCGCCGGTGACGGGCCGACACTCCTCTTCAATTCCCATCTCGATGTCGTCCCGGTCGGCGAGGAGGCGGCCTGGACGCATCCGCCGTTCGCGGCCGAGGTCGCCGGGGGCAGGGTCTACGGCCGGGGTGCCAACGACGACAAAGCGAGCGTCACGGCCCAGGTGATGGGGGCGATCGCGCTCAAGCGGTCGGGCGTGCCGCTGCGGGGAACGCTCATCGTCAACGAGGTGGCCGACGAGGAGGTCGGCGGCAGGCTGGGGGCATACCTGATCGCCGAGCGGGCCGACGTCAAGCCGGACTACGTGATCGTGGGCGAGCCGACGCTGAACCGCATCTGCGTGGGCGAGCGCGGGGGCGTCGGCATCCGCGTGGTCGTGTACGGCCGGACAGCGCACGGCGCGCTGCCCTGGGAAGGGATCAACGCGATCGAGGGGATGGCCAGGGTCATCACCGCGTTGCAGCAGGAGCTGTGGCCACGGCTGGAGCGGAAGACCCACCCGTACTTCGCCCATGCCTCGGCGACCATCAGCCTGATCGAGGGCGGGGTCAAGACCAACGTGGTGCCCGACCGCTGCTCCATCTTCATCGACCGGCGGCTGATCCCCGGTGAGACGCCGGAGGAGGCGATCGCCGAGGTGCGCGAGGTGGCTGAGCGGGCCGTGGCCGGCGTGCCGGGCCTGCGGGTCGAGGTCGGCCCCGCGCACGAGTGGGGTGGTCGCCTGGCGGTCATGAGCCCGCCGGACAGCCTCGTGGTGCGGGGCATGGTCGCGGTCAACCGTTTCCTCGGCCTCGACACCGCGCTGACCGGGTTCAGCATGGGGACGGATGGCCGCTTCTTCGCTGCCAAGGGCTACCCGACGATCATCTACGGCCCCGGTGACCCCTCGCTGGCGCACAAGCCAGACGAGTGGGTCGGTGTCGACGAGGTGATGGCCGCGACCAGGGCGTACGCGCTGGCCGGGCTGGCGTTCCTGGGCACGGCAGGCTAGGGGGCGGATTCGCCCGGCCTGCCCGCCTGCCGAAAGGCCTCGTACTCGGCGAGCGTCGCCTCGTTCGGTGGATAGACGCCGATGATGCTGCTGCCCGCCACGACCTTCCGGTAGATGAACGCTTCGAGCCGCTCCTGCTCGTAGGCGGCTCGCGCGACCTCCTCGACGACCGAGCGCGGGATGACGATGACACCTTCGGCATCCCCCACGATCACGTCACCGGGTAAAACAGCCACGCCGCCGCAGGCGATGGGCACGTTGATGTCCGCCGGGTGGTGGATGCTGATCGAGAGGTTCGCGTTCTGCCCACGGGCGTAGGCCGGGATGCCCAGCTCGCGGATCTCCGGCGTGTCGCGGAAGGCGCCGTCGGTGACGATACCCGCCGCGCCGCGGGCCTTGATCCGGGCGGCCAGGATGTTGCCGAGGACGCCGGCCTGCGTGTCTCCGCGCGCGTCGATGACCAGCACGTCGCCAGGGCCGACCGACTCGACTGCGATCCGCTGCTTGTTCGTCAGGTTGTCGAACTCGCCGGTGCGCTCCAGATCCTCGCGCACCGGAATGTAGCGCAGCGTGAACGCTTGGCCGACCAGCCGCAGATCGGGACGCAGTGGCCGGACATCGTGCATGAACAGGTTGCGAAAGCCTCGGCGGTAGAGCTGGGTGCTCAGCGTCGCCGTGCTGACGGCGCGCAGCAGCTCGAGGATCTCCGGGTCGACGGGCTGCACCTGCCGGGCCTCCGACATCGCCATCCTCCCTCCAGAGCTCGACCTCCCGAAGAGACCGCCTGCCATCGTATCATGGGTGAGTTGCGCCGGTCGCCTGTCGCCGGCCGCGCCAGCGCAGCACGAGCGCGGCGAGAACCGCCAGGATCGGCCACAGCCACCAGAGGAAGACGACCGACATCACGATGATCTCGGCGACTCCGCCGATGAACCGGAGCGAAGCGCGCCAGGCGCGCTCGACGGCGCGCGCGAAGTCGAACGCTGGGCCTCCTGGCTCCTGCGGCGCCGGTGCCGGAACCAGGGTAATGGTCGCTTGTGCGTAGGCGATGTGCCGCTCGAGGTACTGCTTGCGCCCGGTTACCTGCTCGATCTCGTAGCGAATCCGGCTCAGCTCTTGCTCGACCCGCAGGATCTCCTCGATCGTGGTGGCCCGGTCGAGCAGCGCCAGGTAGCGCTGCTCGGTGGCCTGGAGGTTGCGCAGCCGGGCGTCGAGGTCGAGGTACTCCTCGGTCACGTCCTGGCTCTGGAGCTGCTCGCGCTCGACCTCGACGACGAGCGGACTCGTGCGCACCTGGTTGAGAAACTGGTCGAAACGCTCGGACGGCACCTGCACGGTGAGGACGGCTGTGCCGCCCGTCTTGTCATCCCCCTGGGCGTAGGTGGAGGAGCTGAGCACGAAGCCTCCGGCATCGACCGTCAACTGCCGGATCGCGACCAGCGCTTGGCCGACATCGCTCACGCTGAGCGAAAGTTCAGCCGTCCGGATGACGAAGCGGTCGAAGACACCGAGAGCGGTGGTTCCGGTGGAAGCTGGCACGCTCATCTCCGGAGCGCCCGCCGCCGGAGCCTGGCGAGCCTGGTCGGCGACGACCGCGGTCGATGCTACCCCGGGCTGTACGGCCTGCCCTCCTGGTCGCTCGCCCCGGCTGCAGGCCGTCGCCAGGGCCAGTGCGACCAGCAGCGAGAGGAGCACTGCGGCGAGCGGGCGTGTGGTGCGGATCGATCCCATCTCCTGCCTCCTCGTTGCCTGGGGCTGCGTTCTCACCGTTGAAGACGCCGGAGTTCAGGAGCAGGTTCCCTTTCGGTGGCCTGGCCCGCCGTTCGGGCGGGTGACGGCCGCTCAGCGCCTGCTCAGGAGCGTGGTGTCAGCGCCGGAAGAAGAGGTTGAGCGCGATGGTCAGAATGATGCTCAGGAGGAGCATCGTCGCCAGCGGGATGTAGATCGTCACGTTGTCGCGCCGGTAGACGATGTCGCCTGGCAGCCGGCCGAGGTAGGGCACGCGACCGGCCAGCAGGAGCAGCAGCCCGACGACGACCAGCACGATGCCGAGTGCGATGATGGCTTTCGCCAGTGGATCGATCCCGCTCATCTCTCGTCGTCCCGTGTCAGTTACCCGGTGGCCTGCGGTGAAGCGACTTGTCGCTGGGCAGCCCGACCGCGGAAGGCCCGGATGCTAGCGCTCGCCGAACAGCTCTCCAAGGTGCGCCGCGATGTCGAAGATCAGCATCATCAGCAAGGGCACCAGCAGCAGGACGACCGGGATCAACAGGACTTTGACGACCTCGACCAGAATGGTATCGGGCTCCATGTGTCGTCCCCTCGGCAGGCCTGACTCCCTGCGTCGCGCGTGCAGCCTCTCTGCTGCGGTGGCCGCCCGCAACCTCTGGCTGTACAGGCCCGTGGCGGCCCGGCGGCGGAGGGGCGAGCGGCCGTTATCGCTGCCCCTCCACTCGGCCTTCCGATTCTACGCGACGACCTCGGCTTCCGTGAGCACGCCCCGGATGCTGAGGTTACCGTCCGGGCCGATATCCACGAACACCGTCTCCCCTTCGCGAACCTCGCCGCGCAGCAGCTTGGTCGCCAGCGGGTCGAGCAGCTCGCGCTGGATGACGCGCTTGAGCGGCCGCGCGCCGAAGACCGGGTCGTAGCCCCGCTCGGCGAGCAGTTCCTTGGCCCTGGGCGTGATCTGCAACGTCAGGTCGCGGTCGTGGAGCCGGTTGCGCACCTGGCGGAGCTGGATCTCGACGATCTCAGCGAGCTGCTCGCGGGTGAGCGGCTTGAAGATGATGATTTCGTCGATCCGGTTCAGGAACTCCGGCCGGAAGTGCGCGCGTACCGCCTCCATCACCCGGCGCCGGATCTCCTGCTCGCCCTGCGGGCCGATAGCCTGGATGTACGAGGAGCCGAGGTTGCTGGTCATGATGATGACCGTGTTGCGGAAATCGACGGTGTGCCCCTGTCCGTCGGTCAGCCGGCCGTCGTCCAGCACCTGGAGCAGCACGTTGAACACCTCCGGGTGCGCCTTCTCGATCTCGTCGAAGAGCACGACCGAGTAGGGCCGCCGGCGTACCGCCTCCGTAAGCTGGCCGCCCTCCTCGTACCCGACGTAGCCCGGCGGCGCGCCGATCAGTCGCGACACCGTGTGCCGCTCCTGGTACTCGGACATGTCGATACGCACCATCGCCCGCTCGTCGTCGAAGAGGAACTCGGCCAGTGCTCGAGCCAGCTCGGTCTTGCCGACCCCGGTGGGGCCCAGGAAGATGAAGCTCCCCAGCGGCCGGTTCGGATCCTGCAGGCCGGCTCGCGCCCGGCGAATCGCGTTGGACACCGCCTGCACCGCTTCGTCCTGGCCGACCACCCGCTCGTGCAGTCGCTCCTCCATGTGGATCAGCTTCTCGGTCTCGCTCTCCATCAGCTTCGCCACCGGGATGCCCGTCCAGGCACTCACGACCTCGGCGATGTCGTCAGCGTCCACTTCTTCCTTGAGCAGCCGGCCGTGCGTCTGCACCTCGCTCAGCCGGCGCTCCTCTTGCCGGAGCTGCCGCTCCAGCTCGACCAGCCGGCCGTACTGCAGCTCCGAGGCACGCGCATAGTCCGCCTGGCGCTGTGCCTGCTCGATCTCGTGGCGGGTCTGCTCGATCTGCTGCTTCAGCTCGCTGATCCGCTGCAGCGCCTGGCGCTCCTGCTCCCACTGGGAGCGCAGCACCTGCTCCTGCTCTCGCAAGTTGGCCAGCTCCCGCTCCAGCTCCTGCAGCCGCTGGCGCGAGGCCTCGTCGCGCTCCTTGCGCAGCGCCTCACGCTCGATCTCGAGCTGGGTGATCCGGCGCAGCAGCTCGTCCAGCTCGGCCGGCATGCTGGTGATCTCCATCCGCAGCCGCGCCGCTGCCTCGTCGACGAGGTCGATAGCCTTGTCCGGCAGGAAGCGGCTGGTGATATAGCGGTGCGAGAGGAGTGCGGCTGCGACCAGCGCAGAGTCGAGGATGCGCACCTGGTGGTGGAGTTCGTAGCGCTCGCGCAGCCCGCGGAGGATGCTGATCGTCTCCTCGACTGTCGGCTCGCCGACGTAGACCGGCTGGAAACGCCGCTCCAGTGCCGGATCCTTCTCGATGTGCTTGCGGTACTCGTCGAGCGTCGTGGCGCCGATGGCATGCAGCTCACCGCGCGCCAGCATCGGCTTCAGCATGTTCGAAGCGTCCAGCGCGCCTTCGGCCGCGCCAGCGCCGACGACGGTGTGTACCTCGTCGATGAAGACGATGATCTCGCCCTCGGCCTGCTGGATCTCGTTGAGGACAGCCTTTAACCGCTCCTCGAACTCACCGCGGAACTTCGCGCCCGCCACCATCGCGGCCAGGTCGAGCTGGACGATCCGCTTGTCCTTCAACCCTTCGGGCACGTCGCCGCGCACGATCCGCTGGGCCAGACCCTCGACGATGGCGGTTTTGCCCACGCCTGGATCACCGATCAACACCGGGTTGTTCTTCGTCCGGCGCAGGAGAACCTGGATGACCCGGCGGATCTCCTCGTCCCGGCCGATCAC
The DNA here is from genome assembly GCA_014874455.1 of Thermomicrobiaceae bacterium. Taxonomy (GTDB): domain Bacteria; phylum Chloroflexota; class Chloroflexia; order Thermomicrobiales; family Thermomicrobiaceae; genus Thermalbibacter. The sequence goes on from JADBJL010000082.1 coordinate 41,539, forward strand.
CGGGTCGAGCTTGCCCTGCCGGGCCAGCCCGGTCAGGTCGCGCCCGTAGCGCTCCAGTGCCTGGTACGTGCTCTCGGGCGTCGGTGTCGTGACTCGCTGAGCCCCACGGATCTGGCTCAAGGCCGAGAGGACACGCTCGCGGGTCACGCCGAGCCGCGCCAGCGCCTGGACGCCGGGAGAGCGAGGAGCCGCGTCCAACGCGGCGAGCAGCAAGTGCTCGGTGCTGATGTAGTCGTCGCCGAACGCCTGGGCCTCCGCATCGGCTCGTTCGAGGACTCGTCGCAGTACCGGTGAAACCGACGGCTGCGCCGCGTACTGCAGTCGCGGTAACCGCTCGACGGCCCGCTCCAGCTCGGCTGCGACCGCGCGCGGATCGAGCTGCAGCCGCAGCAAGACCTGCGGCACGACCCCGTCAGCCTGTGCAGCCAGCGCGTGCAGCAGGTGCTCGACGTCGAGCTGGGCGTGCTGGTGAGTCTCGGCCGTCCGCTGGGCGGTAAGCAGCGCCTCTTGGGCCTTTTCGGTGAATCGCTGCGCGCTCATGACAGGAATCGATTCCTCCTGCTCTCAGGTCGATAGAGCACGTGACATTGGTCTGACACGGTGAAGCGAGGCGATGCTACTGCTCTATACTGGCTCCGAGCTCCTGCAGCATCGAATCGATCTCCGCTACGACACTGTCGAAGATCCGGTCGTACTGCTCGGAGATCGCGAGGCACCGATCGCGAAGCTGACGCAGGCGCGACGTCAAGCCCAGCGCGAGCTGCACGCCCGCCAGGTTCACCCCGCGTTCCTCGACGAGGTGCTTGACCTGGCGCAGTCGCTCCAGATCTTCGGCTGAGTAGAGCCGCAGGTTGCCCGGTGTCCGCGACGGCGCGACGAAGCCCTCGCGCTCGTACTTGCGCAGAGTCTGCGGGTGGAGCTCCAGGAGTCGCGCCGCAACGCTGATGACATAGAGCGGTTCAGATCGTCGCATATCCTCTCCCCGCCTACCTCACCGACTTGACACAGCGCGATTATAGCACATCTGATACGGAGTGTATCAAACCGATCGGAGCCCCTCCATGCCGCGGCTACCTGCACGTCGGGCGTTCCCCTGCTCCGGCAGAGCGCGCAGGCGCCGGAGGTCGCTGCCGGCGGCGCCGACTGCTGGGCACCGAGCCGTCGTCGGCCGAGCCGGTGAGACCGCTGGCTATCCTCGTCGCGGCAGCGACTGGCTGAGCTGCAGGCCGAGCGGCAGAGCAGGTGCCTCATCGATGTCGGACGCCCGCTGGAGTTCGTCTTCGAGGAGCGGCGTGCTCCCGAAGCTCAGTCGCACGACCGTGAGCAGCGTCCTCGCGTCCCGACCACGGCGGAGTGCCAGGTAGGCCCTGGCAGCGAGGACATACCCTGCTGGGGGCATACTCCAGAACCCGGGGCAGCGAGTGAAATCGTAGCTGGGATCGATCTTCAGTGCGTGCAGGAACTCGCTCTCCGCGGCGTGGTAGTCGCCTCGACGCGCCAGCTTGATCGCCCGGCTGGTTACCGCCTCGGCCGCATTGAACCTCACGACACGCGGCCGCTCCGTCTCCCGGTGCCCCACCGAAGCAGCAGGAACCGACCACGAGCGACGCGGCGAGCCCGCTGCCGGCTTGCGGGAGGGCTGGCGTGACTCTGGTCGCGTGGGCATCGTGCTCGGACGTCCGCGCTGGCGTCGGGTATGACGGGCGGCCGGACGGGCTGCAGGGGCTGCCACCGAAGCGAACAGCCGGGCATCGATGGCTCGCCGCCTGGCGGCTCGGCGCCGTTGCCAGAGGAGGCTTCCGAGCCCGAGCACGGCCGGATAGGTGGTGACCACAGCCAGCGCAGCGCCCATCGCCAGGAGTGCCGACAGTGGCCAGCGCCAGGTCTCGCGCGACGACCCTTGAGCGGCACTCGCCGGGCGAACGACCGCCACGTCGGGAGCCGCCCGGTCGACTGCGAGGCTCCCCGTCGTCCGGTTCTCGGACGGCCCGGCGAGGGCGGAGGGTCCCGGTGTGGTCGCGGCCACACGCTGGGGGAATTCGCTGCTCCTGGTGGCTGAGGCAGATGCGGATCCGGCGGGTAGTGCCGCTCGAGGGATAGCTGTGGCGAAGGGTTCCTGAGCAGTATTGCCGCTGGCGAGCTGAGCGAATCCATAGTCGAGCAGGACTCGGGCGTCCTCGTACCAGGCTTCGACCGAGCTTCCGAGCACGATCGCGATGACAGTGTGGCCATCGAGCTCCGCCGCCTCCATCAGGCAGTAGCCGCACCCGTCCGTGATGCCGGTCTTGCCGCCGATGAGTCCCGGGTACGAGCCCAGCAGCCGGTTCGACTGCTGCAGCGAGTAGCGCCCGTCCTCGTAGACCGGGCTGCTGATGATCCGGCGGAAGGTCGGGTTTTGAAGCGCCTCGCGGGTCACCAGCGCCAGCTCCCGGGCGGTGGTGCGATGCCCTGGCTGATCTAGCCCGTGCGGGTTGAGCAGCCGCGTGTCGCGGAGCCCCATTCGCTTGAGCATCAGGTTTGTCCGCCGCATGAAACGGTCGACCGACTCCTGGGGCGAATCACCAGGGAGCGCCCCGAGGTTGCGGGCGATGGTCATGGCGGCGTCATTGCCCGAGGGCAACAGGAGCCCGTAGAGTGCTGTCTCGAGTGTCAGCTTGTCACCCGCTGCGAGGCCCATCGATGCCTCGCCGACGAGATCGGACGGCTCGACGGTGAGCATCTGATCTAGCGGCGCGGTCTCGAGCGCGACCAGCGCGGTCACGATCTTGGTCAGGCTGGCGGGCGCCCACGGTTCATCGGCGCGCTTTTCATACAGGACGGCACCGGTGTCGGCGTCGATGACGATGGCGGACGCGGCCACGACCTCGGGCGCTGCCGCCCGGAGAGATACCGGATCGGAACCTAACGCGGTCGCCATCGCTGCGATGAGCGCCAACAGCCGGAAGACCCGGCTTGAAGCTCCCCCACCAGTCACATCGCCCATCCTCACTAGGCAGCCAGAGCAGCTCCCTGGCTACGCGAGCGTCACGAACCGGTGCCGTCGAGTCACCATGCTAGCAGGTCGCGGGCGTACGTACAATAGCACGGATGACCGCATCGCCGCGAGTAGCGACCCTCCCGGCCCGGGTGATAGCATCGAGATGCCGCGGCGGGGGTGGAACGACGGCCACGAGCGGTCGTCGCCGCCCATCGAGTACTGGACGGAGGACAGCGATGGGGACGGATTTCCCTGGCAAAGGCCGCGTGGCGGTGCTGCGCACCTCGCCTGACACCGTGTTGGGCGACATCGGCCGGGTGATGCAGATGGCGGGCTACGGGGCGGCTCTGCCGAAGGATCGCGACACGATCCTGAAGGTCAACATCACGTGGGACACGTGGTACCCCGGCTGTTCAACGACGCCCTGGCAGCTCGAAGGCGTGATCCGGCGGCTCAAGGCCGATGGCTATGGTCGCCTCATCGCCGCCCATAACCGCACGGTGGTGGTGGACGCGTACCGGGGTGAGCGCAACAACAAGCACAAGTACGTGGTGGACAAGTACGGCGTCGAGAACGTGCACCTCTATGAGCCGGACGTCGAGTGGGTCGTCTACGAACCCAAGCACGAGTTGCTGGTGCTGCCAACGATCTTTCCCGAAGGAATCAAGATCCCGAAGCTCTTCCTCGGACGGAATATCATCCACCTGCCGACCGTCAAGACGCACGTCTTCACCACCATCACCGGCGCGATGAAGAACGCATTCGGCGGCCTGCTGAACGAGCGGCGGCACTGGACACATGCCGTCATCCACGAGACACTCGTCGACCTGCTGACGATCCAGCAGGAAATTCATTCCGGCATCTTCGCGGTGATGGACGGTACCTTCGCTGGCGATGGCCCGGGCCCGCGCGCGATGCGTCCGCACGAGAAGGACATCATACTGGCCAGCGCGGATCAGGTCGCGATCGATGCCATCAGCGCCAAACTCCAGGGCTTCGACCCGCTCTCGATCCCCTTCATTCGCCTGGCGCACGAGCGCGGGCTCGGTGTCGGCGACCCGCGGGAGATCGAGGTGGTGGGTCTCGACATTTCGAACGAGAGCTGGGGTTTCGTTGCCGGTGACACGTTTGCCAGCAAGGGGCAGAAGCTGATCTACCACGGGCCGCTCAAGCCGTTCGAGAGCGTGCTGCTGCGCTCGCCGCTGGTACCGTGGTCGTACTTCGCGTCGAACTTCTACCACAATGTCTACTGGTACCCGGTACACGGTCGCCGCCGGGTGAAACGGGCTTTGGAGAGCAAGTGGGGCCAGCTCTTCCTCAGCTACGACGACGGGAAGGTGGCGCTACCGGGGCCGGAACCGAGGGCGACGGCGCTGGCTGTCGCTGGCCTCGCCGGGCTGCTCTTCGGTGCTCTGGCTCTGAGCCGCCGGCTGCGGGGCGCCTGAACCCGAACGGGCCAAAGACTCGCGTTGGCCTGGTCAGGCGGTGACCTTGGGGAACCGCTGCCAGCCGGCGAGCGGGCCGGTACTGGTCGAGCGCGAGCTCTGGCGCGTGCTATAATGGCACAGGGGTGTGTACGGACACTGAAGGGAGCGACGGGCGTGCAGCTTACCTGCCAGCAGGCGGAACTCCAGCGCGCTCTGGCGCACGTCTCGCGAGCAGTCGCGCGCAAATCCACATTGCCGGTGCTCAGCAACGTGCTGCTTTCGGCCGCCGAAGGGCAATTGCGCTTGGCTGCGACGAACCTGGAGATCGCGATCGCGGCGTCGCTCCCAGCGCGAGTCGTCACCCCCGGTCGGCTCACCGTCCGCGCCGATCTGCTCACCGAGTTCGTCAGCAGCCTTCCCAGCGACGAGGTGACCCTCCGGATGGAGCCTGGCTCCTTGACCCTGGCTGTAAGCTGCGGCTACTCCAAGGCGAATATCAAGGGTATCCCTGCCGAGGACTTCCCGACGTTGCCGGAGATCGGCGATCAGGTACCGACTGCCCGTATCGACGGCAGTCTGCTTCGCGAGATGATCGGCCAGGTGGTCTTCGCCGCTGCGACTGACGACAGCCGGCCCGTGCTCGCCGGTGTGCTCGTCGAGTTCCAGGGATCGACCCTGACGATGGCAGCGGCTGACGGCTTCCGGCTCTCGGTACGCTCGGCCGAACTCGACGAGCTGGTGGCCGCAGACCTGGCCATCATCGTGCCAGCCCGAGCCCTGCACGAGCTGGCCCGCAGCATGGCCGACGCTGAGGGAGCGATCGACCTGCTGGTCACACCCAACCGTAGCCAGCTCCTAGCTCGCTCCGGCACGGTCGAATTCTTGAGCCGGCTGATCGACGGTCACTTCCCCGAGTTTCGCCAGATCATCCCCAAGACCTACACCACCAGGGTGGTTGTTCCCCGCGAGGCTTTTCTGGCCGCTGCCCGGCGCGCCAAGATCTTCGCGCAGTCGAACAACGAGGTGGTGCGCCTCCAACTCCTACCGGGTGACAGCGAGCTGGATCCCGGCGCGGTCATCGTCTCTGCGCAAGCCGCCGAGGCGGGTGACAACGAGGATCTCCTCTCCGCGCGTGTCGACGGCCCGAAGGCACAGATCGCGTTCAACGGGCGCTATCTCACCGACGTGCTTTCGGTCATGAAGTCAGCCGAGGTGGCGCTGGAAATGACCAGCCCCAATGCCGCTGGCGTCTTTCGTCCTGTCGGCGACACCTCGTTCACGCACGTCATCATGCCGATGGTTATCGGGAATATCTAGCGTGCCGCCGGGGCCGGCGCCAGCAACACCTAGTAGGCTGCTCTCCTCCATCGTGGCGCCTGCTTGCCCGTTCTCGGCGCGAGGTGCCGCCCATCGCCTCCGTTGCCGAGCGGGCGAAGTTCAGCACGGCGCAGTCCGGCGCGATACCATTGTTCACCAGACATACCGCGCTCTCGTAGCTTCGGGAGAGCGACCGCTCGATGTATCTCAGCAGGATCGAGCTCGAAGAGTTCCGCTGCTTCCATCACCTCGACCTCCCGCTGCCGCCGCAGGGCCTGCGGCTCGTCGGCTGCAACGGCTCGGGGAAGACCGCGCTCGTCGAGGCGGTCTACCTGCTCGCTACCACGCGCTCGTTCCGCGCGGCGACGGAGCGGCAACTGATCAACCGTGAGAGCGGCCGTGACTATGGACTGCCACCCTACGCACGGCTGGTCGGCGAGATCGTCTCGGATCACCTCGCGACCACGGTCGAGATGACGGTGAGCGTCGAGTCCGAACGGAATACCGCCCGCAAGCGGATCCGGCAGGACGGCCTACCCCGCCGGGCGATCGATGTCATCGGTACGCTGAGCGTGGTGCTCTTTTCGCCGGAAGACCTCGAGCTGGTGCTGGGCGCCCCGAGTGTCCGCCGCCGCTATCTCGACATCTCGCTCTCGCAGGTCGACCAGGCGTATCTGCGCTCGCTGAGCCAGTATGCGCGCCTGCTGGAACAGCGCAACAGCCTCCTGCGACAATTCGCCGCCGAGCCGGTACCCGACCGGCGCGCGGTCGAGGAGCAACTCGCCTACTGGGACGAGCAGCTCGTCATTCACGGCTCGTTCGTGCTGGTCGTCCGGCTCCGGTATGTGCGTGAGCTGGCGGAGGCGCTACGGGCGCGCTTCCGGGAGCTGGCGGTCAGCGACATGCCGCTGTCGCTGGAGTACCAGAGCACGGTTCCGCTGCCCGAGCCGCTGCGAGAGCGGGTGCTGCTCGACAGCCTCGCCGATGCCCAAGCCCGGGTAGCCCAACGCTTCCAAGCTGCGCTGCACAACCTGCGCGGCGACGAGCTGCGGCGGGGTATGACGTTGATCGGCCCGCACCGGGACGACCTTGCCTATACTCTGGCAGGCGAGGAACTGGCCGCGTTCGGCTCGCGCGGCATCCAGCGCTTAGCCGTCGTCGCCACCAAGCTGGCCGAAATCGACGCGTTTCAGCGAGCCACCGGCGAAGTGCCGGTGCTCCTGCTCGACGACGTGCTCTCCGAACTCGACCAGGAACATCAGGAGCGTCTTCTCCAGGCCCTGAGCGGCGTTGCCGCGCAGCGACTCATCACGGCCACCGAGCGCCGCCTGCTGGAGCACGCGGCGCTCGCCGACTTGCCGATCTCGGAAATCCGAGATGGCCAGGTCTGCCTGCTCGTGGAGCCGTGACGGAGGCCGACTGGTCCGTTGGAATACCCTGCGCGATACGCGCTCTTGACGCGCTCCGTCGAGCGTGATACCCAGCAGCCCGTTGGGCTGAACCGGGGAGGAGAGCCTTATGCCCAGTTCGAGCGGTTTTGACCTCGCGGCAGCACGCCGCGCGCTGCCTATCCTCGATGAGGTCACCTATCTCAACACCGGCACTGTGGGGATCATGGCCGAGCCGGTGCTGGCTGCGCACCTGGCGGCGGTGGCGCAGTACGAGCGTGGCGGCCACGTTGCCGAGGAGGCGGCAAGGCAAGGGTACGAGCGGGCGCGCGCTGCGCTGGCGCGGCTCATCGGCGTTGAACCGGACGAGGTGGCGCTCACCCGCAATGCCACCGATGGCGTCGCGCTGGTCGCCGCAAGCCTGAAACTCGGGCCGGACGGCCTCGTGCTCACCACCGACCAGGAGCACCCAGCGGTACTCTTCCCGTGGGCGCTCGCGCAGCGCCGCGGTCGCGGCCAACTATCGTTCTTCTCCGTCTCGTTCGATCCGGACGAGACTTACCGCCGGTTCGTCCGAGCTGTCCGCCCGGCGACCAGGCTGGTGGTGATCAGCCACGTGTCGTGCGAGACCGGAGCGCGCTTGCCGGTCGAAGCCATCTGCTCCTACTGCCGTGAGCGAGGCATCCTGACGCTGGTCGACTGCGCGCAGTCGGTGGGGCAGTTCGGGGTCGACCTCAGGCAGATGGGCTGCGACTTCGCGACGGGGAACGGGCACAAGTGGCTGTGCGGGCCGAAGGGCACCGGTTTCCTCTATGTGCGCGCCGACCGCCTGCCCTTGCTCGAACCACCGCTGGTCGGCGCGGGGGCGACCGCACCGCCGTTCGACCGGCGGCTACTCGGCGAGGATCCGGCGGCCGCCCCCTGGGATTTCGTCGCCAGCGCCCGGCGATTCGAGTACGGCACCCGTAATCTCCACGACTATGCGGCGCTGAGCGCGGCCATCGAGTACCTCGAGGGCTTCGGCTGAGAGGCGCTGGAGCAGCACGCGGCGGCGACCAGCAGCCTCTTCAAGACCGCGCTGGCGGCCGAGCCGGGCGTGACGCTGTACTCCCCCGAGCGGTGGGAAGAGAGTTCTGGCCTGGTCACCTTCGGCGTCGCGGGGTGGAGTGGCGAGGAACTGAGCCGGAGACTTTGGAACGACTACGGCATTATCCAGCGGCGTGTCCAGGTGCCTGATGCCGTGCGGGTCTCCTGTGCCTACTTCACGGCGCTCGACGACCTGGAGCGCCTGCTGGCGGCTCTGCGCTCTCTCCGGCGCTCCTGAGCGTTCTCCGGCATGGGCTATGCGCCACACGTGGCGGCTAGAGCCGCGGGCCCGCTTCGGCGACCTCCCGCTCGACCAGCCCAGCGAAGCGAGCGAAGTTCTCGCGAAACATCGCTGCCAGGCGACGCGCCTGCGTGTCGTAGGCATCCGGGTCGTGCCAGGTCAAGCGGGGCTGGAGGACACGCTCCGGCTCGCCGGGACAACGTTGCGGCACGAGCACCCCGAAG
>JADBJL010000044.1 GCA_014874455.1 Thermomicrobiaceae bacterium
CGCCAGCGAGGCGTAGCCGACGACGGTCAGGTTAAGCACGTCCATCGCCTCGTCGGAGATGTAGACCGCCCCGGTGCCTTCCGGCCCGCAGAGCCACTTCTGGCCCGGGATCGCGTAGACGTCGACGCCGAGCGCGGCGACGTCTGCCGGGATGGAGCCGGCCGACTGCGCGCCGTCGACGGCCACCAGCGCCCCGTGACGGTGCGCGAGCGCGATGACGTCGTCGATAGGCAGGACAGCGCCGGTGTTCCAGGTCAGGTGAGAGATGACGACCATGCGCGTGCGGCGGGTGAGCAAGCGCTCGATCGCTCCGGCGACGTCCCCGGAGCCGTCGCCCAGCCGCGCCGTACGGACGACTACCCCGTAACGGCGGGCGACGTTGAAGACCGGCCCCTGGCCGCCCGGGTGCTCCATGTCGGTCGTGACGATCTCGTCGCCCGGCTGCCAGTTGATCCCCATCACCGCGAGGTTCATCCCGTCGGTCGTGTGGCGAGTGAGAGCGATATTGCGAGGGCTGCAACCGAGCAAGCGAGCGACTTCCGCGCGGGCTCGCTGCTTCGTCTCGGCGGCCAGCGGGTAGCGCTCGGGCACGATCCGGCCGTCGGCCAGCTCCTCCTCCAGGATCACCCGCATCGCCTCGGCCGCCACCAGGGGCAGGGGGCCGTAGGTGCCGGTATTGAGGTAGACGTGCCGCGTCACGGCCGGCATCGCCTCCCGGATCGCCAGCACCTTGCTCGCCATCTCCGCCATCGCTTCGCTCTCCTCACGCCAGCACGCCGCACCAGCGCCCCGCTGATAGCACGGCGACGCAGGCGCGTCAAGCAGCGCTCTCGCCTATTCAGGACTGTGCCAGGGCCTGCTCCAGGTCGGCGATGATGTCGTCCGGATCCTCGATGCCGACCGAGATCCGTACCAGCCCCTCACCGATGCCCATCGCCTGCCGCTGCTCGGGCGACAGCCCGCGGTGCGAGGCCATCACCGGGTACAGCACCTCGGTGTAGACATCTCCCAGCGTCGTGGCCGGGACGATCATCCGCAGCGCGCGGAGGAAGCGGAAGACGCGCTCCCGGGTACCGTCGCGGATATCGAAGGCGACCATCGCGCCGTAGAGACCATCCGGGAAGAGCGCCCGCGCAGTGCGGTGGCTCTCGTGGATCTCCAGCCCGGGGTAGTAGACCCGCTCGACCGCGGGGTGCTCCGCCAGCCAGCGGGCGACGCGGGCGGCGTTCTCGCACTGGCGCTGCATCCGGAGCGGCAGGGTCTTGATCCCGCGCAAGACCAGCCAGGACTCGAAGGGGCCGAGGATGCTGCCGATCGCCTTGTTAACCTCGTTGAGTTCCCAGCGGCGATCGGCGGCCGTGGCGACCACGCCCCCGGTGACGTCGCCGTGCCCGCCCAGGTACTTGGTGGCGCTGTGGATCACGTAGTCCGCGCCCAGGGTGCCGGGGCGGAGGAGATAGGGAGTGGCAAAGGTGTTGTCCACCGCCAGCCGGGCGCCGTAGCGGTGTGCCAGCTCCGCCAGCGCCGGGATGTCCGTGACTCGGAGCAGCGGGTTAGAGACAGTCTCGCAGAGCACCAGCCGGACGCGGCCGCGGGCCAGCGCGTGCTCCACCTGGTCGAGATCCAGCGCGTCGACGAAGGTCGTCTCGACGCCCAGGCTGGTGTAGATGGCGTTGAGGAGCGTGATCGTCTGCCCGTACAGATCGCGCGAGGCGACGATCCGGTCACCGGCCTCGACGCTCGCCAGGATCGTGACGTTGAGCGCCGCCATGCCTGAGCCGAGTGCCAGGGCCGCTTCCTGCTCCTCCAGCGCGGCGACCGCCGTCTCCAGCGCCTGGGTGGTCGGGTTCCCGTAGCGGGTGTAGACGAAGACGCCTTCCGCTCCACCGAGCGCGGCGTCCATCTGGTCGAGGTCTTCATAGATGAAAGTCGATCCGGGGTAGATCGGGGTGACGACCGGGACGAAGTCGCGCGGGCCCGGCCGCTCACCGGCGTGGACGGCGCGGCTGGCGAGCTTCAGGTGCTGGCGGCGGGTGTCGGCCACGTTCCTCACCTCCCTGCTGCGAGCCTCTCGACTGCGGCGGTGCGCTCCACTGGATGAAGCATACGACGACTCCTCGCCGCAGCCTACAGCCAGACGGGGCTCCCCATCCACTGCCAGGCAGCGGGCCCGTGGGATAGCTCCTGTCCGCCCCGTCGGCCTGGGGCGGGACAACCCGATCCTCTATACTGGGCACCGGCTCTGCAAGCAGCGAGGAGCAGGTCGACGACCAAGCTGGTAGCCGACACGTCTGGGAGCCGGGGACGTTCCGTGCCCGCGAGCAAGCGCCCGTTCGATATCGACGAGGCGATGAGCCGCATCCGGGATGCGGTACAGCCGTTTCCACCGGCAGCGCTCTTCCAGCTCGCCGATGAGGGCTACAACAGCCCCTTCGAAGTGCTCGTCGCCTGCATCATCTCGATCCGCACCTTGGACGAGGTCACGGTGCCGACGGCCCGTCGTCTTTTCAGCCAGGCCCGGACGGCCCGGGACGTGAGCCGGCTCACTGCGGCGGAAATCAACCAGTTGATCCGGACAGCGACGTTCCACGAGCCGAAGGCGCGCCAGATCCACGCCATCGCCCGCCGGCTGACTGCCGACTATGACGGTGACTTGCCCTGCGACGAGCGGCTGCTGCGCTCGTTCCCCGGTGTCGGCCCCAAGTGCGCCAACCTGGTACTCGGGATCGCCTGCGGGATCCCACGGATCGCCGTGGACGTGCACGTCCACCGGATCACCAACCGCTGGGGTTATGTCCGTACCCGCACGCCCGAACAGACGATGACCGCGCTGGAGGCGAAACTCCCGCAGCGATACTGGGTCGAGATCAACCGGCTGCTCGTGCCCTTCGGCAAGCACGTCTGCACCGGGCGGGTGCCCCGCTGTTCGGTCTGCGTCGTGCTCGATATGTGTCAGCAGGTCGGCGTGACGACTCATCGCTGAGCGATCAGCGACCAGGTACCGGCCAGGTTCGAGGGCCCTCGCTACCTGCTCCTATCGCTTCCCCTGCGTGCCCTGCGACGTTCGCCCCGGTGGGGGAGCGCTCCCCAACCTGTCAGCGTTGCCGGACGGGGGAAGCCGGCGACCGACGCGCCAGGAGAAATCGGCCGGCCAGCAGCGCCGCGGCCACGAATACTGCCACCGCTGGGATGCTGGCGAGGAGCAGGACGTCGAGGAAGGTGAAGATGGGGAAGTCGGCTGTGAGCGGGCCATCAACCGTGATCGTCCTCGTCGACGCCACGAGCGGCCCATCGATGGTGACCCGGTACTCGCCTGGCGCGAGCTTGATGCCGCTCTGGCCACGCAGCCCGGTCAACAGGGCCAGGCGCTGCCCGTCCGCACGCTGGATCGTCACCCTCACCCCCGCGAGCGGCGAGCCGACCAGTCGATCCGAGACCCGGAAGCGTACCGGATAGAGGTCGAGGCGGATCGGCCAGCTCCGTTCGCGACGCGGCACAAAGGTGGCTTGCGTGGGGACGAGCACGTTTCGCCCGTCGACGATGACCTCCTCGACGGTGTAGCGCAGGTCTTCCTCGACGACCGTTCCACTCTCGACGACGACCCGGCTCGATACCAACTCCTGGGGGCGACCGAGCTGCCCCGCGGTGAACGTGAGGCGCTCCCCCTGGCTGCTGCGCAGCGCGAGCGAGCTGACGCGCTCGAGGGGCACCGGCGCGCCGGTGGCGTCGAGGAAACGCCAGGTAACAGCAACGCGCCCGAGCACGATCGCCGGCTGGCTCTCGGCGGAGCGGTTACCGGCCGCATCGCGCGACCGGACGGTATAGGCGTAGGCGGCTCCTTCCTCGACAGACGAGTCGGAGTAGCCAGCCGCTGTGTCAATCGTCGCGAGAAGCGCCCCGTTCCGGTAGACCTCGTAGCTCGTCACCCCGACGTTATCGGTCGCCGCGTTCCAGAAGAGGTCGACGCGGTTCGGCCCCACCCGGTGGGCCGTTAGCCCCTGAGGTATCGCTGGCGCGACAGTGTCTACTTGCTCGGGCCGGCACGACACCGAGCCCGAATCGAGGATATGGCCGTCGATGCTGACGAACTCGTATCTGGCCCCCTCGGGGTTCAGCTCCAGCCGCAAAGCGCCGAACGCCAGCGGCACGACATCGATGCCCTTCGCCAGCCGGTCGTCGCGCGCCGCGAACGCCCGGATGCCGTGCCCCCCGGTGCCCACGACGAACTGGGTGACTCCCGTCGGCGAAAATCTTCCGGCAGCATCGAGGGGCACCCAGCGCTGGTAGTTGTGGTCGTGCCCGCTCAACACCAGGTCGACGCCGCCCTGTGCCAGGAGCGGCCAGAGTCCCTCCACCCGCAGCGTGCTTCCCTGCGTCCCGACGCTGTAGATCGGGTGGTGGAGGTACACGATCGTGCACGGCGCGGGATGATCGCGCAGCTCCTGCGCGAGCCAGGCGAACTGCGGCGATCCGGGAGTCACCGGCTTGTTGGAGTTCAGGCTGATGAACCGCCAGCCGGCGACCTCGAAGCTGTAGGCATCCGGCACGGCGCCCCAGTAATCGTAGTAGCCGGGCGCCTTACCCCCCTCGTGCTCGTGATCGCCGACCGTCGGATTGGTGATGTCCCGGAAACGACCGTAGAACCGGTCTCCCACGCCATACCAGTTGAAGAACTCGACCGGCGTGCCTTCTTCGTAGACATCGCCCAGATAGAGGACGAGGTTGGGGTTCCAGGAAGCGATGAGATCGGTCACCCGCTGTGCCGCAGTCTCGCCACTGGCGCCGTCGCCGACGGCGGCCACGACGAGCGGCTGCCCTGGCTCCGGCGGTCGGCCAGTGGTGGGTGTAAAGGGAGCCGGCCCATGCTCTCCGGTGCCGCTCGTCTCGTTCTGGAAGCGCACCGTGATGCCAGCGCGGCCGGTTACGAAGTCGTCGCGCATCAGCGCTTCGGCTTCCAGCCGGTGCGGCCCGTCGGGGAAGCGGTCGGTGGGGAGGAGAAACTCGTAGGGAGCTTCGTAGTCGGTGAGCAGGTACTCGCCGTCGAGGTAGAAGGTCACCCTGCGGATCCCTGGGTCGGTGCCCGATGTCGTGATCCGCGCCGAGACGGCGCTCACGCCTTCCAGCGTGGCATTCGGGAGCGGCGCGGCGAGGCAGACGTTGACCTGGTAGCCCGTGGCCGAGGTGCTGGAGGCGCAGCCCTCGCCCTGCGCGACGAGTTGGTGTGCAGTAGACAGACTGGACAAGGCGAACAGGAGCAGGAGAACTCCTATTCTCCGAACGAGAGCGTGGCCGGCATCCATTGATGGTTCCAATTTCGCCACAAAACCTGACGGCAAGGTTACCCGCCATTGTACAGGAGGGCTCGCCTGGCCGCCCGGGGGCTTCGCTGCCGCGCACTCTGAGCGTGGCCATCGAGTAGGATTAGGAGCGCACCACGAGAGGGGGCATCGGGGTCGCGGGTCGACCTGGGAGCCTGGGCATGAGCGAACCGTCGCCGCACACTCCGACTGGTAACGGCACGACACAGAGTGAGCGCGCGGCGCTGAGCGACGAGATGGCCCGTACCGCGTTCCAGCGCAAAGTGGTGACCCGGGCAGCGGGGGAGGAGGTGCTCGCGGAGGCGATCGAGTTCTTCCGTGCCCGTGGCTACCGCGCCGGGCGCACCGGCCGACCGAACCAGGTGTACGTCCTGGGAGGCCGGGAGGGGATCCTCCCGCGGGTGACCGCCGAGATCTCGGTGCAGCCGAACGTCGGCAAAGCCCGCGTCACGCTGGTGACGATCAGCGGTTTCGGCCCGCAACTCCAGGAGCACCTGCGGGCCTTCGCCGAGCACGTCCGCTCCCGCCGTCGCGGTGCATGACGTTGCCAGACTCGGAAGGCCGTTCGGCGCCGCTCAACTCGAGGTCTCGGGCAGCGTATCGCTGTGAGATCTGGCTCCTGCTTGCCGTGCTGCGTCCCCCGTCACGATCCCGAAACGCTCGTTCTCGCTCGCCACGTGGTCGAGCCCGGCCTCTTCCCGGAGCCGGTCGCGCTTGTACTTCGTCACCGCAGCCTTGAGCGTGCCGAGCGCCAGCGTGGCGCAGCGTGGGCGCAAGCGTACCGCCTCCTCGCCGATCAACTCTTCCATCAGGTGGTAGTCGGCCTCGAGCACCTCGTCCAGCGACCAGCGCTCGTCGTTGACCAGCTCGAGCAGGATGTCCGCTGCCGCCTGGCTGATGGTGCAGCCCTCGCCCTCGAACGCGACCTCGGCGACGGCTCGCCCCTCGCCGTCGGCCTTGAGGTAGATCGTGATCACGTCCCCGCAGCCGGGGTTGCCGCCGGGCATCGTGACGTCAGCCTCAGGCAGGGCATGACGGTGCCGGGGATGTCGGAAGCGATCCAGCAGGATTTCGATCTGTTCCTGGCGATCCATCGTCACCTCACAACCACTCGGCTTGACGAATCCCGATCGATTGGGTAAGGTATAGCACAGGCGAGATCGAGAATCATTCTCACATGGGAGCAAGTTGCAAGTGACGCTTCAGACCGGGTTTCGCCTGACACCGCAACGGCTGGCAGTGCTGGCCGAGGTGCAGAATGCCGAGCGACACCTCACCGCTGGTGAGATCTTCGAGCGCGTGCGGCGCAAGTATCCGACGATCGCCTACGGCACGGTGTATCGGACGCTGCATCTTCTGGCCGAACACGGGCTGATCCAGGAGTTCCCGTTCGGCGACCACGCCACGCGGTTCGACCGGCGAGCCGATCGGCACGACCACGTCCACTGCGTCATCTGTGGCGAGCTCGTCGATGTCGATGTGCCGATCGCGATTCTTGCCCGGCAGGTGGCCGAAGAGCAGACCGGCTACGAGATCCACGACCACCAGACCGTCTTCTCCGGGATTTGCCCCACCTGCCAGGAAGCTGGGCATCGCATCCGGTGAGAGAGGAGGTGCGCCGGCGCGACGACGGGTAGGTCTCCTTGCGCCATTTCGCAACGTTTGGGTATAGTAATGTGGTGCGAACCACGAGCTGAGTCGAGACGACGCGGGTGAGAAACGGAGGGGGTCAAACGCGATGACGCTTGAGGCTACGCCGCTCTTTACGATCGAGAACCTCCACGCGGGGATCGAGGGCAAGGAGATCCTGCGCGGGCTCGATCTGGTCATCGACCGTGGCGAGATCCATGCGCTGATGGGGCCCAACGGCTCTGGTAAGAGCACACTCGCCTACGTGATCGCCGGCCACCCGAACTACGAGGTGTACGAGGGTCGCATCCTCTACAAGGGCGAGAACATCCTGGAGATGACGCCCGACGAGCGCGCCAAGCTGGGGTTGTTCCTCGCCTTCCAGTATCCGACCGCTATCCCCGGGGTGACGATGGCCAACTTCCTGCGGCTGGCAGTCAACTCGGTGCGCAAGGCGCGGTACGGTGAGGACAAGGCGCTGAGCCCGCGAGAGTTCCGACGACTGATGCGCGAGAAGCTCGCTATGCTGCGCATGGACGAGTCGTTCGCGACACGCTACCTCAACGAGGGGTTCTCGGGCGGCGAGAAGAAGCGCGCGGAGATCTTGCAGATGGCGTTGCTGGAGCCGGAGTTCGCGATCCTCGATGAGACCGACTCCGGGCTCGACATCGACGCGCTCCGCACCGTGGCCGACGGCGTCAACGCCCTCTTCAACCCGAATATGGCTATGCTGATCATCACCCACTACCAGCGGGTGCTCAGCTACATCAAGCCGCACTTCGTCCACGTCATGCTCGACGGCAAGATCGTTGCGTCAGGCGGGCCGGAGCTGGCCGAGGAACTCGAGGTCAAGGGCTACGACTGGCTGAAGGCGGAGTTCGCCGAAGCGGCTTCCTAGGCGAAGCCGGGTCGAGCCGTCGCTGCGGACGACCGGGAGAGGATCGAGAAGATGGCGACCGAGGCAGAACTGGAACTCCAGAGACTCGGAACCGAGTACAAGTACGGGTTCCGTGACCCGGAGCAGTATGTCTTCAAGAGCCGCAAGGGGCTCGACCGGGAGGTCGTGGAGCAGATCTCCTGGATGAAGAACGAGCCGGACTGGATGCGCCAGTTCCGGCTGAAGGCATTAGAGTACTTCCTCAAGCGACCGCTGCCGACCTGGGGCGCGGATCTCAGCGAGCTGGACTTCGACGAGATTCACTACTACGTCAAGCCGACCGAACGGCAAGGCCGCTCCTGGGAGGAGGTGCCCGAGTATATCAAGCAGACCTTCGAGCGGCTCGGCATCCCGGAGGCAGAGCGGAAGTTCCTGGCCGGCGTCGGCGCGCAGTACGAGTCGGAGGTCGTCTACCACTCGCTGCGCGAGGATCTGGAGCGCCAGGGCGTGATCTTCGTCGATATGGACACGGCGGTTCGAGAGTATCCCGACCTGGTGAAGCGGTACTTCGGCACCATCGTGCCGCCCAACGACAACAAGTTCGCCGCGCTCAACTCGGCGGTCTGGTCGGGTGGCTCGTTCGTCTACGTGCCGGAGGGGGTGCGCGTCGAGATCCCGCTCCAGGCCTACTTCCGGATCAACGCCGAGAACATGGGCCAGTTCGAGCGGACGCTGATCATCGTCGAGCCGGGTGGCTATGTCCACTACGTGGAGGGCTGCACGGCGCCGATCTACAGCACCGCCTCGCTCCACAGCGCGGTGGTCGAGATCATCGTCAAGGAAGGCGCGCGCTGCCGCTACACCACGATCCAGAACTGGTCGAAGAACGTCTACAACCTGGTCACCAAGCGGGCCGCAGCCTACCGCGACGCCACCATGGAGTGGGTCGACGGCAACCTCGGTTCTAAGGTGACGATGAAGTATCCGGCCGTCTGGTTGATGGAGCCGGGCGCCCGCGGCGAGGTGCTCTCGGTCGCCTTCGCCTCCGACGGCCAGCACCAGGATGCCGGCGGCAAGATGGTGCACGTGGCACCCTATACCTCGTCGCAGATCATCTCCAAGTCGATCTCCAAGGGCACCGGCCGTGCCAGTTACCGGGGCCTGGTGAAGGTGCACCGCGGCGCTCACCACGTCCGCTCCAACGTGGTCTGCGACGCGCTCCTGCTCGATGAGCAGAGCCGAACCGACACCTACCCGTACATGGAGATCGAGGAGGAGCAGGTCTCGATCGGGCACGAGGCGACAGTGAGCAAGGTCGCCGAGGAGCAGCTCTTCTACTTGCAGAGCCGAGGGCTCTCCGAGGCTGAGGCGATGAGCATGATCGTCAACGGCTTCATCGAGCCGATCACCAAGGAACTCCCGCTCGAATACGCGGTGGAGCTCAACCGGCTCATCCAGCTCGAGATGGAGGGTTCGGTCGGCTAGGACGCTGGCCCGGTAGGTGTAGGAGAAGCGGGGACGGGCTGAGGTGGCGCTTGCCCCAGCCCGCTACGCGGCACGTGACACGGAAGGGGTCTATGAGCACGACGGTTCAGGAAACCGCGCGGGGCTTCTCCCGCCGGGCAGTCGAAGAGCTCTCCTGGCGGCGCGGCGAGCCGGAATGGGTACGCGCCCGGCGGCTGGAGGCCTGGTCGGTCTACGAGGCGACGCCGATGCCGAGCCGCACAGACGAGGAGTGGCGACGCACCGACATCCGGCGCCTGCCGATCGACCAGGTTCTCCCCTTTGCCGGGCTCGACCGGCGCGCCGGCTCGCTCGATGAACTCCCGCCAGCGTTAGTCGAAAGCCTGGGCGAGGCCGCGTTGCGCTCCGGCCTCATCGTCCAGGTCGACGCGGCCACCGTGTACACCGAGTTGGATCCGGCGCTGGTCGAGAAAGGCGTCATCCTCACCGACCTCGCCAGCGCGATCGAGCGGTATCCCGACCTGATCCAGCGCTACTTCATGACCGAGGCGGTCAAGCCCTCGGACAACAAGTTCGCCGCCCTGCACGGCGCTTTCTGGAGCGGTGGCGTCTTCGTCTACGTGCCGGCGAACACGCAGGTGGCTTTGCCGCTGCGCAGCCATGTCTGGGCCGAGACTCCAGGCGCGGCCATCTTCGCCCACACGCTGCTCATCGCGGGCGAGGGGGCTTCCGTCGTGCTGATCGATGCCTGGGGCTCGCCGACGGCCGGAGAGCCGGTGATCTCTTCCAACGTGGTGGAGATCATCGCTGGCGAGGCAGCGCAGGTGCGCTACATCCAGCTCCAGGACTGGGGCCGCAACGTCTGGAACTTCACCACCCAGCGCGGCCTGATCCAGCAGGACGCGGTGCTCAATACGCTTAACGTCGGGCTCGGCTCCCGGCTCAGCAAGGCCTTCATCGCCAGCCACCTGGTCGGCCCCGGTGGGACGGCTGAGATGCTGGGGCTCTACTTCGCCGACGATGCCCAGCACCTGGATCACCAGACCCGGCAGTGGCACATCGCTCCCTATGCGACGAGCGACCTGTTGTTCAAGGGGGCGTTGAAAGACCGGGCTCGCACCGTCTTCTCCGGTCTGATCAAGGTGTTCCCGCACGCCCAGCGGACGGATGCCTACCAGGCGAACCGCAACCTGATCCTCTCGCCGACCGCCCGCGCCGACACGATCCCCAACCTGGAGATCGGCGCCAACGATGTGCGCTGCACACACGGCGCCACCGTGGGCCAGGTGGAGGAGGAGTACCTCTTCTACCTGATGAGCCGCGGCATCAGCCGCGCCGAGGCGGTGAAGCTGATCGTCGACGGCTTCTTCGACGAGGTGATCGAGCGAGTGCCGGTCGAGGAGGTGCAGGCGACCGTTCGCGCGGCGATCGCGCGAAAGATCGGGCTATGAGCACGCGACACAGTCCGACCCGCCAGTTCGATGCCCGCGCGCTGCGCCAGGACTTCCCGATCCTCCAGCGGCTCGTCCGCGGCGGCAAGCCGCTGGTCTACCTGGACAGCGCCGCCACCTCACAGAAACCAGCAGTCGTCATCGAGGCGCTGGTGGACTTCTACCGCTCGACGAACGCGAACATCCACCGCGGCGTCTACGAGCTGAGCGAGGCCGCGACGCTCGCCTACGACCAGGCACGGGCGAAAGTCGCCAGGCTGATCAACGCGCCGAACCCGCGAGAGTGCATCTTCGTGCGCAATACCACCGAGGCGATCAACCTGGTGGCGCAGTCCTGGGGCCGAGCTAACCTCGCCCCCGGCGACATCGTGGTGCTCAGCCTGCTCGAGCACCACAGCAACATCGTGCCCTGGCAGCTCGTCACTCGCGAGCGGGGCGCCGAGCTGCGCTACATCGACATCGACGAGGACGGCCGGCTGCGGCTGGAGCAGCTCGATGACTACCTAGCCACCGGCCGGGTCAAGCTGGTCAGCGTTACCCACGTCTCGAACGCCCTCGGCACGATCAACCCGGTGGCCGAGATCGTCGAGCGGGCCCATGCCGCTGGTGCGGTGGTGCTGGTGGACGGCGCGCAGAGCGTGCCCCACCTGCCGGTGGACGTGCAGGCGCTCGGGGTGGACTTCTACGCGTTCTCCGGCCACAAGATGCTCGGGCCGATGGGGATCGGCGTGCTGTACGGCCGGCGCGAGTTGCTCGAGGCGATGCCGCCGTTCCTCGGGGGCGGCGACATGATCCGGACGGTGACGCTGGAGGGGTCGACCTGGGCCGACCTGCCAGCCAAGTTCGAGGCCGGCACGCCGAGCGTGGCCGATGCCGTGGCGCTCGGCGTCGCCGTCGACTACCTTCAGAGTCTGGGCATGCCAGCGATCCGCCACCACGAGCAGGAACTGCTGCGCTATGCGCTGGCCCGCCTGGACGAGATCCCCGGCATCACCCTCTACGGGCCGGTGGGCGAAGATCGGAGCGGCGTCGTCAGCTTCACGCTGGGGGATGTCCATCCGCACGACATCGCCGGTATCCTCGACAGCGAGGGCATCGCCATCCGTGCCGGCCACCACTGCGCGCAGCCGCTGATGCGCCGGCTCGGTGTGGTCGCCACTGCACGCGCCAGCGTCTATCTCTACAATACAGAGGAGGATATCGACCGGCTGGTGGACGGCCTGCTGATCGTCCGGCAGGTCTTCAACGTCGGCGACTGAGCGTGGAGAAGACGCGGTGTCTGACCTGTACCGAGAGCACATCCTCGATCACTATCGCAACCCGCGCAACTACGGCACACTGGAGCCGCATGACCGGAGCTTCGAAGACAGCAACCCGCTGTGCGGCGATCGGATCCGGATCGATTTGCGGCTGAAGGACGGCACGATCGAGGACATCGCCTTCACTGGCCGCGGCTGCGCTATCAGCCAGGCATCAGCATCGATCTTGACAGAGATGGTCAAGGGGCAGAGCCTCGACTTCGTCAAGGAGCTCACCGCCGAAGACCTGCTCGACGAGTTGGGCATCCCGATCAGCCCAGCCCGGCGCAAGTGCGCGCTGCTGAGCTTGAAGGTCTTGAAAGCGGCAGCGTACGGCCTCAGCGAGTGGCCGGAATAGGAGCGTGCAAAGCGATGCCACACTTTACGGAAGACGACGTCCGAGAGCGGCTGAAGGCAGTCTATGACCCCGAGATCGGGATCAACGTCGTCGACCTCGGCCTGATCTACGGGATCGATCTCGAAGAGCGGGACAGCAAGACCGATGTCCTCATCACGATGACCTTGACCTCGATGGGCTGCCCGCTGGGGCCGATCCTGGTCGAAGAGATCACCCAGGCGCTCGGTGACCTGCCGAACCTGGGCGAGATCGACGTCAACCTGGTCTGGAGCCCGCCCTGGACGCCTGATATGATGAGCGAAGAGGCGAAGGACGAGCTCGGCATCTGGTAGCGGCTGTGGGCTGAGCGTTGCACGGAGGCCGCCTCGATCTGCCGGGGCGGCCTTTCCTGTGCGCGCGTTCGGTGCCCGGTGAGATCGGAGAAGGGCATGCGTATCCCGCTGGTGTGGCTGTTGCTCGTGGTGCTGCTCGCTGGCTGCTCCGCCCCACAAGCCTTTCCTCCGACGCCGTCTCCGTCGCCATCGTCGCCCGGGGCGACCCCGACGGCCGCTCCGCCGCCGAGCACGCCGAGCGTCCCGGCCTCGACCCCGACCCGCCAGCCGACGTCGGCTCCGCTGCCGACAGCGACCCCAGTACCGGCGCCCACTGCCACGCTCCCCCCACCCTCCCCGACACAGCCGCCGCCGGAACCCTCCCCGACTCCGCTGCCTGGCCAGGAGGCGGTCGTCGTCGCGCGGGTTCAGACCGACGAGCCGGTCATCGCGCTGACCTTCGACGCCGGCGCTGACCGCGGCTACGCTGAGGAGATCCTGGATACGCTCAAGGCTGAGGGCATCAGGGCCACCTTCGGGATGACCGGGCGCTGGGCGGAAGACAATCCCGATCTCGTCCGGCGGATGGTCGACGAAGGCCACCAGCTCATCAACCATACCTACAGCCACCCGTCCTTCACCGGGCACTCGACTGGCCAACCGCCGCTCTCGACCGAGGAGCGGCTGGCCGAGATCAGGCGGCTGGAGGAGGTCGTCGCCCAGGTGACGGGCAGCCTGGAGACGATGCGGCCATACTTCCGACCACCGTACGGCGATTACGACGACTCGGTGTTGCGCGACCTGCCGCAGGCTGGCTACACGGTCGTGGTGATGTGGTCGGTCGACTCGCTCGGCTGGAACGGGTTGACGGCTCCAGAGATCACCGAGCGGTGCCTGGAAGGTGCCGAACCGGGCGGCATCATCCTGATGCACGTCGGGGCGCAATCGGAAGATGCCCGCGCGTTACCGGGGTTGATCGCTGCGCTCCGCGAGCGGGGATACCGCTTCGTCACTGTCGCCGAACTCCTGCAGTTGGGGTCGTAGTCATCGGTACCGACGCGAAGCGTGCGCCAGGGGCGTGGCTGCAGTCGGCTGGCGCCGTGCGGCGGGCGCCGGGGCGGCCACCGAGCGCCGTAGCAGCGGAGCATTCGGGCCACCGTGCTGCCACGTAGAGTTCAGGAGAGTACTGTCGGGAAATGTTTGATACCGTGATCAGTTGGCTGCCTGAGTGGCGACCATCTTGCTATACTCGCGGAGTGATTCGGTTCCGGCAGGAGTTCTGACCGGAGCAGTGTATCGTTGCGCGGTGTCGGAGCCTACCCGTCATGGATCAAGATGTGGCGACGGGTGTCGAGCCGAACAGGAGGGACGTATGACCGAATCGCGACAGAAGGGGTTCGGCCAGGAGGGACTGGCTGGCTCCCTGAGCCGTCGAGCGTTGCTCCGCCGGAGCGCTCTTTTTGCATTGAGCATTCCGGTGGTCAGTGCCGCACTCGCCGCCTGTCGCGGCGGTGGCGGCGGTGGTGGTGGCGGAGCCGGTGGCAAAATCACCATCGAGATGAGCGAGTACAAGTTCAGTCCCAACACGCTCACCGCCGCACCTGGCGCTACCGTGACGGTGACCCTGAAGAACGTCGGGGCGCTGCAGCACGACTTCCACGTTGATGTCGTCAACGTGACATCGCCGCTGGTCGATCCGGGGAAGTCGACCGACTTCTCGTTCACCGCTCCCAGCCAGCCTGGCCAGTACGACTTCTGGTGCACGGTGCCTGGCCACAAGGAGCTGGGCATGGTCGGCAAGCTGACCGTGCAGTAGCGGGGACCTGGCCAAGAGAGCATCCCGTCCGGAGCCGGCTCGGCGATCCAGGCCGAGCCGGCTCTCGTGTCTTCCTGCCGGCGCTCGCCGTTGCGCCGGCTCATCCGCTCAGGTTGGCTTGGGCGCTGGCGGGTTCTTAGTTGTCCACTGCGTGCATCGCCGTGAGCGCGAGTGCGAGGTGTGCGCCAGCTCTCCTGGTACACTGCTGCCAAGTATCGAAGGCAAGGAGGGCGACAGATGGGGTTCGCGCTACGCTTCGGCATCGGCACGGGCAACCGCCGGCCGTTTCCGGAACTCGTTCGCCAGTGGCAGTGGATCGAGGAATTGGGTTTCGATACCGCCTGGGTGGTCGATCACTTCCTGGCAGGAGACAACGAGGATATCCCGTATTTCGAGGCCTGGACGCTGATCGCCGCCCTGGGTGTCCAGACCCGACGTCTCCGCTTCGGTGTCCTGGTGAGCGGCAATACGTACCGCAACCCTGGCCTGCTCGCCAAGGAGGCGGTCACCATCGACCACGCCAGCAACGGGCGACTCGAACTGGGCATCGGCGCTGGTTGGTGGGAGCGCGAGCACCGGGCCTACTCGTTCCCCTTCCCGAGCGTCGGTGACCGGATCGCGATGCTCGAGGAGGCGGTGCAGGTGA
Organism: Thermomicrobiaceae bacterium; assembly: GCA_014874455.1. Classification (GTDB taxonomy): domain Bacteria; phylum Chloroflexota; class Chloroflexia; order Thermomicrobiales; family Thermomicrobiaceae; genus Thermalbibacter. The sequence continues at coordinate 15,169 of JADBJL010000044.1, forward strand.
TCGATAGCCTGATGACCCAGCGCCGAACCACGTTCCACGGCCGCTTCTATCGGTTCGAGGACGCGCCCTTCGAGCCGAAGCCGGTGCAGAAGCCCCGCATCCCGATCGTGATCGGTGCCTTCAAACCGCGGATGCTCCGGCTGGCCGCGCGCTACGCCGATATCTGGAACACCCGCGGTGAGCCGGAAGAGGTGGCCCCGCTGGCCGAGCAGGTGCGCCAGTTCGCCATCGAGGCCGGGCGTGATCCGGAGACGATCCGGTTCTCGGTCTTCACCTGGCGGCACCCCTTCACCTCGGAGAGGCATTTCTACGAGCTGGTGCTCGCCTATCGCGACGCGGGGTTCACCGACCTGGTCTTTCCGATGCCCCCGGAAGACGCCTGGCCGGTACTGGAACGCTGCGCGCGCAATGTCATTCCGGAGCTGCGCTAGTGTGGAAAGAGCAGAGCGCGCTCCTGACCGCGCCGACAGGCCGGTGGGAATGGACGCTTTGACAAGCATGTTGATGATCGAGGACAGGATCGTTACCTCGCGAGGAGCAGGAGGTTGACGACATGACGCTCGCAGCCGATCGCTGGGACGAGGCGATGACGCCGGACGAGTACATGAGCCAGATGACGCAGAACCGCGAGGCCTTCGAGGCCAACATCGCGCGAACGAGGATTATGCCCGGTGACTGGGCGGTGTTTGGCCACGAGCCGCTGCGCATCCTGGTGCTCACCGAGGACTGGTGCGGCGATTCGGTGCAGTTCGTGCCGATGGTCATCGCGCTCTCGCGGCAGATCCCGACCGTCGAGGTGCGCATCCTCCGGCGCGACCAGCACACCGACCTCGCCGACCGCTACCGGCGCAAGGACGGGTACCAGGCGATCCCCGTCTTCATCGTCCTCGACAGCGAAATGCAGGAGCGCGGTGCGCTCATCGAGCGTCCGGAGCGTGCGACGGCTGAGATCATCGAGGAGCGGAACCGCTTTCTGGCAGCGCACCCCGAGTTACCTGGAGCGAACCGCGCCTTCGAGCGCATGCCGGAAGAGACGCGCCAGGCGGTCAAGCAGCACATCGCTGCCTGGCGAGACGCCCAGTTCGAGCGCTGGACTCGCTACCTGATGGAGGATCTGGCCGAGATCGTCCGCAGCGTCACGACCAGGGCGGCCTGAAGCGGAGCGCACGCAGCGCAGCATGAGCCTGACCGGGGAGACGATAGGCTTTACAGTTGCCCTCGGCGTTTGACATGCTCTTCTGGCATCCGTAGGATCAGCGCAGGGCGACCATCGCAGACAGACCGGCCGGTACCGCGAGAACGGCACGACGGTCTGGCCCGGAGGCTGAGGCGGGAGCGGAGAGAGGCAGCGCCGATGACCCAGACGAGACAGCCTGGTGTGCGCCAGACGACCTACAAGCAGCCGGGAGGGTTCGTCCCGACAGAGGCGACCGAGGCGGTCGCTGTCCAGGCCGAGCGAGTCGAAGGGCGTCTGGTGATCCTGCAACAGAGCGAGGCTGAGCTGGTCACCGGCGACCGCGTCAGCCTGGAGCAGTCGTCGGCGGGTACAGTCGAGGCCAAGAGCGCGCAGGTCGACCGGAGCGCCGTGCGCGCGTTGGAGGCCGAGCGAGCGGTCGCGCAGCGGAGCCGGATCGTCCGCCTCGTCGCAGGGGAACTGCGGCTGGTAAAGAGCCAGGTGCTGGCGCTCTCGGCCGAGCGGGCTCACCTGGAGGATGCGCGGATGGTGCTCTTCGCTGGACAGGCTGAAGGCGACGTGCGGCCGCTCTTGACGCTGCCGGCCGCTGCCGCCCTGGGCGCTGGGCTGGGCCTGGCTGTGACTCTGGTCAGAGCGCTCGCGCGTGCTCGCGGCGATCGGAGGTAGCGAGGTCATGGCTGCAGGCATGACGCGGATCGTCAGGTTCGTTGCTGGCGGCGCGCTCGGGATCGCGGCAGGCGCTGTAGCCGCAGCGGTGTTGTCGCCGGAGCGCCGCCGGGCGATCGAGGAGCGTGTCCGCGCTCGGCTCGCCGAAGCCCGCCGGGCGGCGACCGAGGCCGAAGCGCGGACGGAGACGGAGCTGTGGGCGCGTTTCCGCCAGCTCGTCGGCATCCAATCGCCTGACGGGTCGCCGGTTTCTCCCCGTCCCCAGGAAGAACAGCACTGAGCGCGCACGAGCGTGCGGAGCGTGCGGAGCGGGATTCCCGAGCGGCTGTTTTCACCAGCGATGCCGGTCGCGCCCTGGTCGCCCTGTCTTCGTTCCCTCAGCGCTCGACCACGATCGCGTAGGCGCGCACGGGTACCGAAGAGCCGCCGGGGATCGGCAGCGGGGCTGCGTGGAAGCGGAAACCGCGACGAGGCAGCCGGTCGAGCCCGCGGAGGTTCTCGACGATCGGTATGCCGTGGGCGAGGAGTCGCGAGTGAACCGGCCGCGTGAGGTCAGCCACGTTGTCTACGTTCCAGGAGTCGATTCCCACTAGTACCGCACCTGCCCGGATCAGCTCGCCGGCGGCCTCGCTGGTGAGGTAGGGATTGGCGGCCAGATACGAGGGCGTTCCCCAGCGAGCGTCCCAGCCGGTTCTCACCAGCACGGCGCATCCGCTGAGATCCAGCCCCGCGAGCTGCTCCGGGCCGATGGCCAGCCGGCCGGCCTCGACCTGACCAGCGACGTCGACCACGACTCCCGGAAGGTCGGCAGTCCGATCGAGCGGCAGGGTAGCCAGGTCTGAGCCGTCTTCGTAGCGGTGGAGCGGGGCATCCAGGTAGGTGCCACTGTTGCCGATGAGCCGGTAGCGGTGGACGACGAAGCTGACCCCCGGAGCGTAGCGCTCGGCAGCCGCCTCTCGGCTGAGGAACTCCTCGATCTCTGGGCCGGGAAGGCCCGGGAACATCGGGATCGCCGGGCCGAGCGGGTGCGTCAGATCAACGATCCGGGGTCGCATCGTGCCCTCCTCTCGCCGTTCGCCTGGTCTAACGATAGCGCAACGCCTCTGGAGTGAGAGAAGGCAGACCTTCGGAGCCAGCGAGAGGCCGCCGCTATCCGAGAAGGGGTGCCCGTCGCGCTCTAGGCTGTGCTCCTGGCCGGCGCGGCGGTGAGCCTGCTCGCCGACCCCAGGCCACGGCGGGAGCAGGTGCCACTCGCGGCGGAGGCTCGGTTGTGGCCGAGCGCGTGATGCCGCATCAGCAAGCGCCAGCTCGGGCTAGAATGGCTCCGCTGGGAACCGTACGGCAACGGTGATGGGGGGCGGAATGAAGGGGTCAGCGTTCCTGTTCGCCACTGACCTGGCCGACGAGGGGCTGGAGGTGGTGCTCGATAACCTGCACGGTCGCGCCGGGCTGGAGGGGGTGAGCCTGGCGTGCGCGTATCACCACGCGCGTGACGTCTTCCCGCACAACCCGGTGCGCAAAGTCCGCTACCTGGAGGGTGGCACGGTCTTCTTCCGGCCCGACCCGGAGCGCTATCGCGAGTTGCGCATCCGGCCGCAAGTAAGCCAGCTCGCCCAGCAGGCCGACATGCTGGCCGCGCTGGCGGAAGCCGCGAGCCGCCGCGGAATGGCCGTGCGGGCCTGGACGGTGTTTCTCCATAATACCCGGTTGGGCTCGCAGCATCCCGACTGCGCGATCCAGAACGCCTTCGGTGACCCGTACATCACCCAGCTCTGCCCGGCGAACCCTGAAGTGCGAGCGTTCGCGGCGGCACTGGCATCCGACATCGCTCGCTACGGGGTCGACGCGATCCTGGCCGAAGCGCTGGGCTACCTGGGCTTCGACCACGGCTACCATCACGAGCGCTGCTTCATACCACTGAGCGGCATGGCCCGCTTCCTCTTCGGCCTCTGCTTCTGCCAGCACTGCCTGGAAGCGGCCGGCCGTGCCGGCGTCGACGGCGAGCAGGTTCGCGGCGCGGTGCGCCAGGCTCTGGAAGGAGCGTTGGCGGGCTCGCCGCCGGCCTTCCTCGAGCTCGAGGTCACCTGGGAGAACGTCGCCGGGCTGGCTGGCGGACAGCTCGGCGGTTACCTTCGGGCGCGGATGGAGGCGGTGACGGCGCTGGCTGACGCGGTGGGGCGGGCGGTGCGCGGGGTGCGGCCCGAAACGGTGGTCTACTTTATGGACATGTCCGGCGCGGCCAAGGGCTACGCCACCGGCGAGCCAGCGGGTGAGCCAGCGCCAGCGGCCGCCTGGCAGGACGGTGTCGACGTGGCCGCGGCGGCGCGGGCAGCCGGTGGCCTGGCGGCGATCGGCTATGCCCGCGATCCGCAGCGCCTGCGCTTCGACCTCGAAGCCTATCGTGACCTTCTCCCAGAAGGGATCCCGATCTCTGTCGCGCTGCGCCCGATGCTGCCGGACTGCGATTCCCCGGCGAACCTGGCCGCGAAGGTTGCCGTGGTGCGCGAGGCGCGCGCCGAGTGGGTCGACTTTTACCACTACGGCTTCATGCCGCTCGATCGGCTGGACTGGATCCGCCAGGCGCTCCACGGCTAGCCCGGCAGCGCTGGCGACTGGCGTGTGCCGGTGAGGCCCGGTCAGCATGTCCGGCGCACACGGACGCTCGGTGTGGGCGCCGGTTCGAGGAGTGAGCTCGAAGGGCGGACTTACCGCAGCTCCTCGGCGATCTGACGCGCCGCGTGGAGCCAGCGCGTATCGGTGTCGTCCGGCACGGAGCAGCCGTTGGCGAGGATGAACTTGCGCCCGCCTGTCTGTCGCACCGCGTCCTCCGCCTCGGCCCGGATCTCCTCGACCGGCCCGTGCGACAGCGCGCCGAACTCGTGCCAGCCGCCCATGAGGCACTTCTCGGTCTTCTGGCGGGCCTCGGCCAGGCTCGGGCCGGCCAGCCGGTCGCTCCAGCTCAGCACCGCGACCGGATAGTCGAGCACCTCGTCGAAGAGCAGGTCGCGCTCACCGTGGACGTGGAGGACGTTGAGCCAGCCGTCGACCGCGCCCTGCAGCGCCAGCAAGTCGTACGGTCGGCCAAGCTCGCGGTAGCGCTCCGGCAGCATCGTCGCTCGCGTGCATCCCTGGAGCGCGAAAAAGACACCGTCCGCGCCCTGCTCGATGCAATCGCGGATGTGTTCGCGCAGGTTCTCGGCGATCGTCGCCAGTGCCTCGTGGACGAGCGCGGGGTGGCGCTCGGCGTCCGCCAGCACGACCTCGGGAGACGACGCGAAGTGGATCGCCTCGGCCAGTGGGCTGAAGACAGTCATGATGATCGGCACGTCGAAGCCGACCGCGTCGCGCAGGAACCCGATCGTCGCGGCCCGCTCGCGGAAGAAACGCGAGCGCTCCCGCGCGATCGGCTCGATGAGCAGCCAGTCTTCGGGGCGAGCGATCGCCCGCCGTGGGAAGGGGTAGGGGATATCTGGCATGATCTTGATGATGTCGAGGTCGAACTCGTTGACGAAGAAGTCCAGAGTCGCCTCCGCGAGGCGCCGCCCTGAGCCCAACGGGCGGAAGTGATGCCAGAAACAGACCGGGATCCGGTCGACCGCCTCGCCGCGTACCGCGGCCATCACGCGCTCGGTCTTGGTCATCTCCGCAGCGATCGCCATCGCTTCTCCTCGCCTACTTCAGGCTGGTCATCCGCCGATCACAGTGTCGCTGATCGGCCCCGGTAGCGCCACTGCCTTCTCGATCTCGCCCGCGGCATCGAGGATCAAGGCGCGCTCACCGGTCGCCTCGGTACGCTCGATGGCGACCACCGTTCCCCCGGCCGTCACCGTGACGGCGACGATCGGGTGCCCGACCAGCCAGCGGTCGACCACCGCGAGCGACCCGGTGTCGAGCACCCAGACGCCGTCACCGAAGCCTTGGGCGCCCCCGACCGGGGCGACGGCGTAGAGCCGCCGTCCATCAGGGCCAGCGACGACCCAACGCGAGGGCTGTGTGGCAGCACGAGCGCCGGGTGCGACTGTGCCGATCAACCAGCGGATGATGCGCCTGATGGGCGATTCCTCGCGCTCGCCGTCGAGCGCGGCTGGCTGCGCTCGCCGCACCTCACCTGTCGAGAGGTCGATCGCGATCACCCGTGGACTCCAGAGCGCCACAGCGAAGAGCGTTCGCCCGTCGGTAGCCACCGCAGGCTGGGGGGTCTTGAGTTCCGCCAGATCGACCTGCTGCACGACACGGCCCGCGAGCGGATCCCACAGCAGCAGCACCGGCGCGGCCGCGTCACTCGGACAGAGGGTGAACCAGCGGAGTTCCGGTCCACTGGCCAGCCCGCTGAGGCCAGGGTAGGTAAGCGGGCAGCCAGCCCAAGGCGACGCCGAAGAGCGGTGGCTGGCCTCGATTTCGAGCTCCGCTGTCCTGAGCACCGAGAGCCGGTACCCGGAATCGGGCGCGACCCGGACGATCTGCTCGACCAGCACCAAGCGCTCGCCATTGTCGGTGACTGCGAGCTGGGGCACGACGCGATCGCCGTGCAGCGCTCCAGGGAGTTCGCGCGCCGCCACCACGTTCCCAGCAGCGAGCTCGACCGTCGCGATCCGGGCGTTCCATCCCTCTCCCAGCTTCCAGGCCCAGTAGACATAAAGCCAGGCACCACCGGGGTCGGGAACCAGCGCGCTGACGAGGGCGGGGGTACTGGTGCTCCCACCCTGGACGGCGGCGCGCACCTCCCCGAGTTGTACCTCGCTGGCCCGCTCACCGGTCTGCGCATCGGTCAGGGAGAGCGAGAGGTTCCAGCGCCCGCCGTAGACCGGGCTGACGCGCCCAACGGGGCTGAGCCGCCGCTCGACGACGAGCCAGCGCTGGCCGGCGCGCACCACCTCCTCGCCGCCCAGGAGTGCCACCAAGCCGGTCGCGGGGTCGAGCCGGTAGTAGGTCTGCCAGCGCTCGCCGCGGAGAAAGACGAGGTCGTGGCTTTCGGTCGCCGGGACGCGAAAGCGCGGCCCAGCCTCGACGAACCGGCTCAGGCGATCACGCCGGCCATCGGCGGCGCTGAGCTCGATGTCCACCCACCAGCGACCGGCCGCGTTGAGCGGTATCTGAACCTGATATCTCCCGGGTGGCCCACTTGCCTGGCCGCGGACGACCGCGGTCGGTGGTGGGGGACGCTGGTCGTAGGCCGTGATCGGCGCGCGCAACGTGCCGGTCACGGCGAGGTCGGAGACCGGCTCTCCGGCTTCGTCGAGCACGGTGAACGCGAGCGCGAGGAGATCGCCAGCTCGCGGCGCCGCTGGCTCGACCGCCACATCGACGAAGCGCCAGCCGGCCCTGCCGTCAGCCGCGGCCGGAGCGACGCCGGCCAGCAGGCCGGAGCAGAGGAACACGACCAAGCCGGTCGCTCCCATCGCTCCGAGCTTGTTCATCCGTGGTCTCGACCGTGCAGCCACAGCGTACCGAGCCGCTCGCCTACCGGCCGCATCGGTACCCGTACGTTGCTACCTTCACCAGTGCTGCGGCCGGTAGTCTCCAGTATGCGCCACTTCGAGGTAGCGGGCCAGCAACTGCACCGCCGCCTCGATATCGGAGAGATCCGCCATTTCGTTGACGGTGTGCACGTGGCGCGTGGGAATCGACACCGTGACTGCCGGCACGCCGGCCCGCACGCGCTGCATCGCACCGGCATCGGTACCGCCACGCGGCAGCACCTCGAGCTGGTACCGGATCCCGTGCTGCTCGGCCACCTCGCGGAGGTGGCGCACCAGCCGATAGTTCGGGATGTGCGACGTGTCGAAGACCTTGATGGCGACGCCCTCGCCGAGCCTGGTGACCTGCTCGTGCGGGTCGATGCCTGGCACGTCGCCAGCGATCGTGATGTCGATAGCGATGCCGATATCGGGCTCGACCCCGAACGCCGACGTCTGCGCGCCGCGGAGCCCAACCTCCTCCTGGGTCGTTGCCACGGCCACCACCTCTGCCTGGTGTGTGCCCAGCGCGCGCAGCGCTTCGATCATCACGAAGACGCCCACCCGGTCGTCGAGCGCCTTGCTGATCACCCGGGGGCCGGTCAGTTCCAGCGGCCGGTCGAGCGTCACCATGTCGCCGACCTCGACGCGGGCACGCACCTCGTCCGGGGGGAGGCCGACATCGACATACAGCTCTTCGAGCTTCGGCGCCTTCAGCTCCTCCGGTTTGAGCAGGTGGATCGGCTTCGTCGCGAGCTGGAGCGCACCGGCCAGCCCCTGACCGTCGCGTGTCCAGACGCGGACGCGCTGAGCCGGCAACACGCGCGTGTCGAAGCCGCCGACCGGCTGGAGGCGCAGGAAGCCCCTGTCGTCGATGTGTCGAACGATAAAGCCGATCTCGTCGAGGTGCGCGGCCAGCATCACGCGTGGGCCACCGCGGCCTCTCTTGCGCGCGATGACGTTGCCCAACGCGTCGGCATGCACGTCGTCCGCGAGCGGCTCCAGCGCCTGGCGGGCGACTGCGGCGACTTGCTCCTCGCGCCCAGGAATCCCGGGTGTCTCGCAGAGCCGCTTCAGCAGATCGAGGTCGAGTCCCATCGCTCCCTCCCACCTCTACTCCCACGCGCAGACCGCTGCCATGCTAGCACGCCTGCCTCGCGCTTCCCACCTCCGCACCGCCCTCATCCCCGGTCTCCTCACCCCCTTCCGCCTCTCCCGCATCGCGGGAGAGGGGTGCCGCGACTGCCCTCACCCCCGGCCCCTCTCCACGCTATGCAGGAAAGGGGGTGCCCGAAGGGCGGGATGAAGGTGGCCAGTCGTGTATGATCGCCCAGGTGGGCCGGTGGCAGGAGAGGGAAAGTGGGCGCCATGCTGGACATCCAGCGGCTGCGGGAGGACACGCCGGGCTGTGCCGAAGTGATTCACTTCAACAACGCCGGGGCGGCCTTGATGCCCCGCCCGGTGCTGGAGGCGGTTGTCAGCCATCTCGAGCTCGAGGCGCGGATCGGCGGCTACGAGGCGCACGACGCCGCGCTCGAACAGGTCGAGCACGCCTACCAGGCGGTCGCCCGGCTGATCGGTGCCGAGCCGGATGAGATCGCGCTGGTGGAGAACGCCACGCGGGCGTGGGACATGGCCTTCTACTCCATTCCCTTCCGGCCTGGCGACCGGATCCTGACCTCGGTCTCGGAGTACGCCAGCAACGTGATCAGCTTCCTCCAGGTGGCGCGCAAGACGGGCGCCGTCGTCGAAGTGGTGCCCAACGACGAGTACGGCCAGCTCTCGGTCGAGGCACTGCGCACGATGCTCGACGAGCGGGTCAAGCTGATCGCCGTCAGCCACATCCCCACCAACGGTGGGCTGATCCAACCGGCCGAGGAGATCGGCCGCCTCGCGCGGGAAGCTGGCGTCCTCTACCTGCTCGATGCCTGCCAGTCGGTGGGCCAGATCCCGGTCGACGTGCGCAGGATCGGCTGTGATCTGCTCTCGGCGACCAGCCGGAAGTACCTGCGCGGGCCGCGTGGTGTGGGGTTCCTCTATGTCCGTCGCGAGCTGATCCAGCAGCTCGAGCCGGTGATGCTCGACCTGCACGCGGCGAGCTGGGTCGCGCCCGACCGCTACGAGGTTCGGCCTGACGCCCGGCGCTTCGAGAACTGGGAGTCGTACGTCGCCGGGCGGATCGGGCTCGGGGTGGCAGTCGACTACGCGCTGTCGGTGGGGATCGAGACCGGGTCGACCCGGCTGCGCGCGCTCGCCGAGCGGCTGCGCCAGCGCATCGGCGAGCTGCCCGGCGCGCGGGTGCATGACCTGGGCCGGGAGCGCGGCGGCATCGTCACCTTCACGCTGGAGGGGATCGCGCCGGAGACAGTCAAGGCGTTCCTGGCCACGAAGCGGATCAACGTGACGACCTCGAGCGTCGCCTCGACCCGCTTCGACATGGAGGCACGCGGGCTGGAGAAGATCGTGCGGGCCTCGGTGCACTACTACAACACGGAGGAAGAGATCGACGCGTTCATCGACGCGCTGGCGGAGCTGCAGCGGCAGGGCCCGGAGACCGTCCATCGCCTGCTGGCCGAGCGCGCCAGCCGCCGGAAGGGCTAGCCGAGCGCGCGGCACGCCTGCGCCGCGCTCGGTACGGGGCAGCGGGGTGCGTTAAGGTTGGGTTAGGCGGGATTTGACAGGCGAGCCGGCTGGCCGTATACTTCGCTTGCCGTAGCGGCCACGACGAGGTCGCGCGGGCATTTTTTTGACCGGAGCGTGTGGACGAGAGGCGGATACCGTGCCGAAGCGGACATACCAGCCCAAGCGTATCCCTCGCAAGCGGGAGCACGGCTTCCTCAAGCGCATGAGCACCAAGGCCGGCCGGCGCGTCCTGGCGGCGCGCCGGCGGAAGGGGCGTTGGAAGCTGACCGTCTCTGACGAGAAGAAGCCGACGATCAAGAAGTAGGCGGGTCGCCGGCATGGTCGCCCGCGAGCTGCGGCTACGCCGCAGCGCCGATTTCGAGGTCGTCCGCAAGCGGGGCCGCTCGGTGAGCGGCGCGTTGGTGGTTCTGGCCTACCGTCCCAATGGGCTTCCGCACAACCGCTATGGCTTCGCCGTCGGCCGGCGGGTCGGCAAGGCGGCGCGGCGGAACCGGGTCAAGCGCTGGCTGCGAGAGGCGGTGCGGTGGCTCCACCCGCAGCTTCGGCAGGGTTATGACCTGGTTCTCATCGCGCGGGGGCGGCTGGCCGACCCGTCGGTGACGTATCATCAGGTGGCGGCCTGCGTGCAGGAACTGGCGAAGCGGGCCGGTTTGTTCGAGACGGCCGAGCACGCCGAGCCGAAGCCCCCGCTCTTACAACCTGGAGGCCATCGCTGATGCTCACATGGATCGCGCTCAAGCTCATTCGCCTGTACCAGATCTTCATCTCGCCGCTGTTTCCGCCCGCCTGTCGCTTCTACCCGACCTGCTCGGAGTACGGGTATCAGGCCATCGCCAAGTACGGTATCATCAAAGGCGGGGCGAAGGCGGTTTGGAGGATTTTGCGCTGTAACCCGTTCTCTCGTGGGGGTTACGATCCGGTCGACTGACCGCGCCTGCCCTGAGCAATCAACCATCATGTTAGGGTACCGACGAAACGGCCCGAGGAGGCGCACGCTTGATTATCTGGGATCAGTTCGTTAGCCTGATCGAGTGGGGTCTGGCCTGGACGGCCGGCATCGCTGGCAGTTCTGGTATCGCCATCATCCTCTTTACGATCGTCATCAAATCGCTCCTGCTTCCGCTCACGATCAAGTCGGTGCGCTCCACCGCCGTGATGCAGGAGCTGCAGCCGAAGATCCGCGAGCTGCAGAAGAAGTACGGGCAGGATCGCCAGCGGCTCTCCGCCGAGACGATGAAGCTCTACCAGGAGTACGGCGTCAACCCGATGTCGGGGTGCTTGCCGGTGCTCTTGCAGATCCCGATCTTCTTCGGCCTCTACTTCGCTATTCGTAACCTCTCGGTCAACGACGGTGGAGGCTGGAGCAACGGCTTTCTGTGGATTCCCGACCTTGCCCGACCCGACCCACTGCACATCCTGCCCATCCTGGCGGGCGTGTTCCAGTTCATCCAGACGCGGATGACCCGGCCGGCGGGTCAGGGCCGGATCCAGGATCCCCAGCAGCAGATGATGTACACCATGATGCTCTTCATGCCACTCATGGTCGTCATCTTCGGCTGGAACTTCGCCTCGGGCCCCGTGCTCTACTGGGTCGTCTCGGCGCTCTACAGCGTGGTACAGCAGTGGCTGATCACCGGTTGGGGCGCCATGCTCGATTGGTTCCCCTTCCTGCCGGATCTACCGGAGCATCGGCGCCTGGGCTACCTCGACCCGGCCAAGCGCGAGGCGCAGCGCCAGGCCGCTTCGCGCGGGCTGTTCGGCCGCCTGAACAAGCACATCGAGCGGCAGATCCAGCAGGTGGAGCAGCGGGGCGCGCAGCGACCGGACGGCGCATCGGAGCCGCGCAAGGAGCCGAGCAAGGCCAGGAAGGACGGGCGGCCGGCCGAGCCGCCGCCGTTGCCTGACCCTGAAGCGCTCGTGCCACGGCGCACACGGTCGTCCAAGCGCAAGCCGTCGGCCTGAGAGAACCGAGACGTGATCGCCGGCCCAGGAAGGCAGGCGCGCGAGTATGGCTGGCAAGCAGGGTGTCGAGATCCAAGCGCGATCAGTCGAGGAAGCTGTCCGTCTGGCGCTCGAGCAGCTCGGCCTGACCCTCGATCAAGTGCGTGTCGAGGTGCTGGTCGATAACGTCGCGTACGGTGGCGAGGCGCTCGTGCGGGTGACGCCGCTGCGGCCGGCCCCGGAGCCGCCGACCGGAGGGCGACGGAGCCCTCAGCGGGCTGACCCGGAGACGGAAGCCGTCGCCAAACACGTCGTCCGCGAGCTGCTCACAGCGATGGGGTTTACCAACTGCGAGGTCGTCGCCGTCGATAACCCGTCGGTGATCGAACTCGGCCCGAACGACCCGCCGACGGTGTTCATCGATATCTTCGGGCCACAGGCGGGGATGCTGATCGGCCGCCGCGGTGAACACCTCGCCCAGCTCCAGTACATGGTCAACGTGCTGGTGAACCGGCGGTTGCCGAGCTGGACGAGGGTCATCCTCGACGTCGAAGGATACCGGAGCCGCCGGGAGGAGTCGCTCATCAACCTGGCGCAGCGCGTGGCCCGCCAGGTCGCGCGCAGTCGTCGGCCGATCACGCTCGAGCCGATGCCAGCGAGCGAGCGCCGCATCGTCCATGTCGTGCTGCGCGATCACCCCGAGGTGACTACCCAGAGTAGCGGCGAGGGCGAGCAGCGCCGCGTGACCGTGTATCCTCGCCAGTAGCACATCCGGCTGCTTGTCCACCAGCGGATGTCCGGTCGTCCCCGGCTGCCAGGCGGGGTACCGCGAGACGTCAGCGCCCGGAGACCAGGATGCAACGATGTTGACCCAGCAAGCTCCTGATTACCTCGCCATTGGACACGTGACGATCGATCTCTACCCGGACGGCCAGCCAGTGCTGGGGGGAACGGCGCTCTACGCGGCCCTCGCTGCCGCGCGCTTCGGCTTGAATGCCGCCGTGCTCACACGCGGTAACTTCGAGCGGTACGGCGAAAGCATCGTGGAAAGTCTCGCCCGATTCGCTCGCGAGATTGCCCTCATCGTCCAGGACGCCCAGTCATCGACCGTCTTCACTAACCGCACCGTCGCCGGGCGCCGAGAGCAGACGATCCATGCGTGGGCGGGCACGATCGACCTGAATGGCGTGCCCCCGCACTGGCGCTCGGCGAAGATCATCCACCTGGCACCGGTCGCGCAGGAGATCGAGCCTCGCCAGGCCAGCCGGCTCAACCCTGGCTACCTCGGGGTCACCCCGCAGGGCTGGATGCGACAGTGGCCGCGCGGCCACGACGGGCGTGTGCGGCTGACGCAGTTGCGGCTCCCGCTCGAGCTCCTGAGCCGGATCGATGCGATGGTGCTGAGTTCCGCAGAGCATACCCTGGCGCGCGACGAGATCGAGGCCGTAGGCGCCCGCGGCCTGGTCGCGATCACCCGCGGAGCTGACGGCGCGCAGATCATCGACCGGGGTCGGGTGTTCGATGTGCCGGCCTACCCGGTGCCGGTTCGGAACGACCTGGGAGCTGGCGATGTCTTCGCTGCCGTTCTCTTCCTGCTCCGCGCCGAGCGCGAGCCGGTGTCGTTCGCCGCGCGCATGGCCTCGGCGGCGGCCGCGCTCCGCATCCAGGGGCTGGGGCCGGAGGCCGTGCCCACTAGGGCCGAGGTGGAGGCCTTCCTCGAGCAACGCGGCGAGCTTCGCCGCCCGTAGCTGCGGCCCTCGTGCTGCTCGACAGCGTCCGTCATCTCGGGTAGCCTGAGGGTTGGGGCGACGTCGCCCAGCCTGCGGCTGGTGTCGCTGCGGCGCTGCGAGCGCTGGCCGCGGGGGAGTTCGCCCGGCTTCCGGGAGACGATGCGCGCTCGACGCGAGTGGCCGACCAAGAGCGTCGTCATCGGGATGTGGCTGGCCGCGCTTCCGCTCGTGCTGCTGGCCGCGCTGTGGCTGCCCCTACTGGCGGGCCGGCAGGGGCCGGGCGCGAGCGCCACGCCAGCGCTCACCGGGATACCGCCTCTGCCGCCGAGCGCGTCGCCTGCGCCGCCGGTGGCGTTGTCGCAGCCTGGGGGTGCATCGGGGAACGAGCCGGCGCGGGCGACCGCACCGGCCAGCCCGGTGGCCGTGACAGCGCCTCTCGATCGACCCTCCACGTCTTCTCCCTCGCGGGCAGCGGCCGGCCGCGCATCCGGCCTCTCCCCAGCCGCGCCGCCGCCGGCTGTTCCAGCGGTGACCACCGGACAGCCGCCGTCATCGGCATCCGCAGAGGCGTTGCCCCTCGCCCGGTGTTGGGAACCGTCCGAGTTCCGCCCCGATCCCGAGCTCGAAGCGTTGATCGTGAGCAGCCTCGGGCCCGAGGTCGAGCGCTATGGGGTGGTGGTGCGTAACCTGACCGACGGCACCGAGGCAGCCATTCAGCCGGAGAAGGTCTTCTACGCCGCCAGCCTTTACAAGCTCGCCGTCCTCTACGAGGTCTACCGCCAGGAGCGCCAGGGCCAGCTCGACTTCGCCCAGACGCTGACAGTGACCGAAAAGTATGCGGAGTACGACCTCGGCACTCTCGCCCTGCTCGGCTGGTCAACCGGCTCGGTTATCACCGTCGCCCAGGCTGTCGAGGCGATGGTCACAGTCAGCGACAATGCGTCGGCCGTCCTGCTGGCCGATCTGGTCGGCTGGCACACGATCGACGAGGGGCTGCGCGAACTCGGCCTGCGCTCGATGCGGGTCAACGACCCGGAGCTGCCCGTCACGGCCAGCGACCTGGCTCGCCTGCTCGACCGGATCGCCTGCGGAGCAGCCGTCGACGAGCGAGCGAGCCGGGAGATGATCGCGCTGCTCGCACGCCAGCGCGTGCGCGATCGCCTGCCGGCCCTTCTGCCGGAGGGAGTCGTCGTCGCCAACAAGACGGGCAACTGGAGCACGGCCACGCACGACGCGGGGATCGTCTACTCGCCCCGCGCGACGTACGTGATCGTGGTGCTCTCGGAGACTGCCGGGCGCTCGGAACCGATCGCCCGGCTCTCGGCCGCGGTCTATACGTATCTCAACCCGCCGATGAGCTCTCGCGAGCCGGGCACAGCAGCCAGGCTTACATGAGGCCAGGAAGCTTCAGGCCCAGCCCACCGGTGAGCGCGCCCAGTTTCTGCTGGGCCAGCTCCTCCGCCCGCTTCATGGCCTCGTTGATGGCGGCGACGATCATGTCCTCCAGCAGCTCGACGTCGTCAGGGTCGAGCACTGAGGGGTCGATCTTCACCCGCTGGACGGCGCGCAGCCCGTTGACCTCGACCCGCACCGCTCCACCGCCGGCTGTCCCCTCGATGACCGTTGTGGCGAGCTCCTCCTGGAGCTGCGCCAGGCGGGCCTGCATCTGCTGGATCATCTTGAGGTTGGGCTGCATCACGCACGCTCCTTCAGCGATCCCCTCTCGCCGCTCGCCACGGCTGCCAGTATAGCACCGGCGGCCGGGCCGGCTCCCAGGCAGGCCCCAGTTGAGGGTGACGCGCCGGTGCCTCAAGGCCGGGCGCGCGCGCTGGCCAGCGGTACCCGCCGTGCCTTCAGGTGGCGCACGCGCTCGAGCATCGCCTCGGCGTTGGCGCGTGACTCCGGCGTGACCGGCAGGCCGTCGAGCATCGCCGCCAGTTCGTCGATCCGCTCCGCTTCGGAGAGACGGGCGACCCGCGTCTCGGCGACGCCGTCCACCTCTTCCTTGGCGATGCGGAAGTGCGCCTCGGCGAAGGCGGCGATCTGCGGCAGGTGGCTGATGACGATCACCTGGTGCCGGTCGGTCAGCGACCAGAGCCGCTCGCCGACCACCTGCCCGCTGCGGCCGCCGATCCCGACGTCCACCTCGTCGAAGACCAGCGTGGGAGTCTCGTCGACCTCGGAGAGGATCGACTTGATGGCCAGCATCAGCCGGGCGGTCTCACCGCCCGAGGCGATGCGCGCCAGCGGCCGTGGCTCCTGGCCGGCGTTCGGGGCGATGAGGAACTCGATCCGGTCGAGGCCGCTCTCGTCCACGCCGAGCCGGTCGGCGCTGCTCTCGCTCGACCGCCTGAAGGCGACCTCGAACTTGGCCCGGCCCATGTTGAGCGCCCGCATCGCGTCCTCGACCTGCCGCTCCAGCTCGGCAGCCCGCTGGCGCCGCCGCTGCGAGAGCCGCTCGGCACGCTGGTGGATCTCCTGCGCCAGCTCCTCGATCTGCCCACGCAACCGTGCGGCTTCCTCCTCGCTGGTGTCGAGTCGCTCCAGCTCCGCTGCCGCACGCCGGGCGTGCTCCAGCACCTCCTCGACCGTCGCGCCGTACTTGCGCTTGAGCTGCTTGATCAGCGCCAGCCGATCCTCGACCGCAGCCAGCCGCTGGGGATCGGCCTCGATCGACTCGGCGTAGTGGCGCAGCTCACGTGCTACCTCTTCCAGTGCGTAGGTCGCTTCCAGCACCTGGCCGGCCAGCGGCCGTCGCTCGAGATCGAGCTGGCCGAGCTCTTCCAGCCGCGCGCCGACGAGCCGCAGCGCGTCGAGGGCAGCGAGCTGGCCTTCGCCCTCGCCGCCGGCCAGGAGGTCGTACGCCTCCCGGGCGAGCGTCGCCAGGCGCTCGGCGTTCGCCAGGATCGACCGCTCGCGGGCGAGTGCTTCCTCCTCGCCCGGTCGCAGCCGGGCTGCCGCGATCTCCTGCACCTGGAAGCGGAGCAGGTCGACTCGTTGTGCCCGCTCGCGCTCCTCGGTCACGAGCTGGGTGTAGGCGCGCCAGGTTCGCCGGTACTCGCGCACCAGCTCCGCCAGTTCCTGCCGCTCCGGCCAGGTACCGGCGAAACGGTCGAGCAGGTCGAGCTGGGTCTCTGCTCGCAGCAGCGAGAGGTGCTCGCTCTGGCCGTGGATGTCGACCAGCCGGCGCCCGATCTCGGCGAGGACGGAGAGCGGTACCGTGCGCCCGCTCACCCGCGCGGTGCTCCGCCCGGTAGCGCTGATATCGCGGGCCAGGATCAAGAGCCCGTCCTCGGGCTCGACCCCAGCCTCGTCGAGGAGGGCGCGGACGTCCTCGCGCTCCATAAGGTGGCGCACATCGAACACCGCCTCGACCCAGGCTTTGCTCGCGCCCGAGCGGACGAGGTCGGCCGAGGCGCGCGCGCCGAGCGCGGCACCGAGCGCGTCGATGATGATCGACTTGCCCGCACCGGTCTCGCCGGTGAGCGCGTTGAGCCCCGGCTCGAAGCTCAGGCGCAGCTCGCGGATGATCGCGAGGTCGCGGATCGCCAGTTCTAGGAGCATGCTACCTCGCTCGCCTGCACACCGCCGCAGGGGCGAGCGCGGTCGTGCAGGGTACCGGTCGGAACCACTCATCTGCAATTGTACGGGAGGGTGGCGGGCGAGGCAGGAGCGCTCGTCGTTGGGTGGCGCCCGGGGCTCGCTATCCTGGTACCCAGGAGACCGGCAGAGGTCTGGTCTGCCGGAGGCCCCGGCTCGCCAGCTCGCACCCCGGCTCCGGCGACAGCTTCGGCCCATTGAACTCTTCCGCCAGGCCGTCATTCGGCCCTTCGGGCACCCCTCTCCTCCCTCACCCCGGCTTCGCCACCCCTCTCCCGCCTGGCGGGAGAGGGGCTGGGGGTGAGGGCAGCCACCCCTCTGCCGCGCCGTACGGGAGAGAGGGAAGGGGTGAGGGCAGGCGCTCGCCGACGAGCGTGGTAGGATGGCGGCCAAAGGTGCGATCGTGTCCGGGTACCTGGAGAGGAACCGGTACATGGCCGCGAAGGAGCGATTGGTCATCGTCGGCGGCGACGCGGCCGGGATGAGCGCCGCCGCGCAGGCCCGGCGGATGCGCGACGACCTGGAGATCGTCGCCTTCGAGCGTGGGCAGCATACCTCGTATTCCGCCTGAGGCATCCCGTACTACGTCGCCGGTCTGGTCGACGACGAAGACGCGCTGATCGCCCGCTCGCCTGAGGAGCACCGCCGCCGCGGCATCGATGTCCGCCTCGGCCACGAGGTCGTCGCCATCGACCTCGCGGCGCGTGTCGTCACGGTGCGCCGCCTGGATGACGGCACGAGCTACCGCGAGCCCTTCGACCAGCTCGTCTACGCGACCGGCGCCGGGCCCCGCCGGCTAGAGGTTCCCGGCGCCGACGCCCAGGGCATCTACGGCGTCGCGACGCTCGCTGACGGTCTCCGGCTGCGTGAGGTCGTCGAGCGCGAGCGCCTGGAGCGGGTGGCGATCGTCGGCGGCGGCTACATCGGCATCGAGATGGCCGAGGCCTTCGTCGCCCGCGGGCTCGCGGTCGCGCTGGTCGAGCTCGGCCCGCAGGTGATGGGGACGCTCGACCCGGACATGGGCGCGCTAGTCTCGGCGGCGCTCCGCGAGGCAGGGGTGGAGGTCTACCTCGGCGAGCGTGTGACCGGCTTCCAGGCAGCCAGCGGGCGGGTGCGAGCCGTGGAGACCGACCGGCGGACGCTCCCGGCCGACCTGGTCGTCCTCGGGGTCGGGGTGCAGCCGCGCACCGAACTGGCGGCCCGGGCCGGCCTCCCGCTCGGTGAGAGCGGGGCTGTCCGGATCGACGACCGGATGCGCACCGGCATCCCCGGCGTGTGGGCGGCCGGCGACTGCGCCGAGACCTTCCACCTGGTGAGCCGCCGGCCGGCCTACATCCCGCTCGGCACCACCGCCAACAAACAGGGACGAGTCTGCGGGATCAACATCGGCGGCGGCTATGCCCGCTTCCCCGGCGTCGTCGGCACCGCCATCACGAAGTTCGGCCAGACCGAGATCGCGAGGACAGGCCTGAACGAGCGCGAGGCACAGGCGCTCGGCTTCGAGTACGGCGTCGCCCGGATCGAAGACCGCACGCGAGCGCGCTACTACCCCGACTCCGCGCGGATCGTGGTCAAGTTGCTCGCTGAGAAGGGCAGCGGCCGGCTGCTCGGCGCGCAGATCGTCGGCGGCCCAGGAGCCGGCAAGCGGATCGACGTTGTGGCCACCGCGCTGCATGCCGGCATGCGGGTCGACGAGTTCATGCACCTGGATCTCGCCTACGCGCCGCCCTTCTCGCCGGTCTGGGATCCGCTCCTGATCGCCGCGCGCAAGCTTGCCGAGCAGGTGTGACGACGGCGGCTATCGGGACGCCTGCGCGCGGCGTACGGCCGAGCTATGGGCTACCCGCTCCAGGGTATCGTCCAGTGGGGTGAGCGCGACCTCGCCGTAGCGGCGCTGGAGAGCGGCTTGGATCAGGAAGTCGGCGAGCTGCGGGTTCTTCGGCAGAACTGGGCCGTGCAAGTAACAGCCGATCGCGTTGCGGTAGCGGCACCCTTCGGTCTTGTCCTCGCCGTTGTTGCCCCAGCCGATCCGCACGCGGCCCAGCGGCCGGGCCCTCGGCCCCAGGAAGGTGCGGCCGCTGTGGTTCTCGAAGCCCACTAGTTCGCCGAACTCCTCGCTTTCGACCACGACGTTGCCGATCATCCGGCGTGATCCGGCCTCCGTCCAGGCGTCGAAGACGCCGAGGCCGGGCAGGGGTTCACCCCGGTGCGGGCGATAGTAGTAGCCGAGAAGCTGGTAGCCGCCGCAGATCGCCAGCAACGGCGCTCCCTCCTCGATCTCACACCGTAAGGTCTCGCCCTTCGGCCCCTGGAGATCGCGCGCTGCGGCCACCTGCTCGCGATCCTGCCCGCCACCCCAGAAGAAGATGTCGCAGCGGCCCGGCTCCAGCGGCTCGCCCACGCCGAGCTCGATCACCCGCGCCTCGATCCCGCGCCAGCGGCAGCGCTGCGCCAACGCCAGCACGTTGCCGCGGTCGCCGTAGATGTTCATCGTCCGGCCGTAGAGCCAGCAGATGGTGAGCTCCATAGCTCGCCTCCTACTGCCGCCAGAAGGCCGACGCCACGCCTCGCTCGGCCAGTGCCCGGCGCAGCGCGAGCAGGGCGGTGTAGGTCGGCAGGATGTAGCCGGTCTGGCCGGGAGCCAGCTCGCTCACGAAGGCATCGAGCGCGCCGGGCAGATCGCCGAGCACCCGCAGGCGCTCCTCGGGAAGACCGGCGTATTTCAACCTGAGTGCCATGTCCGCCCCGCGGATGCCACCGGTGAAGATGGGAAGGCCGGTCTGGGCCAGCGGCTCGAGGTCGGCGTCCCAGAGCCAGGAGACATCGCGCCCGTCGGCGTCGAGGTCGTTGATCAGGATGAGCAGCGGCGCCTCGACCCGCGCGCTGGTCAGCATCCGCACGACCTCGTTCAGCCCGGTCGGGTTCTTGATCAGCACGATCACGAGCGAGCGGTCACGGTAACACACCCGCTCCAGCCGCCCGAAGGCGGCCCGCGTGGCCGCGAGGCCGGCCCGGATCAGCTCGGGCGCGATCCCGAGCGCGTGGGCGGCAGCGACGGCAGCCAAGGCGTTGTACACGTTGTAGAGCCCGGAGAGCGGCACCTCCACCCGCCAGGGTTGCTGGCCGGGCGCTGTCACCTCGAACGAGAGGCGCTCCAACCCCTCGAGCGCGATCGCTCGGGCGGCGACATCGAGCGGCGGGCGCTCGAAGCCGCAGCCAGGGCACCGGTAGTCGCCCAGGTGGGAGAGGAACGCAGCGCGGTAGGTGAACGCCGTGCCGCAGCGGCGGCAGACCGACGCATCGGCCGCGTGCGGCAGCCGGTCGAGCGCGAAGCGCTGCTCGGCCAGGCCGAACGCCAGGCGCCGGCCGGCCAGCTCGCCGGTCAGCGCCGCCAGCGTAGGATCGTCGGCGTTGACGACGACGCCGCTCGCGGTCGGCAGTGCGTTCAGGGCTTCGCCCCAGGCCCGCGCCACGGTGTCCAGTTCCCCGTACCGGTCGAGCTGGTCGCGGAACAGGTTGAGCAGCAGGACGATGCGCGGGCTCGTCTGGCGCACCACGACCGGGAAAGCCGCCTCGTCCGCCTCGAGCACCGCGATATCGCCTCGCACCCGACCGAGCAGCGACGACTGCTCGGCGATCGCGGCCGTGATGCCGCGCACCAGGTTCGAACCAGCGCGGTTATGCACTACCCGGTGCCCGGCCTGCTCCAGGATCGTGGCCAGCATCCGCGCTGTCGTGGTCTTGCCGTTCGTCCCGGCGACGACGACACAGCCAGCGGGGAGCTGGCGGCTCAGCTTGCTGAGTGCCGCGGGGTCGACCAGGCTGGTCAGGAGCCCCGGCAGGGCGGTGCCACCGCCCCACCCCAGCCGGCGGAGCGCCGTAGCGCTCAGGCGGCTCACCCCCACTGCCAGGCTTAGTCGAGGGTCCATGCTCTACTGGTCTTCACCGGCGAGGATCACGCTGACCGAGCGCAGCGCCTTATAGTCTACCAGCGGCCGCACCGCGAGCCGCAGCTCGTTCGCCTCGACCTCGCGCTCCCCCCCGTAGACCGTTCCGATCACCAGCCCGGCCGGGACGCGCGCGGTGCGGCCTGAGGTGACGACCAGCGCGCCCTCGCGCACCGGCGTCTTCGGATCGAGATGGCGCAGTTCCAGCAGCCCGCCGCGCTGCCACTGGCCGTACAGGATGCCCTCGGCCTGGCTCTCCTGGAGGAGCGCGCCGATCTGCATGCTCGAGTCGATGAGCAGCGTGACCCGAGCGCGGTCGGCTTCGACCTCGGTGACCAGGCCGACCAGGAAGTCCGGACTGACCACCGGCATGCCCACCTCGATCCCGTCGTCGGCCCCGCGGTCGATCACGATCGCCTGCTGCAGCGCGCCAGGGTCGTAGGCGATCACGTTAGCGGGCACGAGCGTCAGGTTCGGGTTCTGCTGCTTGAAGCCGAGCTGCTGGCGAAGCTGCGCGACTTCCCGCTCGAGCTCCTTGAGGCGAGCGTTCTCGGCCAGCAGCCGATCTCGCTCGGCGCGCAGCGCCTCCAGCTCAGCCTCGAGCTCGCTCTGGCTGCCGCGTCCGGCCCAGGGTGCCTCATCGAGCGCCTGGGAGAGGGCCGACTCGACCGCCCGGGCCAGGCGGTTCGCTGGCCCCTTCACCGTGTCCAGGCGCTGCTGGTGATCGAGCAGGATCAGCGTGGTGCTGGTGGCCACGAAGAGGGCGACCAGCATCGCGACCTGCCGGGCTGTGAGTGTCATCGCTCACCGCAGGCTCTCGCCATGCGCCGTTACCGTCAAGAGCGCGCGGGCGTGCGCCGCTGCTGGCTTCCCGCCAGCGCCCGCTGGTAGAGGTGGAGCGCCTCCGCCACGCGCCCGGTGCCGCGGGCGACGCAGGTCAGCGGGTCATCGGCCAGGTAGACGGGCATCCGCAGCTCCGCCATCAAGCGCTTGTCCAGCCCCATCAGCAGGGCGCCACCGCCGGCCAGCACGATCCCGCGTTCCATGATGTCGGCGACCAGCTCTGGGGGCGTCTCCTCCACACAGGTTTTCACCAACTCGACGATCTGGTTCACCGGCCCGGCGATCGCATCGCGGATCTCGACACTGCTGACCTCGACCGCCTTCGGCAAGCCGGTCAGCAGGTCTCGCCCCCGCAGCACCACGCGCCGTTCCTCCTCGAGCGGGTAGGCTGAGCCGGCCGCGATCTTCGCGTTCTCAGCCGAGCGCTCACCGATCACCAGGTTGTGGTCGCGACGCGCCCATTGGATGATCGCCTCGTCGATCTCGTCGCCTGCCACCCGGATACTGTAGTTGACGACGATCCCGCCCAGCGAGATGACCGCGACTTCGGTCGTGCCACCGCCGATGTCGACGATCATGCTCCCGACCGGCTCGTTGATCGGGAGACCGGCACCGATCGCGGCGGCCATCGGCTCTTCGATGGTGTACGCCTCCCGCGCGCCAGCGCTCAGCGCTGCGTCCTTGGCTGCGCGCTTCTCGACCTCGGTGACACCGCTCGGTATCCCGATCACGACACGCGGATGCGGCGTGATCAGTTGCTGGGCGTGCACCTTGCGGATGAAGTAGTGCAGCATCATCTCCACGGTGTCGAAGTCGGCGATGACGCCATCCTTGAGCGGCCGCACGGCGACGATCGTCTCCGGGGTCTTCCCGACCATCGCCTTGGCCTCGACTCCGACCGCCAGGGCACGGCGCGTCTTCCTATCGACCGCGACGACCGACGGCTCCGAGATGACAATCCCCTTGCCGCGCACGTAGACGAGAGTATTGGCCGTGCCCAGGTCGATCCCCAGATCACGGCTGAACAAGCCGAAGAGCGCGCTCAGCGGGCGAATCATGCTCCCTGCGCCTCCCACGCCTGGCGGCCCGTCGCACCGGAGAGCTCAGCGCACCGCCCGGTACCGCGTGTGCCGCGTCTCTTCGCCGTGGTCTGCATCCGCGTCACCTGCCTCGTTCGTACGATCAATTCAGGTACCAGGCCGGATCCTGGTAGACCCCGTTATACATGATGATGAAGTGGACGTGCGGCCCGGTGGAGTAGCCAGTGCTCCCCATCGGCCCGATGTACTGCCCCTGGTTCACCCACTGCCCTACCTGCACCGGCGGCGGCTCCGCCATGTGCCCATACCAGGTCACGTAGCCGTTCCCGTGGTCGATCGCCACCGCGTAGCCTAACCCGTAATTGTTCCAGCCGGAGAAGATCACGGTGCCGCTGTCGGCCGCCCAGATCTCGGTGTACATCTGGTTGGCGATGTCCCAGCCGTTGTGAGCGGCATGGAAGTACTGGGTGATCACCCCGGTCGTCGGCCAGATGAATGAGCCGCTGGGCGTCTGTCGCTCGGCCGGCGGTGGCGCTGGCGACGAGGCCCTGGCCGGTGCCGAGGGCGCCGCTGGCGGTGGTGGCGGGGGCGGCGGTGGCGGAGGCGGCTCGCCGCCCGGGATCATCACGTACTGGCCCACTCGGAGCACGCCGTTCTCACCCAGCCCGTTCATCGGGTAGTCCCGGATGACTTGCGGGTCGACACCCCAGTACTCGGCGAGCGACTCGACAGTATCCCCTTCCTTGACCTGCACCATCACCCCGTCAGTGGGCAGGATCGCCAGTTGCTGCCCCGGGTGGATCAGTTCCGGGTCAGGCAGGCTGTTGGCCAGCGTGACCGTCTTCGTCTGCAGACCGAACCGCTCGGCGATCCGCCAGAGGGTATCGCCTTCCTGCACGGTGTACATGATGACGCGATCCCGGCTCGGCATCTTCCCGCCGGGAACCATCAGCAACCGGAAGGGAACGAGATCGGTGGAATACTGCACGCCGTTGGGCGCATACCCGGTGATCGCGCTCACGTCCACCTGGTAGCGGGCCGCGATCGACTCGAGCGTGTCACCCTCTCGGACGACATGTAGCATCCCGTCGACCGGTGGGATGCGGAGCTGGACGCCTTCCGGAAGCGGTTTGCCCGGGTCGACCAGGTTGTTGGCCCAGAGAAGCGTTTCGGGCGAGCGCCCCGTCGCCTGCGCGACATCGTAAATGGTCTCTCCCTCGGCGGTGACATAGGTGTCGATCTGCAACACGTCGGGGGTCACCGCCAGCCCACCGGTCGAGAGGTAACCAGACATCATGTCTGTCGAGATCGAACCCACCGCGAGGAGCAACGAACTCGTGGCCTGCTGCGAGACCGGGCCGGCAGGCCCGACCGCGACGATCTGGTCAGTTCCGCCTGGCCGCTGCACCGGTAACTCGCGCGCCCAGAAACCGCCGCTGACTGCCGTTGCGAGTGCCACGGCGAGAACGAGCCCGTGGAGCAGCGTCCGCCATCCGCTGCTGCGCCAGCCCTGTACGACTGCGCTCGGCGATCTGCTGGGGGAGACAGCCGCTGGCTGGGGCGCTCCGAGAACTTGCGGTCTCGAGGGAGCGAGAACGAGTTTGGGTAGGCGCGGGGGGTTGGGCGCTACCGGCGCGTGTGGGTGCCCGTCGCTCGCTGACTTTCGGATCACTACCAGAGGCGGGGGATGATCGACAGGGCGCGAGCCGTTCGCGACGGGTCGCGCATGCTCACGCGCGCCCGCCGCCGCACCATTGGACGGTACGGCGGGATGGTTTCCGTGCTGGGAACTGCCCGGAGGCTGGGCTCCGTGGCCGTTCGCACAGCCGGTCGCCAGCTCAGCCGGATCGGGCCGCCACCCGAACTGTGGCTGCCCATCACCTGGCGGAGCGATCCGGGCGGATACGCGTGGAGTCGCCGACTCGCGCCCTTTATCCCACGAGCCGCTCACCGGCCCTGGCCCCTTCCCTTCCCAACCTGGCCGGATTCATCCTTCGCACACGGGGATGCCGCACGATCGAATCCGGGCCCCGAGCGTTTCGTCCCCCTTCTCACGCTGGTACTGCCCCATCCGTACTTTTCCGGCAGGATAACACGGAGACAAAATCCCGTCAAATCTGACTGTACAGAACACCGGGAGACGATCATACTACCTGGCGGTACCGGTTCGCGCTGTGGCTCGACCCTTGCACTCGGTGACGTCGACCGGCGACACGCCAGCACTCAACGGTGTAGGATTCCCCAAGCCCGAGCGCAGGCGCCCGTGTTCGATCCTGCTGGCAGCAGGAGGCCGAGCCGATGTCTCGAGAGATCCGGAAACAGGCGACTCCAGCCTGGACGAGTGGCAAGCTGGTCGTCGAGACAGCTCATGCTGTCGTGAACCCGGCTTCCGGAAGCGGCCGTCCGGCGCGGGCCTGGCCCCCACTCAAGCGCTGGCTCGAAGCGCTCGGCTTGCGGGTAGAGGAGCACCGGACGGGTAGGCCCGGCGATGCCACGCTGATCGCCCGCTGGCTGCTGCAGCAGGGTGCCCGCGAGCTGATCGTCGTCGGCGGGGACGGCACGCTCAACGAGGTCGTGAACGGCTACCTCGACGAAGACGGCCAGCCTCTCGCCCGGGACGCCGTGCTGACGATCGTCCCGTGCGGCACAGGCCGCGACTTTCCCCGGCTCTTCGGGATCACCCGGCCAGAGCAGGTCGTGAGCCTCCTGCGCGACGGTGAAGTCTGCTGGGTCGATGCCGGTGTGGTGGAGTATCGCGGCCTCAGCGGGCGGCCGGAGCGACGCTACTTCGTCAATATGGCCGATGTCGGCCTGGGGGCCGAGACGGCTGCCTGGGTCAGCGGGTCGCACAAGATGTTCGGCGGCTTTCTCGCTTATCTGGTTGGCGCGGCCCGGACGATCCTGCGCTACCGCAGTCGCCCGCTCGAACTCTGGGTGGACGACGAGCTAGTGCACCGTGGGCCGGCACTGATGGTGGCGCTGGCGAACGGCCGCTTCCACGCGGGCGGCATGCGGATCGCGCCGATGGCCTCGGTGACCGACGGGCTGCTCGAAGTGTTCATCCTGCGCGAAGTCTCGCGCTGGCAGGTGCTGATATCGCTGCTTCCGGCGGTCTACAGTGGCAGGCACCTGGGCCACCCGGCAGTCGAGCACTGGACGGCGCACCACGCCGAGATCCGCGCGCCCGAGCCACTCCGTATCGAGATGGACGGCGAGCAGCCGGGAACGACCGATGCGCGGGCCAGTGTGCTCCAGCGCGCCATCGCGATCCGGGTACCGCGCGGCACGTGCGAGGGCACCGGCCGAGGTTGACCGGAACACCTGGCTTCTGCGACAATCAGGCGCGCTGCCCATGTGCGCAGCGGGCGAGCGGCTGCTTCAAGAGTCAGAACGAATCATAAGGAGACACACGAGAAGTGAACGGTGAGGCCACAGCGGGTATGCAGTCTGAACCGCTGATCGCAACGATGCACCTCGACCGGGGCGAACCGGAGCGGGGAACGTTTACGACGGTCGGGGTACCGGCGAGTCCCAACCTGGCTTGGTTCGCGGACGGCTTGAGGCGAGAGCTGGAACGCCGAGGGCACGAGTTCTTCGAGCGCCCCGTGCCGGACATCCGGCTCGTCCTCAGCGTGTTCCCGCACGACAGGCCGCAGCCGTATCGCCGGAAGGCCCAAGCGACATTCGTCGTCGGGATCACCGAGCTTCCGGAGCGACCCGGCGACGTGCTGATGACCGGTTACCCGTACCTCCTGCGCGCGCTGGCCAACCTGGTCATCCTCCTCTTGCCCGGCGAAGAGGGGATCGAGGCTCACTTCATCACGCTGGAGCGCGGCCACTATACGATCCGCCATCGACCCGGCCAGGACGAGGCCTTCTTCGCCGAGATCTACACGCGCCTCCACCCGCTCGCGTCATCGCGCCTGGTGATCAACAACATCTTCCGCACCGATCTGGAGCCGGAACTCTGGAACGGCGACGAGATCACGGAGCAGATCTCCCGCGCCGGTAAGCGACTGGACGCGATGAACCTGCTGCCGGCGCCGTTCCCGGTGCACGAGATCCTGACCGAGCGCGAGCTGCGGCATGTGAAGCGGCTCTACGGCCTCGGGGGGCTGAGCTACGGGAACCTGAGCGCGCGCAAGGATCGCAACCGGTTCTGGATGAGCGCCAGCGGTGTCAACAAGGCGAAGCTCGAGGTGATCGGCCAGGACATCCTCCTCGTGTCCGGGTTCGATCCCGCCATCCCGGCAATCATCCTGAGCGTGCCGCCCCACGTGCAGCCACGGCGCGTCTCGGTCGACGCCATCGAGCACTGGATGATCTACCAGCAGCACCCCGAGATCGGGGCCATCGTCCATGTGCATGCCTGGATGGAGGGGATCCGCTCGACCGAGATCAATTACCCGTGTGGGACGATCGAGCTGGCCCAGGCCGTCTCCCACCTTCTGGCGCAGGAGCCAGATCCCTCCCGGGCCGTCATCGGCCTGAAGAACCACGGTGTGACGATCACTGGCCGGAGCATGGACGAGATCTTCGAGCGGATCGAGGGGAAGATCATCCCGCAGGTGCCGATGTCCTGAGCGGCGTGCTGGCGAGACGGCCGGGTGTGGGGCGCTCAGACAGCCACGGTTGCTCTGCCTCGCGCTCCTGAGACACCACGCCTACGCGCGCGGCGGCCTCGCTGTCCGCAGGATCGCCGCCTGCGCCTCGGCTCCCGGCATGCCAGAGGCGAGGACGTCCGCGACGGCTCGCTCCACGGTGTAGGCGACGCGACGGAACTCCACCGACCAGCCGTCTTCGCCGAGCGTGAAGACGGCGTAGGCGGCTCGCTGGTCGCCGTCGAACGGCAGCCCGACGCTGCCGACCGCGGCCAGCAGCCGCCCATCGACCCGCCGGAGGTACTGCACGTGGATATGGCCGTATGCGAGCGCCTGGCCGCCGGCCTGGTCGAGCATCCGGCGCGCCAGCTCTTCAGCGGCGCTCTCCGGCACGGTATCGTGGGCGTTCCACGGCGTCGCGTGCACGACCGTCAGCGCCCGGCCCGCTGGCACCGGGATCGCGCGGGCCAGCGGCAGGTGTGCAAGGTACGCGATCTGGTCTGCCGCCAGGTGGTCGACCGCCCAGCGGTAGCGCTGGAGCATCGGCTCCGAGGCCGTGTGGCGCTGCGACTCGTGCGCGACCCTCGCCGGTATCCGACCTCCGGTGGCGAGCTCGACGATGAACTCGTCGGTGTTGCCCCGCACTGCCGGGATGCCACGCTCGCGGATCCGGTCGATACACTCGGCCGGATGCGGCCCGCCGAACGCGAAGTCACCACCCATCACCAGCAGATCGTACGGGCCGGTGGCGTCGATCTCGGCGAGCACGGCATCCAGCGCCGCCAGGTTGCCGTGCGTGTCGGAGATCACCGCGACTCGCATCTCGTCCTCCCTTCTGCGCTCCCGCGAGAGCCGACGGCTCCCTCTGAGTTTGCTAGCATCAAAGACAGGACAACCCAAGCTCCTCGCGCCCCCGACGATACCAAACGCGAGCGCGTCTGTTCGTCCGATGAATCCCGCTAGTGAGACCACGCGAGAACCTGATGCGCAGGAGCGAGAGAGAGGCGTGATCCGTGACTGCGGTTCCTCAGACTCGAACGAGCAGCGGTGAGCGGTTCCCGGCGGAAGGCCGCCGACGCGTCGCCATCGAGCGCGTGTCCCCGGAGATCGACTGTGGGCGGTTTGCGGTCAAACGGGTGCTCGGCGAACCGGTCGTGGTCGAAGCCGACATCTTCGCCGATGGGCACGACGCCATCTCGGCCGTGCTGCGCTTTCGCCACACGCGACAGCCCGATTGGGACGAAGTGCCGATGACGCTGGTCGAGAACGACCGCTGGCGCGGGCTGTTCACCGTGGTGGAGCTGGGTACGTACGAGTACACGGTGCTCGCCTGGGTCGACCGGTTCCAGACCTGGACACGCGACCTGCGGAAGCGCCTGCAAGCCGAACAGGACGTCACGGACGACCTCCTGATCGGTGCCGAGTTGATCGAAGCCGCCGCGGCGCGAGCCGGCGAAGCCGACGGTGAGCTTCTCCGCCGCTACGCCGCGCGGCTGCGTGGCGGGCAACAGAACGCCGAGGCTGCCCTCGAACCGGAACTGGCCGAGCTGATGGCACGCTACGACGACCGGCCCTTCGCCTGCCAGTACCAGCGCACGCTGCGGGTGACTGTCGACCGCGAGCGTGCCCGCTTCAGCACCTGGTACGAGATGTTCCCGCGCTCGTGCTCGCCGGAGCCTGGCCGTCACGGCACCTTCCGCGACTGCGAAAGCCGGTTGCCCTATATCGCGGAGATGGGGTTCGATGTGCTCTATCTCCCACCGATTCACCCGATCGGCCGGACGAACCGCAAGGGACGGAACAACAGCCTCGTCGCGGGCCCCGACGACCCGGGCAGCCCCTGGGCCATCGGCGCCGAAGAGGGTGGGCACGACGCCGTCCATCCGGCCCTTGGCACACTGGACGACTTTCGCCGCCTGGTCGAGCGAGCGCAGCAGCTCGGCATCGAAGTGGCGCTCGACCTCGCCTTCCAGTGCTCGCCGGATCACCCGTACGTCCGGCAGCATCCCGAGTGGTTCCGCTGGCGCCCCGACGGCACGATCCAGTACGCCGAGAATCCGCCCAAGAAATATCAGGACATCTACCCGTTCGACTTCGAGACCGAGCACTGGCGCGAGCTGTGGGCCGAGCTCAAGCGCGTCGTGCTCTTCTGGATCGGACAGGGGGTGCGGATCTTCCGCGTGGATAACCCCCACACCAAGCCGTTCCTCTTCTGGGAGTGGCTGATCGCCGAGGTCAAGCGCGACTACCCGGAGACGATCTTTCTCTCCGAGGCCTTTACCCGGCCGAAGGTGATGTATCGCCTGGCCAAGCTCGGCTTTACCCAGTCGTACACTTACTTCGCCTGGCGGAATACGAAGGAAGAGCTGGAGCAGTACTTTACCGAGCTGACCCAGACCGACGTGCGGGAGTTCTTCCGCCCGAACCTCTGGCCGAACACCCCCGATATCCTCACCGAGTACCTCCAGCACGGCGGGCGGCCCGCGTTCATGGCGCGGCTGGTGCTCGCCGCCACGCTGGGCGCCAGCTATGGCATCTACGGGCCGGCCTTCGAGCTGTGCGAGCGCGTGCCGCTGGCGCCGGGCAGCGAGGAGTACCTGAACTCCGAGAAGTACGAGATCCGCTACTGGGATCTCGAGGCGCCCCACAGCCTCGCACCGCTGATCGCGCGCGTCAACCGCATCCGTCGGGAGAACCCGGCCTTGCAGAGCGACCGCAACCTGCGCTTCCATCGGATCGATAACCCGGAGATGATCGCTTACTCCAAGGCTACCGATGACCGGAGCAACGTGATCCTCACGGTCGTCAACCTCGACCCACACCATACCCAGTCCGGCTGGGTAACCCTCCCCCTGGAGGAGCTGGATATCGACCCGCTCCACCCGTACCAGGTGCACGACCTGCTCAGCGACAGCCGGTACCTCTGGCACGGGCCAACGAATTACGTCGAACTCAACCCGCAGATCCTGCCGGCGCACATCTTCCGCCTGCGCCGGCGGGTGCGGGCCGAGCAGGACTTCGAGTACTACCTGTAGGCAAGAAGGAGCGCGAGTGCCGATGACTGTGGCTCAGAGGACACGCAAGGCAGCGCCCGTACTGCCGGACGACCCGCTCTGGTACAAGGACGCGATCATCTACGAGCTCCACGTCCGCGCGTTCTTCGACAGTAACGGCGACGGGGTCGGCGACTTCCCCGGGCTCACCGCCAAGCTCGACTACCTCGAAGACCTGGGGATCACCGCGGTCTGGCTGCTGCCGTTCTACCCCTCGCCACTCCGGGACGACGGGTACGACATCGCCGACTACACCAGCGTCCATCCCGCCTACGGCTCCGTCCGCGACGCCCGCCACTTTATCCGCGAGGCGCACCGCCGCGGGATCCGGGTCATCAACGAGCTGGTACTCAATCACA
The DNA here is from genome assembly GCA_014874455.1 of Thermomicrobiaceae bacterium. Classification (GTDB taxonomy): domain Bacteria; phylum Chloroflexota; class Chloroflexia; order Thermomicrobiales; family Thermomicrobiaceae; genus Thermalbibacter. Next base: position 46,243 of record JADBJL010000044.1, read on the forward strand.
CCTCCGACCAGCATCCCTGGTTCCAGCGGGCCCGGCGAGCCGCGCCCGGCAGCGTCCACCGCAATTACTACGTCTGGAGCGATACCCCCGACCGCTACCAGGAGGCCCGCATCATCTTCAAGGACTTCGAGACCTCGAACTGGGCCTGGGATCCAGTGGCCCAGGCGTACTACTGGCACCGCTTCTACTCGCATCAACCGGATCTGAACTACGACAACCCGCGCGTGCGCCGAGCCATCTTTCGGGTGGTCGACTTCTGGCTGGAGATGGGCATCGACGGGATGCGGCTCGACGCTGTCCCCTACCTCTACGAGCGTGAGGGCACGAACTGCGAAAATCTTCCGGAGACGCACGCGTTCCTCAAGGAGCTGCGTCGCCACGTCGATGCGCGCTTCCCTAACCGCATGCTGCTGGCCGAGGCCAACCAGTGGCCAGAGGACGCGGTCGCCTACTTCGGCGAGGGTGACGAGTGCCACATGGCCTTCCACTTCCCGCTCATGCCCAGGCTGTTTATGGCCATCCGCATGGAAGACCGGTTCCCGATCATCGACATCCTCAGCCAGACGCCCCCGATTCCCGACAACGCGCAGTGGGCCCTGTTCCTGCGCAACCACGACGAGTTGACGCTCGAGATGGTCACCGACGAGGAGCGCGACTACATGTACCGGGTCTACGCCCGCGACCCGGTGGCCCGCATCAACCTGGGCATCCGGCGGCGCCTGGCGCCCCTGCTCGGGAACAACCGGCGCCGCATCGAGCTGATGAACGGTCTCCTCTTCTCGCTCCCCGGCACGCCGGTCATCTACTACGGTGACGAGATCGGCATGGGCGACAACATCTACCTCGGCGACCGCAACGGGGTGCGCACCCCGATGCAGTGGAGCAGCGACCGCAACGCTGGCTTTTCGACCGCCAGCCGGCAGCGCCTCTACCTGCCGGTCATCGTCGAGGCCGAGTACCACTACGAGGCGGTCAACGTCGAGGCGCAGCAGAACAACCCGCACTCGTTGCTCTGGTGGATGAAGCGCCTGATCGCCCTCCGCAAGCAGTACCGCGCGTTCGGGCGGGGCAGCCTGGAGTTCATCACACCGGAAAACCGGAAGGTTCTCGCGTATGTGAGGAAGTACGAGAACGAGACCATCCTCGTTGTCGCCAACCTCTCGCGCTTCGTCCAGGCTGCCGAGCTCGACCTGAGCGCCTACCGTGGGCTGGTTCCGGTGGAACTCTTCGGCCGCACCGAGTTCCCCATCATTACCGACCAGCCATACTTTCTGACCCTCGGCCCGCACAGCTTCTACTGGTTCTCGCTGGAGCCGCAGCGGGTCGGAGAAGAGCCCGCTGCGATCGAACTGGCAGATCTCGCCCTGGTGCCGAGTGTCCGGCGCGACGGCCAGCTCGACCTGGCTCCGGCGCGCCGGGCGCTGGAGTCGCTCCTCCCGGCGTACCTGCGCGGCCGGCGGTGGTTCGCCGGCAAGGCCCGCCGCATCAAGGCGACGCGGATCACCGAGCAGGTGCCGGTTCCCTACGGCCAGCACAGTGCCGTCATCCTCTTCATCACCGTCGAATACACCGAGGGCGATCCAGAGACCTATGTCCTCCCGGTCACCTTGGTCGACGGCGAACTGGCCACCCAGGTTATCGAGCGCCTGCCTCACTTCGTGCTGGCGAGGGCAAACGGCACGGGAGGCGAGGGCATTCTGGTCGATGCGCTGGCGGATCCCGCGTTCGGGCTCGCGCTCGTGGAGGCGATCGGCCGCCGCCGGCGGTTCGCTGGCGATACGGGTACCGTGCTCGCGCAACCCACCCGGGCGTTCCGGAGACTCGTCGACCTCGGCAGGCCCGTGCCGGAGCCGGTGCTGAGCCGCGCCGAGCAGAGCAACAACTCGCTCGTCTATGGCGACCAGTTGATCCTGAAGCTCTTCCGCCGTGTGGAACCTGGAGTCAACCCCGACCTCGAAATCGGTCGTTTCCTCACCGAGAAAGTCGCGTTCGAGCATATCCCTCCGGTCGCCGGAAGTATCGAGTACCAGGCGGGAACGGGCGAGCCGATGACGCTCGGGATCCTGCAGGGCTACGTCGTGAACGAGGGAGACGCCTGGCGGTACACGCTCGACTCGCTCAGTGGCTACATCGAGCGGGTACTGGCCAGCCAGATGGAGCCGCCGGAGGTCTCGCTCGCGACGTCCCGGCTGCTGGCCCTGGTGGCGCAGGAGCCGCCGCCGGAAGCGTATGAGTTGATCGATACCTACATTGAAGCGGCGCACCTCTTGGGACGGCGCACCGCGGAGCTGCACGTCGCGCTAGCCGGTGAGCACGAAGACCCAGCGTTTAAGCCGGAAGCGTTCTCGTCGCAGGATCAACGCTCGGTCTACGAGTCGATGCGAAAGTTCGCCGTCCAGACGCTTCAGACCTTGCGCAACCAGCTCGCTCGCCTGCCCGAGCCGGTACGCGCAGACGCTGAGCGGGTTCTGGCCCGCGAAGCGGCTATTTACGAGACCTACCGCGAGCTCTTGCGTCGCCCCATCCGCGCCAAGCGGATCCGCTGCCACGGTGACTATCACCTGGGTCAGGTTCTCTACACCGGCCGAGACTTCGTGATCATCGACTTCGAGGGTGAACCGGCGCGCCCGTTGAGCGAGCGCCGGCTGAAGCGGCCGGCGCTGCTGGACGTCGCCGGTATGCTGCGCTCCTTCCACTACGCAGCGTATGCTGCGCTCTTCGAGCACGCGCAACGCGGGCTCATTGCGAACTCCGAGCAGGTCGAGCCGTGGCTCCGCTACTGGTACGCCTGGGTGGCGTCGCGTTTTCTCCAAGGCTATCTCGGTGTCATCGGACAGACGGGAATCCTGCCTTCCGATCCGGAGGGCCTACGCGTGCTGCTCGACGCGTACCTGCTGGACAAGGCCGTCTACGAGATCGGCTACGAACTCGGCCATCGCCCGGACTGGCTGGCGATCCCCCTTCGCGGTGCCTTGGAACTGCTCCAATACGCGCAGGTGGTAAAGGTATGAGGTCGACAGGGTTCCGCGAGCTTCGCCAGCTCGCTTTCACCCACGGTGTCCAGATCGCCTACCGGGATATCCGGGGTCAACGACAGGTGGCTCGCCCGGAGGCACTGCTGGCCGTCCTGCGAGCGCTCGGTGTCCCGATCGAGCGGCCAGACCAGGCCCCTGAGCTGCTCCGTGCTCGTCACGTCGCGCAGTGGCGCCGGCCCTGCGAGCCGGTCATCGTGGCCTGGGACGACGAGCCGGCGCCCCTCCACCTGCGCCTGCCGCTCGAACGTGCGAGC
>JADBJL010000049.1 GCA_014874455.1 Thermomicrobiaceae bacterium
ACCTCTTACGCGAGCGGCACGTTGGCGCTGCACAGGCACACATGGCGGCCGGCGCGCAACGCCTCCTCGGCTTCGATCGGGGCGAACGGGCCAGGCACCGAGATCGCGACCAGATCAGCGCCTGGAAACCTCTGGAGCGCCGTCCGTAAGGTGCGCGGCCGAGTCTCGCCGGGTGTCGCCGCAGGTGCCGCAGCGACCCCGCGCTGCAGTCCCTCGATCGCCTGCTGAATGGCCGCCCCAGCCGTACCCTCGTCCACCGCCCGCACGGCGATGACCAGGTCGTTGGGAGACACGTCGTCCAGTGCCCGATCCCATAAGCCCGAGTCTCGCAACATCTCCAGGTTGAGCGTTGTACCCATGACGAGTGCCGCGAGGTCGACGCCCGGTGCCCGGTTGACCCTGGCAGCGACGGCCATGAGGGCGACCGAGTCGAAGTAGGCGTTCGGCTCCACATGGATGCGCGTGACCACGCCATCCTCCCTCTACCTGACGCGTATAGTTCCAAAAAAGTGGGCCGGCCAACCGGATCGGCTGGCCGAGCGCGTGTAGCCTGGCTCGTGGTCTCCTGTCTATCGCTACCGAGTCCTGACAGGTGGTATGCCACGGTTTTGACAGGCCTTCTCCCTCGCAGTATACTGCCGCCGTCGAATGCGAGGAAGAGGAGCTCAGCGGTGAGCTCCTTTCCGCTTTTATGGACTGCAAGGGCCCGCTATGCTAATGCCAGCGGCAGGGCATCGATGGCCGCGCGGTGCCGTCGACGTTCCCCGGGCGCAAACCGGCCGCGGCTGTCGAGCCTCGAGACGAGTGGAGAGCGGGTATGTTGCACGGCGCGCCCTCGCGGCCTCGCGAGCGATGCATGGCCGGGCGCCCGCCCAACGGCATCGGCGAAAGGAGCCCTGATGAAGCCAGCGCGGTTCGTCTACCACGCCCCGACCACGCTCGACGCCACGTTGCAGCTCCTGGCCGAGCTCAATGTGGACGCCAAGCTCCTGGCCGGGGGCCAGAGCTTGATCCCCATGCTGAACATGCGCCTGGTGCGCCCCGGGCACCTGATCGATCTTCAGCACGTCAGTGAGCTCGCGGGCATCCATGAGCGTGACGGCGGTGTCGCAATCGGCGCCATGACCCGGCAACGCCAGGTCGAGCGCTCTCCACTCGTTGCCGAGCGGATACCGCTCCTCGCTGAGGCGATCCGTCATGTGGGGCACTTGCCGATCCGGACGCGCGGCACGATCGGCGGCTCCATCGCCCACGCCGACCCGGCCGCCGAGCTGCCAGGCGTGCTCCTGGCTCTCGACGGCACCGTTCGCCTGGCGAGCGCGAGGGGTGAGCGTACTGTCGCTGCCCGCGACTTCTTCGTCGACATCCTGACGACCGCTGCTGAGCCGGACGAGCTGGTACGAGAGGTCTGGTTCCCCAGCTTGCCACCACGGAGCGGCAGCGCCTGGCTGGAGGTCGCGCGGCGGCACGGTGACTACGCGCTGGTCGGCGTCGGCGCGGTCGTCACGCTGGCTGACGACGGCCAGGCAGTCGCAGCCGCCCGTCTCTGCTTCATCAGCGTCGCCGGACGGCCGGTTCAGGCCACGCAGGCCGAAGCGGCGCTCCGCGGCGCCCCGGTGACGCCCGCGACCTGGCGCGAGGCCGGTGCGCTGGTACGAGAGGAGCTGGATCCACCCGCTGACCTGCACGCCTCGGCGCACTACCGCCGACACGTCGCAGGCGTGCTGGCGGAGCGGGTGCTGGAACTGGCAGCACGACGCGCTCAGGAGGGAGCGGGCCGATGAGCACCAACGGAGTCGAGCGGAAGCGGATCCGGCTGACGGTGAACGGAGCACCTGTCGAGCGCGACGTAGAGGCACGGCTCCTGCTCTCCGACTTCCTGCGGCACGAGCTCGGGCTGACCGGGACGCATGTCGGCTGCGAGCACGGCGTCTGTGGCGCGTGCACGGTGCTCGTCGATGGGGAGCCGGCACGGAGCTGCCTCATGTTCGCCGTCCAGGCCGATGGTCACACCGTCGAGACCGTGGAAGGGCTGGCGACCGGTGACGATGCTCTCCACCCCCTGCAGCGCGCCTTCTGGGAGAAGCACGGCCTGCAGTGCGGATACTGCACGCCCGGCATGCTGATGGTACTCAAAGCCTTTCTGGCCGAAAACCCGAACCCGACTGAGGGTGAGGTGCGTGAGGCGATCTCCGGCAACCTGTGCCGCTGCACGGGCTACCAGAACATCGTCGAGGCCGCGCTGGAAGCGGCCCGCCTGATGCGCCAGCTATCGTAGAGGGGAGGAGCCAATGCCGACCCGGATCTTCGGCGAACGAATCAAACGCGCAGAAGACCCGCGGCTGCTGACCGGTCGCGGACGGTTCGTGGACGACATCGACCTCCCCGGCCAGCTCCACGTGGCTTTCCTGCGCAGCCCGCACGCCCACGCGCGCGTGCGCGCGATCGATGCCAGCGCGGCGCGAGCGATGGAGGGGGTCGTGGCCGTCTGGACATATACGGATATCGGGCCGTGCCAGCGGCGCATGCCACTCCTCATCCCGCATCCCGACCTGACCCACCCGTACACGCGCTTTGCCCTGGCTCGAGACGAGGTCAACCACGTCGGCGAGCCGGTGGCGATGGTGATCGCAGAGAGCCGGTACCTGGCCGAGGACGCGCTCGAGGCGATCGCCGTCGACTGGGAAGAGCTGCCGCCGGTGGTCGACATCGAGGCCGCGGTGCGACCGGACGCGCCGCTGGTGCACGAGGAACTGGGTACCAACGTCGCTGCCCACTATGTCGGCATCGTCGGCGACCCAGATCGAGCCTTCGCCTCGGCTGCGCACGTCTTCCGCGAGCGGCTGGTCATCGAGCGCAGCGCTTCGATGCCGATCGAGCCGCGCGCCATCCTTGCCACCTGGGACGATACGGACGGCGTGCTCCGCGTCTGGGACACCACCCAGGCGCCGATCGTCATCCGGAACGCGTTGGCGGCGCTCTTCGGGCTCGCGCCGACGCAGGTGCACGTGGTCGCTCCCGACGTGGGAGGCGGTTTCGGCGGCAAGATCATGGTCTACCCGGAAGAGGTGCTCGTCCCCTACGCCGCGCTGGCGCTGCGCCGTCCGGTCAAGTGGACGGAGGACAGGTTCGAGCACTTCGTCGGCACGAACCACGAGCGACTGCAAATCCACGACGCTGAGATCGCCGTCGATAGTGAGGGCCGCATCCTCGGCGTGCGCGACCGCTTCCTCCACGACGCTGGGGCCTACACCCCGTACGGGATCATCGTGCCGATCATCACCGCCTGCCAGCTCCCCGGGCCGTACAAAGTGCCGAACTACCACGTCGAGTTCCGCGCGGTGTATTCGAACACCGTCCCGGTCAGCCCGTACCGCGGCGCGGGGCGGCCACACGCCTGCTTCGTCATGGAGCGGCTAATGGATCGAGTCGCCGACGAGCTCGGGTTGGATCGCGCCGAGGTGCGCCAGCGGAACTTCATCCAGCCGGACGAGTTCCCCTACGACGTCGGGCTCATCTTCCAGGACGGCGCTCCCACCCGCTACGACAGCGGCAACTACCCCGCGATGCTCGATCGGCTCCTCCAGGAGATGGACTACCACCGGTTGGTGAGCGAGGAGCTGCCGCGACTGCGAGCCGAAGGGCGCTACGTCGGCCTCGGGATCGCCTGCTACGTCGAGGGCACCGGTATCGGCCCGTACGAGGGGGCGCACGTCCGGGTGGAACCGACGGGCCACGTCTACGTCGCCACCGGGATGCCCCAGCAAGGCCAGGCCCACCAGACCGTGCTAGCTCAGATCGTGGCTGAAGAACTCCAGGTGCCGGTGGAGACCGTGCACGTCATCGAGGGAGACACCGCCCACTTCGAGTTCGGCTCGGGCACCTACGCCAGCCGCAGCGCCGTCGTCGCCGGCAGCGCGGTCGCGCTGGCGGCTCGCAGCGTGCGCGAGCAGGGACTCCGGTTGGCCGCTGAGGAGCTCGAGGTCGACCCCGCCGATCTCCTCGTCGAAGACGGGCGGGTCTTCGTGCGCGGGACACCGGAGCGCGGGTTCACCTGGGCGCAGCTCGCGCAGCTCGCCAATCCGCTGCGCTATGCCTACGCGGGCGACCTCGCCGTGCGCCCGCGCCCGTGGAGCGGCCCCGCGTTGCCACAAGGGCGGCAGCCAGCACTGGAGGCGACCGAGTATTACTCGCCGCCGCACGCCACCTGGGCTTCCGGAGCAGTCGGAGCCGTGATCGAAGTCGATCCGGCCACCGGTCTGTTGCAGTTCCACCGCCTGTGGGTGGTGCACGATTGCGGCAAGGTGATCAACCCGATGGTCGTCGAAGGCCAGATCCACGGCGGCATCGCGCAGGGGATCGGCGGGGCGTTCTACGAGCGGCTGCACTACGACGAGAACGGCCAGCTTCTCAACGCCAGCTTCATGGACTTCCTGATCCCGACCGCGATGGAGATCCCCCGCATCGAGGTGGCTCACCTCGAAACCCCCTCTCCGCTCAACCCGCTCGGCGTCAAGGGGGTCGGGGAAGCAGGCGCTATCCCGCTGCCAGCGCTGGTCGCCGCAGCGGTCGAGGACGCACTGCGCCCGTTTCAGGTGCACGTGACGCGCATGCCGCTCAGCCCAGACGAGCTGTTGCGGCTGATCCACACCGAGGCGTAGGATGCAGCGCGAGACAGATCGGGTACGGACGCGCCGTCGTGCGGACGAGCCGTGCACGCGGAGCAGGTGGACGAGGGAGAGGATTGGGTACCATGAAGATCTACGACCTGTCGCAGCCTTTGAACCAGGAAGTGTCGTTCTGGCCGTTCTACCCACCGTTCGAGGTGAAGTACATCAAGCGCAAGGCGGAGCACGGCGTCAACGCCCAGTACATCATGACCTCGAACCACATGGGCACGCACCTCGACGCACCGCGCCACTTCGTCACCAGCGGCAAGACGATTGACCAGATCCCGCTCGAGTGGCTCTACGGCCCCGGTGTGATCGTCGACCTTTCCGACGTGCTCGACGAGCTCGACATCTTCACCCCTCAGATGATCGAGGAGCGGGTCGAGGTGCGCGAGGGGGACATCCTGTTCATCCACACCGGGTGGCACCGCTACGCGCAGTTCGGTGAGCAGCCGGACGAGGAGAAGTACCTGCTCCGCCACCCCGGGCCACACCACTCGATCGTCGACTGGCTCCTCGCGAAGAAGATCCATATCTGGGGCGTCGACATGGTGTCGACTGATCACCCGATGAACCTGCCGATCGGGCGCTTCCTCGGCCGGGGCGGGCTCGACCAGTGGCGGCGCGTGCGCGGGATCTGCGAGCAAAAGTTCGGCGACCGGCTCGAGGAACTCTTCCCCGAATCAGCGTACCAGTTGACGCACAACGCCCTCTTCCCACACGACTGCATCCACGTGGAAAACCTCGGTGGCGAGATCGGGCGCAAGGAACTCCACAACCGGCGCCTGACCCTCGGCGTGTTCCCCTGGCTGTTCAAAGGGGGAGAGGCCGCCTTCTGCCGCGCCGTCGCCTTCGTCGAGGAGGCCTGACGCCTGCCGCACCGGCTCATCTCCGAAGCGAACGACAGGAGGCTCACCTGGCCGGTCTCTAGCTCTGGAGACCGGCCAGGCCCGCTCGGCGAGTGGCCAGGCGAAGCCGAACTCCCGGGCACGCAGCCACCGGGACATCGGGTGCCCTGCCGCGAACCATCCGACCATCGCACATTCGACCCCCGCCCGACGCCATGGGAGAGCTCACGATACAGGACGAAGCACGAGCCGTGGTGTGCCTCGGCAGGGTTGACGAACGTATAGGACAGCCGGTGAGCGACCTGGTGCGACGCGATACGGAGCGAGCGAGGAACACGTCCGAGTGGGCTACATCGGCAGATCGAGCATGCTCGGGTCGCTGTCGCCGTTCGATCGCCCGCTGGAAAGCGCGCTGCGCATCCACATTGCGCACGACGAAGACGACGTGCTGGGGCTGGGACGCTCCGCTGGCCCAATGGCCACGGACGGCGTCCACTATCGCCCGAGCACCGGCATCGACGTCGAGCCCTCTGACGCCCGTGCCCAGAGCGGGAAACGCGACTGAGCGGATGCCGAGTTCAGCACAGCGACGCAGGCTGTGCGCCGTCGCCGACCGCACACGCTCGGGCGAGGCTGGCTGCCTGCGCCGCCCTCGAAGTCCATCGCCGCTGCGTCGATAACGCCCCGGTAGGGGAGCCGCCCGGCTGCGGTCGCCACCAGGCAAGGCACGCTCACTCTGACAGGGACTGCAGGCCGGCGCGGTCGTACAGCTCCGCCAAGCCTGTCCGGCTCAGCACCTCGGTCAGGGCCTCGAGCGTGTGCGCATCGAGCGCCGGGCCGGGATGCCGCACCGTGGCGTGCGCGATCAGCCCGCGGCGGCGCTGTGTCTCCTTGCGGATCGCTAGCCCGATCTTTGGCTGGCCCTCCAAGACCAGAGCCGGCAGCGCCCGGTAGTACAGCTCGGCCGCCTGCGACCGATCGCCAGCGCACCAGGCCTGCCAGATCGCCACCAGTACCTCTGGATAGGCGAAGCCGGTCATGGTACCGCTCGCTCCGGCCCGCAGCTCGTCGAGCAGGTACATACCGCCGAGTCCACCGACGATCGTCACCCGGTCGCCGGTCAGCTTCAGCGTCTGGGCGATCCGCTGCGGCGTCGGCGTATCCTCCAACTTGATCGTCGCGATCGCCGGCACCGCCTCGACCAGCTCGGCCATGGCCCGCGGCGAGAGGGTGACCCCGTTCACGGGCGGGTAGTCCTGCAGCACGATCGGGAGCCCGATCGCCTCGCCGAGGCGGCGGAAGTGCTCGGTCAGCGCCGGGCCGGGCTGCAGGAAGGTGGGCGGCGCCACCATGACCCCTGCTGCCCCCAGCGCCTCGGCCTCGCGGCTCGCCGCGATGGTCGCGTCGGTGCCCTCCCGCGAGGTGCCGACGATCACCGGCACCCGGCCTTTCACCGTCTCCATGACGAGCTCGACCACCCGGCGGCGCTCGGCGTCGGTCAGCTTCTGCGCCTCGCCCGCCACGCCCAGGACGGTGATACCGTCCACCCCTGCCGCCACAGTCGCCTCGACCAGCCGGCAGAGGCTGGTCTCGTCCAGGCTGCCATCAGCAAGGAACGGCGTGCTCAAGATGTTGTACACACCGCGCAGCGGTTCGTACACGATCCCCCTCCTGCTCTCACGGTCTGCCGCACCCAACCGAGCCAGGGCCAGGTCTGCTACGCTCACCCACATTATCGCTTGGCGAGGTTGCGCAGCAAGAACAGCACGTTCGCCGGGCGCTCGGCCAGCCGTCGCATCAGGTAGTAGTACCACTCGGTGCCGAACGGCGTCGCGACCAGCACGCGGTATCCCTGGCGCACCAGCTCGAGCTGGAGCTGCGGCCGCACGCCGTAGAGCATCTGGAACTCGAAGCGGTCGCGACCGAGAGCATGCCTTTCCGCGAAATCGATCACGTGCGCGATGATTCGCTCGTCGTGGGTCGCGATCGCGGTGAAGCCCGCGTTCGGAAGACAGCGCTCGGCCAGCCGGATGTAGTTACGATCCACGTCAGTCTTCTTCGGGTAGGCCACGCTGGGAGGCTCCAGATAAGCGCCCTTCACCAGGCGCAGGTTCGGCTTGAGCGGCAGGAGATCCTCGAGATCTTGCGCCGTGCGGTAGAGCATCGCCTGGAGCACCGTGCCGACGTTGTCGTAGCCGTCGGCCCGCAGCCGGCGGTAGATGCGGAGCGTGGGGTCGACTCGGGTCGACTCTTCCATATCGATCCGGATGAAGTTGCCGAGCGCGGCCGCGTGCTCGACCAGCGTCCGGACATTGCAGTACGCGAATTCCTCGCCGAGATCCAACCCCAGATGAGTGAGCTTGAGCGCTACGTTGGTCACCAGGCCCTCGGCTGCGATCCGGTCGAGGATCTCGGTATAGGCATCGACGACCGCGAGTGCGGTCGCTTCGTCCTTGACGCCTTCGCCGAGCAGCGTGGTGTTGGTGCGCAGCCCTTTCTCGTTGAGCGAGCGCAGGACGCGCACGGCCTCGTCCAGCGTCTCCCCAGCGACGAAGCGCGCCGCGCCGAGCCGCATACCGTAGCGGCGGACGAACCGCGCCACCAGCGGGTTGTGCGTGGCCGAGAGGATGGCGCGGCGGAACAGCCCGTTGGCCGCCATCGCCAGCCGCTCGCGCACGTCAGGTTCGAGCGCTGGAGGCATCGCATAGCCGGCCGGCCGCTCGCCGGTCTCGCGCACTGTGCTCATCAGCTTTCGGTACCCTTCGCCTCACGAATACCAGAAACGACCCGGCTTACGGTATCACGAATCCTGCCGGGCAGGCGGCAACGGCGCAGCGAGTAGCTAACCCGGCAGCCCGATCGGAGCCAGCCCCGCGTCCCGAATGGCCGCGTTGAGCGCCCCTCCCTCCTCGTCGAGCACGCGCCGGAGCCGCTCGACCAGCGCGTCGAGCTGTGCCGAGAGCTCGGCGAAGACCTCGCGCGACTGGCGCGTGGGGACGTAGTCGGCGCTATCGACGGCATCGAACAGCGCGTTGAACTTCTCGTGCAGCCCGCTGGGCCAGAGCTGAGCCTCTCGCATGTGCACGTCGATCAGCCTGCCCCGGATGGCGTGGAGCTCATCCTGGAGGGCTGCGAGCGCGCGACGAACCGCCTCACTCTCCGCGAGGCCAGCGGTGCGCTGTTCCCAGACCTTCGCCTGTGCCAGCAGCGCGCCGATCTGGTTAATCGTCACGTTGGTCAGCGAGAGCTTATCGATGATCGCCTGCAGCAACTCGAACTGCGCTTGGAGTTCCTCGCGGCTGGCAGTGATCCGCGGATCCGGCTCGATCTCGAACGGCTGGACGAGGCGGTGATCGCCGACCGTCAAGCGAACCTGGTAGGTACCGGGCAAGACCATCGGCCCATCTGGGCGATGCCAGGGCTCGAGGTCGGGGGCGGTGACGTTCGGTGCACCCGGCAGGCGCATGTTCCAGACGAACCGGTTGACGCCGGGCCGGGCTGGCAGCCCGTCGGCCTCACTCGTGTACGCGCGGAGCACGTTCCCCTGTTGATCCAGGGTCACGAGGGTAACGTCCACCACATGAGCCACCTGCCCCGCGATCGCAGCGCCGAGGCGATCCACGAGCACCAGGAACTCCTCGACGCGCTGATCGCCGGAGATGCTGACCGGGCGGACCAGGTGATGATCCAGCAGATCCTGGCGGCTAAGGAGTTCGTCATCGAGGCGATGCTAGCGAGCGCGAGCTTGCAGACGGTCAACGTCGCCTTGCGCCCGGCGCCGTCCCTGTCTGCGGTAGTGGAGAACTGAGAAGACTCCAACTTCACCAGCCAGCGCAGGCTCTCGTGGCCCTGGCGCCTGCCCTGCCGACTTTGCCGAAAGCGCCTCGTTCCGCAACTGAACCGACCACCAGCAGCGCCAGCCTGCGACCGCGAGAGCCGCTTCGGGTAACCTTCAGGCAGCCTCGCTTCACCTCGGCTCGTCGTCTGGTAGATGTGTCTCGCACGAGTACGGAGGGGAGAGCCTATGCCAGTGCTGCGGCACACCTCAGCATGCGTGGTCGATACGTCGTCGAGCCCGTTCGCCAGGCTCCGCCCGCTGCCGGTGAATGCCGTCCGGCTCGATGACGCGTTCTGGGGGCCGCGACGGCAGCTCGCCCGTGAGGTCTCGCTCCCGCTGCAGCACGAGTACCTCGAGCGAACCGGCCGGCTCGACAACTTCCGGCGCGCGGCCGGCCAGCAGGAAGGGCCCTTCGAGGGGCTCTACTTCAACGACTCCGATGTCTACAAGTGGTTGGAGGCGGCCGCCTGGTTCCTGGCAACTGACCCCGACCCGGCACTCGCCCAGCTCGTCGACCGCGTCGTCGCCATGGTCGCCGCCGCGCAGCAGCCCGACGGCTACCTCGATACTTACTACATCCTCGGCAACCTGGCCGCCCGCTGGACTGAACTGCCGCGCAGCCACGAGCTCTACTGCGCCGGACACCTGTTCCAGGCCGCCGTGGCTCACTTCCGCGCCACCGGCAAGACCACCCTTCTCGATGTGGCTCGCCGTTTCGCCGACTGCATCTGCGACACCTTCGGGCCCGAGGAGTCAGGGCGCCAGCCCGGCACCGACGGCCACCCCGAGATCGAGATGGCACTCGCCGAGCTCGCCCGCGCCACCAGCGACCGCCGCTACCTCGAGCAGGCGCTTTACTTCCTGAACGCCCGCGGGTACGGGTTGGCTGGCGGCGACGAGTACCGCCAGGACCACAAGCCTTTCCGCGAGCTCGACCAGATGGTGGGGCATGCCGTCCGCGCTGTCTACCTGGCGGCCGGCGCGGCCGACCTCTACGCCGAGACCGGCGACCCAACCTTGCGCGAAACGCTCGAGCGCCTCTGGCTCGACATGGCGACGACCAAGCTCTACGTGACCGGCGGCATCGGCGCCCGACACGAGGGCGAATCGTTCGGCAAACCGTACGAGCTGCCCAACGAGCGCGCCTACGCCGAGACCTGTGCCGCTACCGGCAACGTGCTGTGGAACTGGCGCATGCTCCTGCTGACCGGCGAGGCCCGCTTCGCCGACCTCCTGGAGCTGGCGCTCTACAACGGCGTGCTCGCCGGCTACTCGCTCGACGGCCGGGCCTACTTCTACGTGAACCCGCTGGCCGACGACGGCTCGCACCGGCGGCAGCCCTGGTTCGCCTGCGCCTGCTGCCCGCCCAACGTGGCCCGCCTCCTGGCGTCGCTCCCCGGCTACTTCTCGAGCGTGTCCGATCAGGGCATCTGGGTTCACCTCTACGCCCGAAGCACCGCGGATATCACGTTGCCCGGTGGCCAGCAGGTTCGTCTCCACCAGCACACGCGCTACCCCTGGGAAGGGGGAATCGAGATCGAGGTCGACGGCGCGGGCGAGTTCAGCCTCTTCCTCCGGGTGCCGGCCTGGTGCGAGGACGGCGCGAGCGTGCGCGTCAACGGCCAGACCGCCGCTGATCCGGCCCCAGGCCGCTACGTCGAGATCCGGCGTGCCTGGCGGCGCGGCGACACGGTCGAGCTCAGCCTCCCGATGCCTCCCCGCCTTCTGGCGTCGCATCCGTACGTCGCCGAGAATGCGGGTCGGGTGGCCCTGACTCGCGGGCCGCTGGTCTACTGCATCGAGCAGGCCGACCACCCCGGGATCGAGCTTCGCGATCTGGTCCTCCCCGGCGATGCGGCGATCTCGGCCGAAGACCGGCCCGACCTGCTCGGCGGGGTGGTCGCGCTGCGTACCCATGCACGCCTGGTTCCGCCGGGGCCGGCGTGGGACGGCACCCTCTACCGCACCGCCCGCGGCGACGAGAGCAGCGCGAGCGCGAGAGAGGTCGAGCTTTTGGCAATTCCGTACTACGCCTGGGCCAACCGGGAGCCGGGGCGGATGCAGGTCTGGCTTCGCCGCGCTCCCATCTGACCCGCTGGGATACAGCAGCCTCAGCGCCGCCTGGCCAGGAGCTGAGCCCCCAGCCGGCCGAGCAGCACGTCGTAGCGCTCGGGCCACTCTCCCGGGTGCCACTCGAAGCGCGCCCGCTCGAACCACTGCATGGTGAGTCCGGTCTCGGGATCCTGGTACTCCTCAGTAAGCGGATAGCCGTAGACAGCCAGGCCGCCGAACCGTTCCCAGTAGCGGAGAAAGCCATGGCCCACCCAGTGCCCGGTCTCCGGAAAGTAGCGAGACTGCGGCCCGGCTCGCCCCTCGACCAGGTCGCGCAGGGTGGCGAACCGGTAGCCGCGCGCTCGGAGCTGGTCGATGAGCCCCGGCAGAGCCGCCGCGTCCCGAGACTGGCTCCCGACGTGCATCAGCACGATCGCGCCCGGCTCGGCGGCAGCGAGCACACGCTGGATGATCTCCTCTGCCGGCAGTCCCATCCACCCCAGCGTGTCGATCGTCCACAAGATGTTCAGGGTGTAGCCATTGGCAGCCAGGTCGGCCAGTACCGAGTCGTCGAAATCGCCGTACGGTGGCCGGATATACGGGCGCAGCTCGACTCCGGCGAGCTGTCGGATCAGCTCCTCGGTCCGGCGCAGCTCCTCGGCACGCTCGGCGGCGCTCAACGGTGCGGTACCCGTCGAGCGGCCAGTGAACGAGCGGCGGCTCCAGGAGTGGTTGATCAGATGATGTCCTGCACGGGCCATCCGCCGCACGAGGTCAGGGTTCGCTTCCGCCCACTGGCCGGTCAGGCTAAACGAAGCCCCCACGCCCTTGACCGCCAGGGTGTCGAGAATCACCTCGGTGTACCCGCGGTCGGCTCCGGCATCGAAGGTGAGAGCGACGATCGGCTCGGACGCCGCGAAGCCCCTGATCGTGGTCGCGCGCTCGGGGAGAGCGGCGACGCCCGCGGCCTGGCCGAACAAACCGGCTGCGAGGCTGGCCAGCACCAGGCCGGCCAGCGCGACAGGTGCGCCGCGGTACATACAGCATCGTCTCGCCCCCTTCGGGCCAGTGTCCGACAAGACAATAATGCGGTAAACTAGGATTCCCTACCCCCGCGCCGATCGATCACGGCACTCCGAGGAGCAGGCGATGCGAGACGAGATCTCCCGAATCCCGTGGCGGGCCCTCGCGGCTGCCGCTCTCTCGGCCCTCCTACCAGGGAGCGGGCAACTGTTGCTCGGCGCCTGGGTACGTGGCGGGCTTTTGCTCGGTGGAACCGTCACCTCGGTCGTGCTTGCCGGGCTGGCCTGGCGCCAGGAGCGTGTCGCCCTGCTGATACTGACACTCCGACCAGCCATCCTGCTCCTCGCGTTGTGCCTGAACCTGACCATCGGGCTGATCCGCTGGCTGGTGATCGCCGACGCCTTCCGGCTCGGGCGGCAGCGATTGCGCCACACCGCAGCGCGTTGGCGACATCGCACGCAGGCGTTCGTCGTGGCCAGCCTCGTAGCTCTCTTCGCCACCGCCAGCACGCCGCATCTGCTGGCAGGTTACTACACCTACCAGCTCTATACCCTGCTCGTGACCGTCTTTCCTGACCAGCCGCCGGTGAGCGTGCCCATCTCTGCCCCTACCCAGACACCGGCCAGGCGAGAGACGCTGCCGCCGGCGCTCCCTTCGACCGCTGCGGTTCCACCGCTCGCCGGAGCAGAGCTCCCCCCGAGCGACGAGTTGCCGAGCCGGCTCCCTGCCCTGCAACCGACACCGGCTCCTACCCCTGAGCCACCCCCCACGCCGACTCCAGCGCCAGCACCCACTCCCGAGCCGCCTCCGCCCAGCCCGCTCGAGCCGGCCCTCGCCGACCGGCGCATCGCTGTCCTGCTGCTCGGCTCGGACGCCGGGCCTGGCCGAACCGGAACCCGCACCGATACGATCATCCTCGCAGTACTCGACGTCGACACTGGACGCGCTGGCCTTTTCAGCGTGCCTCGGAACTTCGTCGGTGTGCCCCTGCCGGACGAGCTGTCCGACGCTTTCCCGGACCGACGCTGGCCCCAGATGATCAACGCGCTCTACAGCTACGCCTCGCGCTACCCCGAGCGCTTCCCGGATGCCCGCGACCCCGGCGCCGCCGCCCTCAAGGGAGCCATCAGCAAGTTGACCGGTGTCCCGGTCGACTACTATGCGCTGGTCGACATGGCCGGCTTCGTGCGCCTCGTCGACGCGCTCGGCGGCGTCACCATCGACGTTCCCCGGCCGGTCGCGACCTGGCTCTCCCCGCCGGTGCCGGGCGAAGACTGGGCTTACTACGAGATCCCAGCGGGGCGGCAGCACCTGAACGGCCATCAGGCACTCGCCTATGTACGGTCACGCACCGGCACCAGCGACTACGACCGGATGTCCCGCCAGCGCTGCCTATTGGGCGCGCTCCGCCGCCAGGCCGACCTCCCGACGCTGCTGCTCGCCTTCCCGGCATTGACCGAAGCGCTCAAGGACGCCGTGCGAACCGACGTGCCGTTGGATGTGCTGCCGCAGCTTGCCGAGCTGGCGCTCGCGGTCCCGCCGGAGCACGTCGTCGCCGTCGGCTTCGTTCCACCCCGGTATGTCTCCGGCTGGACGACAGGGCGCTACCCGATGCCGAACACCTCGCTCATCCAACGAACCATCGCGGAGGCGCTGCCCACCGACGGGCTGCCGGCAGAGCTTGCGCCCTCCGGAATCGACCTCCCTTCAGCCTGTACCTGGCAGGACTGAGCCAGATACCGAGAGCCGGCTGCAGGGATGCCTGCAGCCGGCAAGCGGGGAACCTGGAGGGAGCGACGGCAGTCGGGGAGGTTTTCCCTTAGGCGTCTAGGTCATCCGCCGGCGCGCTGCCAGTCCGGCCGCTAACCCGGCGAGCCCGAGCGCGACCAGCCCGCTCACGAGCAGCGCGTTCGAGGCCGAGCCACCGCCTCGGCCGGTCGCTGGCGCGACCTGCGGGGCGGGCGTCGGCGTCGCTCGCGGGATCGCGGTCGGTGTCGGCGAGGGAGCGGGCGCCATAGTTGGGGTCGCAGCCGGGGTCGGCGTCGCCGCTGGCGTCGGAGTCGCGGCAGGTGTCGGAGTCATCGCTGGGGTCGGAGTCATCGCTGGAGTTGGAGTCATCGCTGGAGTCGGCGTCGCCGCGGCCTGCACGACGAGCGTACCCACCATGCCCAGAGCGCGGTGGTTGCCGACTGGGCAGTACATAACCCACTGGCCGGGGGTGTCGAAGGTGATAGTCGCCTCCCTCGTCTCACCAGGTTGCAGGTTGGTAGGGAAGAGCGTTTGCTCGAGCCCCTGCGCCTCGAGCTCGAACGTGAGGTTGTGCTGGGCACCGCCCGTGTTCGAGACCACGAAGGTGACCGGCTCTCCAGCGGTCACGGTGATCGAATTCGGCGTGATCGAGAACTCGGTCAGTTGAACCTCGATCCGCTGCCCCTGTCCGGCAACGAGCGGCGGCAAGGCCAGCAGACCAGCCAGCAAGCCGAGCAGTGCGACCGCGGCCAGCGCACGAGTGCGCATCCTCGTTCGTGACATAGACCCTCCCTTCACCGACGTGATGTGCCTCAGCGGTTCACTGGCATTACGACTCAGCGCGCTGAGTGGATTGCGCCGATACAGGCAGGAGCGGACTGGCCATCCTCACCCGTTGCCCCGGCCTGGTCAGAAACCCACGTGGCGAGAGTCGCCGCTGGGAAGAAGACCCGAGGCGCTGGGGGTGGTCAAGTGAGGCGCCATGACCGACAATAGTGCTGGCGACTGGGACTGGCGCCGGGTTCGGCCTCTGTTCGGTCAGGGAAGGAGCGAGTGAAGTGGCAACGGCACAGCGGCGGACGACGTTTTGGGACATCCTGGCGGCCCTCTGCATCCCGCTCGGGGCCTGGTTGGTCGCCTCGCCGTATATACTGGATTTCTCGCTCTACGATGCCTTGCGGCTCAACTGTACCTTGGCCGGTGGCTCCATCCTGGGCCTGGCCATCGCCCAGCTCGCGCTCTCGCCCGGCCTGCGCTGGCTCGGCTGGCTGAACGTGGTTCTCGGCCTGTGGATCGCGGTACTGCCGTTCGTCTACGGCGTTACGTTCCTCCCTGGAGCGACCGCCAGCAGCGTCGCCACTGGCCTCGCCGTCGCCGTGCTGGCCGCCGCGAGCGTCCTCGGCGCGCGACGGTAACTGTGAGCGGATGTACGTGCCGACCCGGGTGTGGCTCGCTCACAAATCGCAGCGTACGGCAAAGCGAGCCACACCCAGTCTGCTGAGGCGGCGAAGTCTCCTTACTCCTCCAGCCAGATCGGGTTCGTCCACGCTCGTTTCCCGGAGTGGTCGACCACGGTCACCCGGCAATAGGAACCGAGGAACTGTTCGATCGAGCACCGCCATTCGGTGAGGCGCTGGCCATGCACGAACGCCACGCGCCGGTGGCGCCCGCTCACGAAGATCGACCGTGCCGGTGAGCACTCCACCACGATCTCGCGGTCTTCCAGGCGGATATCGTGGATCAACGGCCCCTGGCTGGTATAGTAGGCGCCTGCCTTCAGCGCCTCGACCAGGACACGCGGGTCGAGCTGCTCGGCACGCACCATGACCCATACCCCGAACGCGTCCGGCCGGCTCTCCGAAAGGTGCGCGTCATCGGCTCCGAAGGCCGTCAGCCGGCGACCTTCGCTGAGCAGGAGATCCGTAATGTACCAGCTCTCTCCGCGGTCGTTGTGCATGGCGCAGGTCTCGTTGTACACCTCGACCGCATGCGCCGCCTCGATGCTGCGCGCCTCGTCGGGCGTTAGGCCGTACCAGGCCGGGTGAGCCAGCCCCACAAAGGCGCCGGCCTCCGCCGCGCGGGCAGCAAGGTCGGCCGCGGACTCCCCCGGGTTCGGGGGCGCGAAGTCGGGCGGTAAGCCCACCGCGAGGATGTGCCAGAGCTCGCCGTTGGCCAATGCCGGGACATGGAGTTCCGCACCGAGCAGCGTGGTGAAGTCGGATGTGCGCCACTGGGTGGTATCGGTGATCGGATATCCGTACCGGCTCAGGAAGTGATCCGTTACGGCGATGAAGTCGTACCCCTGACGGCGGTAGGCCTCGACGACTCGCTCTGGAGTCGCGTGACCGTCCGAGTTCGTCGAGTGCGTGTGGATGTTCCCTCGAAAGAACCGGCCCGGTCGGTCGAACGGCCGCGGGCGCATGGCACTTGATCGGTCTCGCATACCTAATCCCTCTCTGGCGAAGCCTCATCGGTGTCGCAAGGTCGGATCGAGGACATCGCGCAGCCAGTCCCCGATCAGACTGACCGACACCACCGTCAACACCAGGGCGACACCGGGTACCACGCTGATCCACCAGGACGTCACCAGGTATTGCCGCCCAGCAGCGATCATCGAGCCCCAGGAGGGCTGGGGTGGTGGGACGCCGAGGCCGAGAAAACTCAGGAACGATTCGAACAAGATCAACCCTCGGAGCTGGATGGTGACCATGACGATGGCAAGCCACAGCAGGTTGGGCAGCAGGTGACGTGTCAGGAGCCACCAGTCCCTCGCGCCGAGCGCGCGGCTCGCGACGACGAACTCGCGGTCACGCAGGGCGACGACCTGCGCGCGCACCGCTCTTGCGAACGCTGGCCAGGCGCTGATCCCCGCCAGGACGAGCAGGACGACGATGCTCTGTCCTAGCACCGCGATCACCGCGATCGCCACCACCAAGAACGGAGACGACAACTGCGCGTCGGCGAGCATCATGATCGCGTTGTCCACCAGTCCGCGATAGTAGCCGGCCAGCACACCGGCCGCCGTTCCCAGCACCAGGCCGATCACGGCCGCGCACAGCCCGATCAAGAGCGCAGGGCGCGACCCGTAGAGCGTCCGGCTCAGCAAGTCATAGCCGACCTGGTCGGTGCCGAGCAGATGGTCGAGGCTGCCGCCCTCCATCCAGAACGGCGGACGGTTCCGAGCCAGGAGGTTCGGCTCGATCGGGTCGTGGGGAGCGACCCAGGGTGCAGCCACGGCGACCACGCCGAGCAGGAAAACAACGGCCGCACTGGCAAGAATATGGAATGGCACGCCTCGCAGCCACCGACGCCAGGCACGCGGCGCCCTCTGGCGCTCCCACTGGACGCTGCCGATCGTCGCTTGTCCTTGGAGCGTCGAGATCTCAGACATGTCGCACCCTCGGATCCAGGAGTATGTACGAGACGTCCACAGCGAAGTTGATGACCACGAACACGATCGTGACCACCAGCACCACAGCCTGCACGACCGGGTAGTCACGCACCGCGACGGCCTCGACCGCCAGGCGGCCGATTCCCGGCCAGGCGAAGACCGTCTCGACCACCACGGTTCCGGTCAGCAACGCAGCAAGCTCGAGGCCGAGCACCGTAACGACCGGCAGACTGGCATTGCGCAGCGCGTGTCGTACCACCACGGCGTGCTCAGCCAGTCCCTTGGCCCGGGCTGTCCGGACATAATCGGCCCGCAGCACCTCCAACAGTGCCGAACGTACCAGCCGGGCGAGCGAGGCCATCGTGATCAGCGCGACCGTCACAGCCGGCAGGATCAGGTGCCGTGGCGACCCTGACCCGCTGCTCGGCAGCCAGCCGAGCCGAACCGAGACGAAGAGGATCAGGACGATACCGATGAAGAAGCTCGGGCTCGCCTGGAGGAGACTCATCGCGGCCATGATGACCCGGTCGAACGCTGTCCCTCGGGAGAGCGCCGTCACGACGCCGAGCGTCAGGCCACTCACCGCCGAGAGGAGGAAGGCGACGAGACCGAGCTGGGCCGTCGGCCATAAGCGGGCGAGCACCAGCTCAGATGCCGGCTGATGAAAGCGGAGCGACTCCCCGAGGTCGCCAGAGATGGCCCGGCTCCAGAACCGCAGGTACTGCACCGGGATGGGGCGATCCAGCCCGAGTTCCCGCCGCAGCGCCTCGACCTGCTCGAGCGGGGCGTCTTCCGGCAGGAGCAAGCGCACCGGGTCTCCGGTCGACCGGAGGACGACGAACACTGCGGTGACGACCAGCCAGACGGTGAGCATGGCTCGACCCAGCCTGCTGAGCAGCATGCGACCGAGCGATTCCATCACCACCCCCGATTTCCCCGCCGAACCGCCGCTATGCGCGCACCTGGAAATTGCGCGGGCTGAGATCCAGCCTGAAGTCGGGATCGGTTCCGAGCACGATCTTCTCCGGCATCGCCTGCAGGCGGTTGATGGTGAACTGGACGATCACCATTACCTTCTCGTTCATGATGTCGAGCGCCTGCTGGTACAACCGGGCGCGCTCCCGGTTGTCCACCGTGACGCGCGCCTGCTCGACGATCTGGTTGAAGTCGTCGAAGTAGCCGGCCGGGAACAGCTTCTGGTGGAGCGAGTTCGGCCCGTACGACTTATAGAGGACGATGTCGACCTCGACTCCGGTCGAGTTGTTGATCAGGTGGTACGGGGTGTCCGGTCGCTGGAACTCCACCCGCTGGGAGACCTCGACGCCGTGGAGCGTCACGTTCAGCCCCACGTTGCGCCACATGCCGGCCATCAGCTCCACCCACTCGCGCTGCAACGGGTAGTAGGTCGGAGAGTCGAAGAGAAACGTGATCTCCTCGCCGGAGTAGCCGGCCTGATCGAGGAGCTGGCGGGCCCGCTCGGGATCGTACGCGAGCGGCGGCCGCTCGACGTACAGCGGATCGAAGATCGACTGGACGCTGCCGGGGACGAGCCCGTGCCCGCCGAACAGTTGCTCGACGATCGCCTGGCGGTCGATCGCCAGGCTCAGGGCCTGCCGGATTTCCGCCTTGTCTGTCGGCGGCTTCAGCCCGTTCACGATCAGGTAGTTGGCGTTCAGCGGCGAGAAGCTGTCCACCCGGAATCCGCCCGCCTGTTCCACCACGGCCACTTGGTCGGGAGGCAAGTCGACGAGGATATCGATCTCACCGTTGAGCAGCGCCGCGACCCGCGTCCCGACCTCCGGGATCGCCACGACCACGACCCGGTCGGCCGCCGGCCGCCCTTCGAAGTACTGCTCGTTGGCCTCGAGGACGATCCGCTGGTCAGGCACGAACTCCACCACGCGGTACGGCCCGGTGCCGACTGGTTCGCGCTGGAAGCGCTGCGGCCCCACGCGCTCGAGATAGGCCTTGGGCACGATACTGGCCTCGTGCTTGGTGAGCCGGAGCTCGAAAGCACCGTCAGGAGTCTCAGTCACGAACCGCAGGCGGTGGCGGTCGAGCACCTCGATCTCAGCGATCGGGAAGCGACCAGTGGCACTCAGTTCGGGGTCGCCTTGCAGCGTGCGCTCGAACGTGAACGCCACGTCCTCGGCGGTCAGCGGGCTGCCATCGTGGAAGACCACATCGTCGCGCAGCACGACCTCGATGGTCGTCTCGTCGATCCGCTCCCACGAGCGGGCCAGCCCCGGCACCAGCTCGCCGTTCCGGCTCCAGTCGCGGCGGATCAACTGGTTGTAGACCATCCCGTAGACGCGCTGCATCACCAGCCACCAGTCCCGTTGCGGGTCGAGCTGCGGAGGCATCGAGGGCAGCGCGACGCGCAGCTCTGATAGGCGCCCTGTCGGAGTCTGGCCTGTCACAGTGGTCGCGGCTGGCATCGCGGGCGTTGCCAGCGCTGCTGTGGGGTTTCCCAGGCTCTGGTTTGCGGCCGGCGACGACGCCGGGGCCGGCGCCGCCCCCGAGCTGCCGTCTTGTCCGCACGCTGCGAGCAGCATGCCCGCCGCCATGCCGCTCAGCCCGAGCAGGCTCCGCTGGAGGAGCTGCCGCCGGGCGAGGGTGACGCCCTGCACCATCGATCGTTCCCCCTTCCGTCGAAACGACGTCCACACCCGGGTGCGCTCGAAACCAGGGCAGTCCCGGGTGCGTCCAACCACTCGGCACTCTAACTTCGAGGGGCCGCGCGAAGATGAAGATGCCGTGAAATTCGTGACAAACGCGCGCCATTGTGATGTAATGAGTTTTCACACGGTACCGAACCCGGCCTGCTCCGCCGGTTGCGGCGAGTGCGGCGTCACCGAGAGGAAGGATGAGCTGTGACGCGTCATCGGGAAACCGACACCCTTGAGAGCCCGGGCGAACCCCGGCTCGGCGTACTCGCCCGCATCCGCGCAGCGTACCCGTCGCTGACCGGCACCGAGCGTCGCGTGGCAGCCGTGATCCTGGCTGACCCGCACGCGGTGCTCGGATGGAACGTCGAGACGGTGGCCGGGCAGTGTGGCGTCAGTACGGCCAGCGTGGTGCGGTTCTGCCGGACGCTCGGCTACCGCGGCCTGCGTGACTTCAGGCTGGCCCTGGCGGCAGAGTCGCTCGTACCGAGACGCCACGAGATCCACGAGGCGATCGACCCAACCGACTCGGTGCTGGCGATCGCGCGAAAAGTCCTCGTCTCCGATCTGCAAGCGATCGAGGACACCTTGCAGCTTCTGGACGAGACCGCGCTACAACGGGCTGTGGAGGCGATCCTGCGGGCCACCCACATCGAGTTCTTCGGTATCGGCAGCTCGCTGCCGATCGCGATGGACGCGTTCTATCGCTTCTTGCGGCTGGGAATGCCGGTCGGCTTCGTGAGCGACCCCCATATGCAGGCGGTCACTGCGGCACAGCTCGCTCCGGGCTCGGTCGCCTTCGCGATCTCCCATACCGGCCGCACGAAGGAAACGCTCGACGCGCTCCGCAAGGCCAAGCAAGCCGGCGCGACGTGTATCCTGCTCACGAGTCACCGCAACACACCGCTCGGTCAGGAAGCCGACATCGAGCTCGTCACTGTCTGTCGGGAGACCGCGTTCCGGACGGAGGCGATGGCCAGCCGGATCGCGCACCTCAGCATCATCGACGCGCTCTACGTTGCCGTCGGCATGCAGCGCGCAGACCAGGCCCACGCCGCCCTCTCGCGGGCCGCCGCCATCGTCGCCGAGCATCGCTTGCCGCCAGCGTCGCGGTCGGCGTAGCTCAGCGAACACCTATCCGGTCGAGAAATCCGAGCAAGAGTTCGTTGAAGGCCTCGGGGTCGTCGACCGGCACTCCGTGCCCGGCGCCCGGCACTTCGACGAGTTCCGCAGCGGGCAGGAGGTCGGCCAGGGCGAGGGTCATGGCCTGGTAGAAAGGCTGCGTCTCGGCACCGTAGACGAGCAAGGTGGGCTGATTCAGCACTGCCAGCGGCACCGGGCCGGGGTCGAAGGCGAGTACCGCGTCGATCCAGATCGGTGCCGAAAAGAGGTTGCGACGCCACTCCTCCAGCCGACGGCGCCCGGCCTTGGTCTCCCAGTCTTCGCCGAGCCGCGGCACCAGGAACAAGGCCAGCGCCTCGTCGACCCGGTCTTCGGCCAGCAGGCGACGCGTCTGGGCTGCTGTCTCGGCGAGCCGCCGCTTTCCCTCGTCCTCCACCAGTGCCGGCAGCGACGGCTCGACCAGCACCAGCGCCTGCACCCGCTCAGGCCGAAGCAAGGCGAGCGCCAGCCCGATGGTCGCGCCGAGCGAGTTCCCCAGCACGACGGCCCGCTCCACACCCTCCGCGTCCAGCACCGCCAGCGCGTCGAGCGCCGCCTCCTCGATCGTCTGGCGGGGAATCGGCGGGGGGCTCTGACCGTGTCCGCGGATGTGCGGGATGATCCAGCGGAGCTCGGGCAGCCGAAGTACCTGGTGGATCCAGTTCGAGCTGCCTACCAGCACGCCATGGAGGGCAAGCACCGCTGGTGCTTCCGGTTTTTCCCACCTGACCTCGTAGGCTACCCGCTCCCCGTCGAGTGCGGTAGCCCAACGGAGTTCAGTCACCGGCACGGGCGAATCCGATCGCTGCGTAGTCCATTACGGCTATCAGGCCGCGCGAGAGTCCGGCGGGATTCCAACGCAACCAGCCTGACGGCCAGACGACTCAGCCCTCGAGCAGGAGTCGCTCGGGGTCTTCGATCAGCTCTTTGACACGAACCAGGAACAGGACTGCCTCCCGTCCATCGACGATCCGGTGGTCGTAGGTCAACGCGACGTACATCATGGGCCGGACGACGATCTGACCCTCGACCACCACAGGACGCTCCTCGATCTTGTGCATTCCCAGGATGCCGACCTGCGGCGGGTTGAGGATCGGGGTGGAGAGGAGCGAACCGAAGACGCCGCCGTTGGTGATGGTGAAGGTGCCGCCGCTGAGATCTTCCAGGGTCAGCCGGCGCTCGCGCGCCTTGCGCGCCAGCTCCTCGATCTCCTGCTCGATCTGCGCGAACGACTTGCGATCGGCGTCGCGCACCACCGGAACGACCAGGCCTTCCTCCGCCGCGACGGCGATCCCGATGTCGTAGTAGTACTTGAGGACGATCTCGTCACCCTGGATCTCCGCGTTGAGCATCGGGAACGCCTTGAGCGCGCCCACCACCGCCTTGGTGAAGAACGACATGAAGCCCAGGCTGACGCCGTAGCGCTCCCGGAAGCGGTCGCGCCAGCGCCGGCGCACTTCCATCACCGCGCTCATGTCGATCTCGTTGAAGGTGGTCAACATGGCTGCGGTGTGCTGCGCTTCGACCAAGCGGCGAGCGATCGTCTTGCGCCGCTGGGTCATGCGCACACGCTCCTCGCGTCGCCCGTCCATGGCCAGCGGCATTGCCCCTGGTGGAGCTGCCGGAGCGGTAACCGGCGCTGCGGACGGCGGGCTCGGAGGTGCGGCCACCTCGGCTCTGGCCGGAGGCGGAACCGTCGGGGCACCAGCCGGTGCCCCGGCTGGTGCGGTCACAGCCTCACGCTGCTGAGCGACGAAGCGCAACACGTCCTCTCGCGTCACCCGCCCCCCTTCCCCACTGGCCGGAACGTAGCGGAGGTCAACCCCATACTCCTCGGCGAGGCGGCGCACTGCTGGCGTCGCCCTGATCCCGGGCACCTCAGCAGGCACGGCGCGCTCGGCCGGTGCCGAGGGTACCTCGGCGGCCACCGGCTGCACCTCGGGAGCGGGGCGAGCCACCTCCGCTGCCGGCCGCTCAGCGGGCACCGCAGCCGCCACCCCCTCGGCGATCACCGCGATCACCTCGCCCACCGAGACGGTCTCCCCCTCGCGCTTGAGAATCCGCTCGAGCACACCAGACTGCTCGGCCGCGACCTCGATGTTGACCTTCTCGGTCTCCAGCTCGACCAGCGCCTCGCCGGCCGTGACCGGCTCCCCCTCTCGCTTCAGCCAGTTGCCGATCACAGCTTCGACGATCGACTCGCCCATTTCCGGCACGCGCACTTCGATGGCCATCGGTGCCCTATCTCCTTCAAGACCTGAGCGCCGGCTCCGGCACACCTTCGAAGGCCTCGCTGACGATACGGGCCTGCTCCTGCTCGTGGAGCTCGGCCAACCCTTCGGCGGGGCTGGCACGTTCCGGCCGGCCGATGTACCGCAGCGTCCGTTCGCCGAGCAGCGGCGCCAGTCGAGGTGCGACGAACGCCCAGGCACCCATGTTCTTCGGCTCTTCCTGCAGCCAGACGACGTCGAGCGCGTTCGGATACCGCTCGATCACCTGGCGCAGCTCCTCTTCTGGGAAGGGATAGAGCTGCTCGACGCGGACGATCGCGACGTGCCGTGACTGCTCCCATTGCGGGCTCGTTATCAGATCGACGTAGACCTTCCCACTGCAAAGAATGAGCCGCGTGATCTCCGTCGCGCGCTCTTGCGCTGCCAGGTCATCGAGTACCGGCATGAACGTTCCCTGCGCCAAGTCCACCAAAGGTGAAGCAGCCTTCGGGTGGCGGAGCAGGCTCTTGGGCGTCAGGACAACGAGCGGCCGCGGCGCGGTCTTGAGCAGCGCCGCCTGGCGGCGCAGCAGGTGGAAGTACTGGGCTGCGGTGGTGCAGTTCGCGATGCGCAGGTTATCCTCCGCCGCGAGCTGCAAGTAGCGTTCAGGCCGAGCACTCGAATGCTCCGGCCCCTGCCCCTCGTAGCCGTGCGGCAGCAGCAGCACCAGCCCTGAGGTCTCCTGCCACTTCGCCCGGGCACTCGCGATGAACTGGTCGATGATGACCTGAGCTCCGTTGGCGAAGTCGCCGAACTGCGCCTCCCACAGCACCAGTGTCTCCGGGGCCTGCACGCTGTATCCGTACTCGAAGCCGAGCGGAGCTGCTTCGGCCAGCGGGCTATTCTGGACGTCGAACGAGGCCCGGGCAGCCGGCATCCGCTGCAACGGGATGACCCGCTCGTCAGTCTCGACGTCGTAGAAGGCGACGTGCCGCTGGCTGAAGGTGCCCCGGACAGTGTCCTGGCCGGTCAGCCGAATCGGAATGCCGTCGGCCAGGATCGAGGCAAAGGCGAGCAGCTCGGCATGCGCCCAATCAATCGGCCCATCGCGCTCGACGACGTCGAGGCGACGCTGAAGCTGCCTCCGGAGCTTCGGGTTGAGGTTGAACCCCTCGGGCAGCGTGTGCGCCTGCCGGTTCAGCTCGCGCAGCCGGTCGATCGGCACCGCCGTCGCCACCTGACCGACCCGGCCGTTGCTGCTAATGCGAGGAAGACTCGCCGGCCGCTCCCGGCGGCTGGCCAGTTCTTGGCGGATCGCCTGCAGCCGCTCCAGCATCCGCTGCTCGAGCGCGCGCGCCTCGTCCGCTGTCATCAGGCCCTCGGCCTCCAATCGACGCGCCCAGAGTTCACGCACGGTGGGATGTCGGCTGATCACGGCATACATCGTCGGCTGGGTAAACGTCGGCTCGTCACCTTCGTTGTGGCCCCAGCGCCTATAGCCGATCAAGTCGATCAGCACGTCCTTGTGGAAGCGCTGGCGATAGGCGAATGCGAGCCGGACAGCGATGAGGCAAGCCTCGGGGTCATCGGCATTGACGTGGATGACCGGAATCTCGAACCCCCGGGCCACATCGCTCGCATACGCCGTGGAGCGCCCTTCCCACGGCTCGGTCGTATACCCGAGCTGATTATTGACGATGATGTGGATCGTTCCTCCAGTGGTGTACCCGGGGAGCTGGGCCATGTTCAACGTCTCGGCCACGATCCCCTCACCGGGGAACGCCGCGTCGCCGTGGATCAGGATGGGCAAGCAGGCGTCCGGCGAGCGCTGCGGTGCGCCGGGCTGCCCACGGTGGTCTTGCGCAGCACGCGCCATCCCTTCGACGACCGGGTTGACGAACTCCAGGTGGCTGGGGTTCGACGCCAGCGTAATCTGGAGCGGCAGCTCCCCTGCGGAGCGCCGAGCACCCAGGTGGTACTTCACGTCACCGGTGTATCCGAGGCTGCCGCCCTCCGCCTCCGAGAATGGCTCGCGGTGGTTGAGCCCCATGAACTCGGCGATGATCTTCTCGTACGGCTTGCCCAGCACGTGGGCCAGGACGTTGAGCCGACCACGGTGGGCCATCCCCATCGCAATCGTCGGGATACCAGCCTCGGCTGCCGAGCTGACGATCTCGTCCAGCATCGGCACGAGCATGTCGGTTCCTTCGATCGAGAACCGCTTCTGCCCGACGAAGGCGCGATGCAGGAACCGCTCGAACGACTCGACCTGCGTCAGCCGCTCGAGCAGCGCCCGCTTCTGCTCCGCGGTCAACGCTGACGCATAGCGCCCGCTCTCGACCGCCTCGATCAGCCACGCCCGCTCGTCCGGCTCCTCGACATGTCCGAAGTCGTAGCCGATCGTGCCACAGTAGATGGCCCGCAGCCGGGTAATCGCCTCGCGCGCGTTGCGGCTGCTCCGTGCGATCGGCCCCCCGACGATGCTCGCCGGTAACGCTTCCAGGTCACCTTCGCTCAGCCCGTGGTAGCTCGGGTCGAGCGCCGGCTCGCCGGGTGGAGCCGTACCCAGGGGGTCGAGCTGCGCCGCGCGGTGGCCTCGGTGGCGGATGGCCACGGCGAGGTTGACGACCGCGGCGACCTTGATGAGGTCGACCGCTGGAGCGGCCGCGACCGGCGGCATTGCCTTCTCTTCCGTGAGCAGTTCCGGCCCCCATCGCTGGAAGAACTCCCGCCAGGCTGGGTCGACGCGATTGGGATCTTGCAGGTACTGCTCGTAGAGATCGAGGACGTACCCGATGTTGATTCCAGGAAACACGTTCGTTACGCTCTTCGCCACGCTCATGGTCTTCCCACCCACCTCCGTGCGCCGTCGCCCCCGGCCAGCGCTCCGGTTCCGGGCGGTGCCTGCCGAAAGGGATGAATCCCTCTCTTAGCTCGGCGCGCCGCCACCCAAATCATACCGCAGTCTTTCCACTCTGCGGGCCCTTTGGGCACGCGAGCTGGGCAAAATTGCCCAAGCTCAGGCGAGGTGCCACTGACCGACAGGCCACGCACTGCCGCCGCGCGACCGCCAGCGAGCCTATGACCCTGTAGCCGCAGCCTGCGCTCGCAGGTAGTTGACGAGGTGCCAGACCTCCTCGTCGCTGAGCCGACCCTGGAAACCAGGCATCGGCGTGCCGGCCCTTCCCTTCTTGATCCACCAGTAGAGATCCCCGTCCGTATGCTGATAGAGGTGGGCTGTGAGATCCATATTGATCTGCGGCCAGTTCAGCGAGGCAGCCGCCGGCCCGTCGCCGCGTCCGGAGACGCCGTGGCAGACCGCGCAGTTGGCCAGGAAGAGTTGCTGCCCGGTCGCGATCGACTCCGGGGTCGCCGGGATCGGGTTCCGCGCGCCCGCCCCAGGCGTCTGCTCCAGCCTGGAGGCCACGAGCGTCACGGCACAGACCAGAGCCAGCCCGGCACCGAGTTCGGCCAGGAAGCGGCCGCTGCCTCGCGGATCACGACGCCGGAGCCCCACGGTGACCAGCAGCACCGACACCCCGAGGCCGGCCACGGCAACCGCGGCAGTCAACCCGGCAAAGCGCGGCGGAGGCCCCGGCTGGCGCTCGGCCGGCGGCGTCTGGGCGACCTCGAGCGGGGCCGAGACACGCCAGTCGGCCTCGTTGGGCCGGCGGACGATCAGCTCCAGCTTCCAGGCCCCGACCACGCTCAGCTCACTGCCACTCGCCTCGAAGCGGGCCTGCTGCCCGCTCGCGCCCGGATGCCGCGCCAGCTCGACCTCGCGTACGCCCTCGAGGTTGCCCGGCGGCGTCACTCGCAGCAGCACCCGTGTTCCCTCGGGAACCGCTCCCCCGGCCAGCGCGAGGTCGACGGTATACCGGTTGAAGCCGACGGCCCCCGGTGAGATCTGTAACGAGGCATGCACCTCGCTCTCGGCGAGGTGAAAGCTCGCCCGGCCGGAGCTGGCCGCCAGCGTGTCGCGGGCCGGTGGCAGGCTGGTCAGGACGCCGACGACCAGGAGTACGGCGACCCCGAGCACCGCCTCGGCGAACACCGTGTAGCTGAAGTGCCTCGGCGCGTCGACGCTGCGGCGCATGCGCGGGCCGATCACCAGCAGGTTGATCGCGCCCAGTTCCAGCAGCACGAGCGCCAGCGCCAGCTTGACGAGCAACGCCCGGCCATATGGGGTAGACCGCAGCGCCTCGAGATTGCCCACCTGGAGCCAGGCGCTGTACAGGCCGGTCAGCGCGAGGATCGCCACGCTGGCGATCGCCAGCGTCGAGAAGCGGGGGATGGCCAGGGCGTAGACTTCTCGCCACCGCTCGGTCTCGCCGCGCCGCGCCAGGATCAGTCCTGCCAGCAGGGTAAGCAGCCCGCCGACCCACACGCTCGACGCGATCAGGTGCAGCCAGTCGGCAGCGATGGCGGCGGGGCGCCCGGCCGGCTGGGCGGCGGCGTGGCTCATCGATGCAGAGGCCAAAGCCGCCGCCAGGCCCAGCCCCAGGCGTATCGAGACCCAGCGCCCGGCGAGCGGCTCGCTCCAGGCTGCACGCCGGGCCAGTGAGCCTCCCAGCGCCAGCAGGAGCGCGACGCGCAGTGACCAGAGCAGGCCGAACCGGCTGCCGCTGAGGAGCCCCCAGATCGCGGCGAGCGCAAGCTGACCCTCCGCGTTCCAGGCCTGCACGCCCAGACCAGCCAGGCTCCCGATCAGGGCCAGGGCCAGGCTGGCCAGCGCCAGTGCCCGCACAGAGCCGGCCACTCGCGCACGCCGCTCAGGTTCCAGTGGCTCCAGGCTCGGGCGAACGACCCAGCGCCAGCCCACGAGCGCGCCGAGCAGCCCGGCGAGCCCGAGCAGGCCCAAACCGCGCCCGACCGCGTCGAGCCACGCTGGCGCGAAGCCGACGGACAAGGGCGGGGGCGGAGCCGGCACCTGGGCATCGGCTACCGTGCCGATGGTGAAGGAGAAGAAGCCCACCTCGGGGTGCCCGTCGGCCGCCGAGACGTTGCGCCACTGCACCGTGTAGGTGCCCCGCGGCAGGTCGGGTGGCAGGGGCAGCACGAGCTCCTTCGGGTCAGTGCCGATGTGGCTCGGCTCCGTCGCGAGACGCTGCCCCTGCGCGTCGAAGAGCTCGGCCCGGCTGTAGGCGGCTTCCAGCGGCTCGGTGAACCACATCCGCACCTCGCGCGGTACCTCGGGCACGACCGCGTTCGCCGCTGGGTCGCTGCGCTCGAGGAAGGCGTGCCCCTCGGCGATCCCCACCGGCAGGCCGAGCAGCATGAGCAGGGTAGCGAGGACGCCGACGAGTCCCCGTCTTCCTCGCCGCGCTCGTCGTCTCATGGCTCCGACCCGCTAGCTCCCGGCCTCGCGCGGCGTCACCCGGGCCGTCTCCGAGGTCGAGCGGAGGGCGCGGCGAGCCAGCACGAGCCCGCTTGCGCCGGCGATCAGCCCCAGGAGCCCGACCACCAGCCCGGCGATGCCGAGCAGGCGCGCGGTCGCGGCGGTATCGCTCGCTCGGGCCGCCAACCCTTCGATCTCCGAGGCCGGCGGCACCCGCTTCGGAAAGCTCAGCTCGGCACGCGACTGCACCTCGGAGAACGTCTCCGGCCCGCTCGTGAAGTGCTCGTCGATCGGCGTACCCTCGATGGTGCCGAAGATGTGGAAGGTATAGGCTCCCTCGGCCGTCGGGATAAACTCAGCCTGGTAAGCGCCAGACTCGCCGAAAGCTGGTTCGAGCTTCAGGGGCATGACCTGGTCGCCGAAGATCACCTCAGCCTGCAGCGTGTCGGCCAGACCCTCGACCGGCTGGGCCTCCTCGCCGTGGTGGCCCTTCGACACACGCAGGTAGAGCCCGTTCGGCTCCTCGACGATCGCCGGCTCGTGCAGGAAGCCGACGACGATCTCGTACTCGCCGACCTCCCGGCCCTCGTGCGCACTGGCCAGGCCGATGCTGGCCAGTAACCCGGCGGTTGCGATCGCCAGGGCTACCACCAGGCGCGTGGGGAACAACGCTCGCTTCATGCTCACAGTAGCCTCCTCGCTCGCTTACCTGACCCCGGCTGGTGACAGGGCCTCGGCCTGAGGCTTCGGCTCTGTCACCGGTATCGCCTGATCGCCCGGTGGAGTCGATGCGGAGGCTAGGCGCGAGGCGGAAGAGGATCCGGGGCGACTGCGAGGCCGCCCGGAAGGACGTCGGAGGTGGGGAGAGTCGCCTGGAGCAGGCGTAGCGGTGGATAGAAGGAGAGTTGGACGGCGACGATCAGCGGCTGGCCGATCGCCGTCCAGCCTTCGGATGCGCGTAGCACCGGCCCGTTATAGTCGCGAGCGCCGTCGGTGGTGGGACCGCTGGCAGTCGAGTGCCCGGCGTGGTGGTGCCCGCGAAGCTCGAACAGGACGTGCTCGTGCGGCAGGGCTGCACCACAGCGGCAGGCGGTCGGAAACGTCAGCAGGCTGAGCACCAGCCCGAGGGCGAGGATCAGACCGGCGGCTGTGGCGTTGCTCTCGATCCTCCACCGTCCCGAGCGGATGGCAGAGACTGTTCGCAGGCTGCCCCCTCGGCTCGTACTCTCGCCGCGAGGCGCGTGGCCGTCGAGCATCGCGGGGACGAAGCCCGCAGTACGCGCAGCCGGTGCCCGCTGAAGCACGAGAGAGACACTCCCCGCGATTGCCAGGAGCAGAGCGCCCGTAACGCGCAGGCTGGCAGCGAGGCCCAGACTATCCGCGGCGCTGGCGTGCAAGAGCGGTGGGCTCATCTTATTACGCTACCTACGTGCGACAGCCGCTGCCGGATTCACGCCTGCTCAGCCGTGCTACCGGGCCATCGAGAAGCGCCAGGCCAGAGCGACGGCGTGCCCTCGACCCCGTCTCGACCGGCTCCCAGCAGATACTATACGACGGATAGCGGAGGCGCGTGCCGGAAAACCCTGAAGCTCGGTACGCAGCGGCGCGCTGCAACGTCCGTTCCCATCAGGACACTACCCAGGATCCCGAGATTTGTGCAGCCGTGGAGCGCGTCCCGCGAGATCGCTGCCGCCCTCAGCGCTTCGCAGGCACTGGCCGGCCTGGAGCACTACTAAGCCGAATCTCGAACACCGGTTACGGCGCACCCGACTGGTGGGAGCGCTGGCCGCGTTCCAAGCTGACTCCACTCCTGTCCTCACGCATCGCGAGGGCCAGGCGTGCGCCAGGGTCGAGATCAGGCGTGGTCAGAAATCCAGCACCGCAACATCCACCCGAATGGCTCCAGGGCCGAACTGCTAGCCCTCGGTCATCATCTGGCGGGACGGTCGGAGGAAGAAGAGCACGACCGCTGCCAGCAGGCTGACCACTGCGGCATAGGTGAAACCCACCCCCGCGCCGAACACGCCCCACAGCGCGCCGACGACCGCGCTCGAGACGAAATCTCCGACCCCGTTCACCGT
This sequence comes from Thermomicrobiaceae bacterium, assembly GCA_014874455.1. Taxonomy (GTDB): domain Bacteria; phylum Chloroflexota; class Chloroflexia; order Thermomicrobiales; family Thermomicrobiaceae; genus Thermalbibacter. The sequence continues at coordinate 31,028 of JADBJL010000049.1, forward strand.
CGCGAGTATGCCGAAACCCAGGCCACGACTCTCCGCATGCAGGAGGTCGGCGGCCAGCGCACCTTCGAGTGTGTCCTCGGCGGCGATAAAGGTGCCGGCCAGCGCGAAGAGGACAGCGGCGATCGGGATCGTCAGTCGCAGCCAGGCGAAACCAGCGAACGTCACCGCGGCCAGCCCGTATCCGGCAGCGAGCAGCGTCCGCCGATCGAAGCGATCGGAGAGCGCCCCGATCGGAAAGGAGGCCGACGCATACAGGACGTTACGGAGCAGGTAGAGTGCGACCCCGGTAGAGGCGGCCACCGCGAGACCGTGGAGAGGCTCCAGGCCTTGCTGGACGCGCAAGATCAGGAGGGTCGGAGCGCAGTCGGCGATGCCGAACAGCCCGACGGCGAGCATGAACCGCCGAAAACCGGACGGTAGCGTCCGCAAGCTCGTGAGGAACCGATGGCCCTGGCGGGAAGGAGACGGATCGCGGACGAACGTGGCGAAGGCGACAGCAGAGAGCAGCCCGGGAACCAGCGTCAGCAGGAAGATCGCGCGCATCCCGACCAGGTGGAGCGCAACCAACGCGCAGAGCGGGCCTGCCACGGCCCCGGCGGTGTCACTCGCGCGGTGGAAGCCGAAGGCCCGGCCACGGGCGAGCGGCGGCACCGACTCAGCCAGCATGGCGTCGCGGACCGGGCCGCGGATGCCTCGTCCGAACCAGCCGATGACCCGCCCGAGCAAGACGAGATGCCAGGTGGTGGCGAGCGCGAACGATGCCTTCGAAATCCCGGTGAGGGTATACCCCGTCACCGCGATCGCCTTGCGGTGGCCCCAGCGGTCGGAGGCGTGGCCCGCCCACACCTTCACGAAGCTCGAGACCGCGTCGGCGATACCCTCGATCAGGCCGAGCACGGCCGGCCCAGCACCGATGCTTGCCAGAAAGGCGGGCAAGATCGCGGTCGCCATCTCGTGACCGAAGTCCGACAGGAAGCTCGTGAGACCCATCCCCAGCACATTGCGATTGAGCCAGGCCCTCTCCGGTTCGGCTCGGGGCGGTACCACCGTGCTGAGATCGATTGCTTCCTCAAAGGCCTCGTCATGATCCGCCATCGGTACATCGCTCCTTTCGACATTCGCGCAGCAACAAAAGCGGCTCCTGACCGAATACTCGGTCAGGAGCCATCAGCTCGACCGCGTTTCAGCCCTTCGGCCCCGGCGGGCCCCATCGCCGACCATGTCTCCGCTGAACTATACCATGACTCATGCAACGACTCTGGCCTTCGGATACCTCGAAGGTCGAGCACGTGTGTGCCCGCACCCACCCTGCTGCGCTCTCGGCGCAGTTGTCCGAGGAGCTGAAGCTCCGCGCTCACCGAGCAAAGCAGGCTCGACGTCGGCTGGCACGGCTGCAGGGGGCAGCCCCTTTCGAGGGGGCGTGGGACGTGAGCTCGGCGCTGCAGCGCCGACCAGGCCGGCGGGCACCCGGCCGCACCCAAACGGTTCGCCCCTCAGTCAGGCAGTCCGTTGACACGTTGCGCCCCGGCGAGTACACTCAGCGTGCGATCTCGAAGGGCGATGGAGTCCGCCCGAGTCGACAACGACTCGAACCGCCGGACGGCTGATGGCTCCTGCTCGCGGCGCGGGCAGGAGCCATCGCTTTCCTGCCTGTCGCCGTGCGGTCGATCCGTATCGGTGTCGGTGGGAGGCAGAGAGATGGAGCACGTCTGGGGGGCGGCCGCAGTCTGGATGGCGCTCGCGCTCGTCGCGAGCCTGTTCTCGATCCGGCTCGGAGTCTCGGTCGCGCTGGTCGAGATCGCCGTGGGCGTCTTCGGCGGTAACGTCCTGCACCTCGGAGTCAGCGAGTGGATCAATGTCCTGGCCGGGATCGGCGCGGTGGTGCTGACGTTCCTGGCCGGCGCCGAGATCGACCCGGAGTCGCTGCGCCGGCACCTGAAGCCGAGCCTGGCGATCGGCATCGCTGGCTTCCTCTTCCCCTTCCTCGGCGCCGCGGCCTTCGCGCGCTTCGTCGCCGGCTGGGCGCCTGACTCCGCCTGGATCGCCGGCATCGCGCTCTCGACGACCTCGGTCGCGGTCGTCTACGCCGTGATGGTCGAGACCGGCCTGAACCAGACGGAACTCGGCAAGCTGATCCTCGCCGCCTGCTTCATCAACGACCTGGGCACGGTGCTGGCGCTCGGCCTGATCTTCGCGGGCTTCGACCGCTGGCTCGTGGTGTTCGCCGTGGTCACCGCGCTGGTGCTCTGGCCTCTTCCCCGGCTCACGCGCTGGGTCATCCAGACCTGGGGAGGCAAGGTTTCGGAGCCTGAGGTGAAGTTCCTGCTGCTCGTGCTGTTCGCGCTCGGCTGGCTGGCGACGCGTGCCGGGAGCGAAGCGGTGCTGCCGGCTTACCTGATCGGCCTGGTCGTGGCCGACGTCTTCCAGGAGAGCCGGGCACTGATGCTCCGGCTGCGGACGATCGCCTTCGGGGCGCTGACGCCGTTCTACTTCATCAAGGCCGGCCTCTTCGTCTCGATCCCGGCCGTCATCTCCGGGGCTGCGCTCATCGGTGCCTTGCTGCTGGTCAAGATGGCCACCAAAATCGTCGGGATATGGCCGCTGACGCGGATCTTCGCCATGGAGCGGCGCAGCGGCACCTATACGACGTTGCTGATGTCGACCGGCCTGACCTTCGGCACCATCTCGGCACTCTTCGGGCTCACGAACGGGCTGATCGACCAGGCGCAGTATACAGTCCTGGTCACCGTCGTCATCGGCTCAGCCGTCATTCCAACCTTGATCGCGCAGACCTGGTTCCTGCCGGAAATCACTCCAAGCGGCACGGAAGAGCCACACACAGCCGAGACCCGAACGCTGCGAGCGATGGAGTCGTCACTGAGCGAAGGAGAGGGCTAGCATGCTCTTCCGCAAGATCCTCGTGGGCTTCGACGGTTCCAAGGGTTCCTGGGAGGCGCTGCGCAGCGCGCTCGCCCTGGCCAAACAGTTCTCCGCCGAATTGCTGGCGCTCTCGGTCATCGAGATCCCGCACTGGACTGCCGCCGTCGGAGAAGTGGACGAGCAGCGCGCGCTGCTCGAAGAGCGATTCCGGCAACTGCACGATGAGGCACGGCGGCTCGCCGCTCAGGAAGGGGTCTCGCTCCAGACTCTGGTGAAAGTCGGACACCCCGCCCAGACGCTGGTGAGCTCAGCGCGCGCTGGCCAGTTCGACCTGATTGTCATCGGCCACAGCGGCCACTCGGGAGTCTGGGGCACCTTCCTGGGCACGACGGCGGACAAGGTCGTCCGCCACGCGCCCTGCACCGTCATGGTCGTGCGCTGGTAGGCACCCCGCTCGTTACCGTGAGATCATCCAGGGGCGGCCCCTGGCGAGCGCGAGATCGCGGTGATCAATATCTTTGCTGGCGGCATCACTTTCCTGGCCGCCGTCGCCACCGCGTTCCGCTCGGGAGCGGGGATCACTGGGGAAATCGCGTTCGGCGCGCTGGTGCTCCTGTTCGCCTTTACCTACCTATGGATAGCTATCAACCGGATCTTCCAGCTCGACGGGCGGGGTCTGGGCTGGTACTCGCTCTTCGTAGCAATCACCGCGGTGCCGATCGGGATCGAGATCCTGACAGGCGCACAGAAGGCCTGGGACTGGTGGCTGGGCCTCGACTGGCTGGCCTGGGGGGTGCTGTGGTTCTTCTACTTCCTTCTCCTGGTGCCGCGACGACTCACGGCCAACTTCGTCGGTGCCGTCACGCTGCTCGAAGGGATCCTGACCGCCTGGCTGCCGGGCTACCTGATCCTGCGCGGCCACCTGGCGGTCTGACCCAGCCGCCCGGTAGCTTAGCGGGCCTCTCGCCTTCGGCCTGTCCGGGTCGCGCTCCGCCAAGCGGCGTCTTCCCACCGACCCGCAACTCCGTGGCCGGCCCAGTGGAGGGCCGGCCAGCACGTGGCCCGGCGCTCGAGCGTCACACTGAGTCTCAGCAACCCAATACTGTGCTTTATGTCAAGGTTCACCGCGCTGCGCGCAACCGTGAGCCGGCCGGGCCGCGGTCGCGCGGTTCATGCTCCTCGCCCGGCTGCGCTAGGATTGGGACAGCCTGAAAGGCACCGGCACCGGCAGGAGATCGCCATGGGTATCAAGGAGCGGCTCAGGACGCACGTCGGACGCGTTCCGAACCCGATGAGCGAAGCCACCAGGCAGGCGCACGCCCGGATACGCGGCGCCGAGGCCACCGTGAGCGTCTGCCCCTACTGCGCGGTAGGCTGCTCCCAGCTCATCTACACCAAGGACGGCCGCATCATCGACATCGAGGGCAACTACGAGAGCCCGATCAACGGCGGCACGCTCTGCCCCAAGGGCGCGGCGACCTACGGGCTGCTGACCAGCCCGCTCCGCGAGACCAAGGTCAAGTACCGCGCCCCCTACAGCGACCACTGGGAAGAGCGCTCGCTCGACTGGGCCATGGAGCGGATCGCCCAGCTCGTCAAGCAGACGCGCGACGCGACCTACGAGGAGACCGACGAGCACGGGGTGCCGGTCAACCGCACGCTGGGCATCGGCCACCTGGGCGGAGCGACCCTCGACAACGAGGAGAACTACCTGATCAAGAAGCTCTGGACGGCCGGCCTCGGTATCGTGGCGGTCGAGAACCAGGCCCGTATATGACACTCCAGCACGGTGCCCGGTCTGGGCGCTCGGCTCGGTCGCGGCGGCGCGACCACCACCCAGCAGAGCCTGGCCGATAGCGACTGCATCGTCATCATGGGCTCCAATATGGCCGAGAACCACCCGGTCGGCTTCCGCTTCGTGCTCAAGGCCAAGATCAGGGGAGCGACCATCATCCACATCGACCCGCGCTTCTCCCGCACCTCGGCTCTGGCCGACATCCACGTGCCGCTGCGGCCGGGAACCGACCTGGCGGTGCTCGGCGGGATCATCAACTACGTGCTCAACAGCGATCGCTGGAACAGCGATCCCTTCTTCAAGGAGTACGTCACCCACTATACCAACGCGCCGCTCATCGTGAGCGAGGAGTTCAAGGACACCGAGGAGCTCGAGGGGCTCTTCTCCGGTTACGACCCGGAGCGGCGGCGCTATGACACCGAGACCTGGCAGTTCGCCGGCCAGCGCGGGCTGGCCGGCCCAGGCTGGCGCCCCCACGCGGGATCAGAGCCCAGCCGCCACGCGACCGGCCAGACCAGCGAGGAAGGGCAAGCCGTCACCAGCGACTACGGCTCCGGCCTCAGCCACCGGGCGGAGGAGGCCGAGCAGGATCACGGCCAGACCGCCGAGCCCCCCAGCGCGCAGGTCGTGCCGCACGCGCCGCCAGTCGACATGACCCTGCAGCATCCGAACTGCGTCTTCCAGATCGTCAAGCGTCACTTCGCCCGCTACACGCCGGAGCTGGTCGAGCAGATCTCCGGCGTGCCGCGCGACCTCCTGATCACGGTCGCCGAGACGCTGCTCCAGAACTCCGGCCGCGACCGTACCAGCGCCTTCTGCTACGCGGTCGCCTGGACCCAGCACACCATCGGCACGCAGATCATCAGTTGCTGCGCGCTGCTCCAGCTCCTGCTCGGCAACATCGGCCGGCCGGGCGGCGGCATCCTGGCTCTGCGCGGTCATTCGAGCATCCAGGGCAGCACCGATATCCCCACGCTCTACAACCTGCTGCCCGGCTACCTGCCGATGCCGAGCACCCAGGCGGGGCATCGCTCGCTCGGCGAGTACCTGGCGGCGGAGCAGCCCCCGACCGGGATGTGGTTCAACCTGCCCCGGTTCATGGTGAGCCTGCTCAAGGCCTGGTACGGCGACGCCGCCACCCCGGAGAACGACTTCGCCTACGAGCTCCTGCCCAAGATCTCGGGCGACTACTCTTTCGAAGCGATGATCCCGATGATGGCCGACGGGGTGATGAAGGGGCTCTTCTGCCTGGGTCAGAACCCTGCCGTCGGTGGGCAGAACGCCGTGCTGGTACGCAAGGCGCTGGCCAACCTCGACTGGCTGGTGGTGCGCGACGCCTACGAGATCGAGACGGCGGCCTTCTGGTACGACTCGCCGGAGGTGCGGCGCGGCGAGCTGCGGCCGGAGCAGATCAAGACCGAGGTCTTCTTCCTCCCGGCCGCGCTGCCCGGCGAGAAGGAAGGCTCCTTCACCAACACCCAGCGGCTCGTCCAGTGGCACGACAAGGCGGTCGACCCGCCCGGCGACTGCCGCTCCGAGCCCTGGTTCCTCTACCACCTCGGCAAGCGGCTCAAGGAGCTGTACCAGGACGACGACACGCCCAGGGGCCGGCAGATTAGGGCGCTGACCTGGGACTACCCCACCAAGGGGCCCCATGGTGAGCCGGACCTCGAGGCGGTGCTCAAGGAGGTCAACGGCTTCACCGTCGCCGACGGCAAGCCGGTCAGTAGCTTCCGCGAGCTCAAGGACGACGGCTCCACCGCCTGCGGCTGCTGGATCTACTCGGGCATCATGCCCGAGGAGGGCTACAACCGCGCCCGCAACCGCAAGGGCGACGATAGGGCCTCGCTCGAGTGGGGCTTCTCCTGGCCGAACAACGTGCGCATCCTCTACAACCGCGCCTCGGCCGACCCGCAGGGGCGACCCTGGAGCGAGCGGAAGCGGTGGGTCTGGTGGAACCCGGAGCAAGGCCGCTGGACAGGCTACGACGTGCCGGACTTCCCCGTCGACAAGCCGCCCGATTACCAGCCGCCGGAGGGCGCCCGCGGGCTCGACGCCCATGCCGGCGACAAGCCGTTCGTCATGCTTCCCGACGGGCGCGGTCGCCTCTTCGTGCCCTCCGGGCTGCTCGACGGCCCGCTGCCGACACACTACGAGCCCTGGGAGTCGCCGGTCGGCAACCTCCTCTATCCGAAGACGCCGCGCAGTCCGGTCGCTCCCATCTTCGAGCGCCCGGACAACCCATACCACGAGATCGGCGACCCCCGCTTCCCGTACGTTATCACCACGTACCGGCTGACCGAGCACCACACCGCTGGCGGCATGAGCCGTACGGTTCCCTGGTTGGCCGAGCTGCAGCCCGAGGGGTTCGTCGAGATCAGCCCGGAGCTGGCCGCCGAGCTGGGCATCGCCAACGGCGACTGGGTCGTGGTCTCGACGCTGCGCGGCGAGGCGGAAGCCCGCGCGCTGGTCACCGACCGGATCCAGCCGCTAGTCGTCCACGGCCGCACGGTGCACCAGATTGGCATGCCCTGGCACTTCGGCTACAAGGGGTACGCGCAGGGCGGGATCGCGAACAACCTCTCGGCGCTGATCGAAGACCCCAACTCGCGCATCCACGAGGCCAAGGCGTTCACCTGCAACCTGCGCAAGGGCCGCATCGCCCGGGAAGGAGAGCGCCCGCTATGACCGCGAGGGGATCCCAGGGCAACGGCCGCGCCAGCACCACGGGAGCCCGGCCAGGGGCGCTCGGCTTCCTGACCGACACCACGCTATGCATCGGCTGCAAGGCCTGCGAGGTGGCCTGCAAGCAGTGGAACCAGCTCCCGATGGACGACTTCGGGTTCACCGGCTACAGCTACGACAATACCGGCGACCTGGGGGCCACCACCTGGCGACACGTGGCCTTCATCGAGCGGGTGGGCGACCGCGAGGGTCGCCGGCCCACCCGGCTCAAGGCCTTCCAGAGCAACTGGCTGATGCTGAGCGACGTCTGCAAGCACTGCGTCTACGCCGGCTGCCTGGAGGCCTGCCCCACCGGGGCCATCATCCGGACGGAGTTCGACACTGTCGTCATCCAGCAGGACATCTGCAACGGCTGCGGCTACTGCATCCCAGCCTGCCCCTTCGGGGTGCCGGCGCTCAGCCTCACCGATGGCAAGGCGCACAAGTGCACGCTCTGCTACGACCGCCTCAAGGACGGGCTGGAGCCGGCCTGCGCCAAGGCCTGCCCGACCGACTCCATCCAGTTCGGCCCGGTGGAGCAGCTCATGGAGCGCGCCAAGCGGCGCGTGGCCGATCTCCACGCGCAGGGCGTGACCGAGGCCTATATCTACGGCGACCGGGAGATCGGCGGCACTGGCGGCATCGAGGGGCTGAACGCCTTCTTCATCCTGACCGCGCCGCCGGAGGTCTACAACCTGCCGGCCCAGCCGGAGCTGCCGCAGCGCAAGGTGCTGCCGGCCTTCCTGAGCACGGCGGCGGCCGCGCTCGGGCTGGGGCTGGCCGCGCTGCTCTCGCTGCGACGGCGGTGACGCGCGGATCAGGGCACAGGGAGCGAGCGAGATGAGCATGGGCTACCAGCGGCGATGGGAGACCCGGCGACAGGCCGGGCGCTCGGCCGCGGACGAGGCGCGCGACAGCTACTACGGTCTCCCGGCCATCCACAAGCCGCACTGGAAGTGGTCGATCGCCCTCTACTTCTTTCTGGGCGGGATCTCGGGCGCAAGCTACGTGGTGGCCGCGCTCGCCCGGCTCTTCGGCGGGCCGGAGATGCGGCCGGTCGCGCGTGCCGGGCGCTACCTCTCCTTCCTGACCGTGATCCCGTGCCCGCTGCTGCTGATCTACGACCTGGGGCGGCCGGAGCGCTTCCACCACATGTTGCGAGTCCTCAAGCTGCGCTCGCCGATGTCGCTCGGCGCCTGGGGGTTGCTCGCCTTCAGCCTGTTCTCGGGCCTCAGCGCGCTGACCCAGGCGGCCCAGGACGGGCTCAACGGCCGGCGCGGGACGGCGTGGCTGCTCCGGGCCATGCCGGATCGGCTCATCGGCCTGCTCGGCAGCGGGCCGGCCTTCTTCCTCAGCGGCTACACCGGCGTGCTCTTGGCCGCGACCGCCGTCCCGCTCTGGACGAAGAACTTCCTGCTCCTGGGGCCGCTCTTCCTCAGCTCCGCGCTCTCGAACGCCGTGGCGGCGCTCTTCCTGTTACTGACCGCCACACGGCAGGCCGGCAGCCAGGCTCTCGAGCGGCTGGAACGGCTCGACCGCCTGGCGCTCCTGGCGGAGCTGGCGCTGCTGCTCGGCCTTCGGGCCAACAGCGGCCCGGTGATCGGCCGGCCGCTCGACGAGGGTCGCCTGGGCCTGGCGTTCCGCGGCGTGCTGGGGGCCGGCGTGGTAGCGCCGCTCCTGCTCCAGGCGCTCGCTCGCGGGCGCCACGGCACGAGTGCCCAGGCGCTGCGGCTGCTGGCCGGGCTGCTGGTGCTGGCCGGCGGCTTCCTGCTTCGCTGCGTGATGGTCTTCGCCGGCCACCGCTCGGCCGACGACCCGCACGCCACCTTCGAGCTGGCCCGCAAGCGATAGCAGGGCAGTCCCCTCGCGTCGAGCTGGCCTCGGCTTCGCCTTCCATTCCCCCTCACAGGGATACGCACGCCCACGTGGAGGGCTGCGACACTCCGGTAGGTGATCACCGTCGGTCGCCGATCGCGCTGGCGGGACGAGGGCCGGCCACGCTCGCCGGCTTCGCCCGCTGCTGGGCGCTTGACGATCGAGCCGAGTCGAGCTAGTATATCAGCACGTGCTGATATGTTCGATCGAGGAGACAGTGCTTCATGCTGCTGCAAGCCAACCCGCGAGCGATCAGCCTCAAGGCGAAGCTCTTCCGCGGCTTCGCCGACCCCTCCCGGCTGGCCATCGTCGAGGCGCTGCGGCGCGGCCCGATGACGGTAGGCGAGATCGCCGAGGCCACCGGCCTCAGCCAGTCGAACGCGTCCAACCACCTGCGCTGTCTGTGGGACTGCGGGCTGGTCGACCGCGAGCAGGAGGGCCGCTTCGTCCGTTACCGGCTCAGCGACCGTCGCATCGACACCCTGCTGGCGCTGGCCGATCAACTGCTGGCCGACGTCGCCAGCGGTGTCTACGCGTGCACCCGTTACGAGCTGCCAGCGAGCCAGCAAGCGCCTGCTGGATCGGCGAGCGACGCCGCCAGCGCGTGAGGGCTCGCCGCGGGCAGAGAAGGGGGTGATCGTCAGCCACCATGCTGGAGGTGCACCGATGAGTCAACTGAAGCAGGCTACCGAGACGGTCGAGCTCCCTGTCCTCGGGATGGACTGCGCCGAGTGCGCCCTCCACGTGGAGCGCGCCATCGCCAGTGTGCCGGGGGTGCGGAGCGCCCGGGTGCTGCTGGCCGCCGAGCGCGCGCTCGTCGAGTACGACCCGGCGCGGGCCGACCTCGACGCCATCCGCGAGGCGGTGCGCCGCTCCGGCTACGACGTGGCTGAGGATGTCGCTGGCACATCCAGAGCCTACACCCGCTCGATCCTCGCTCTCCTCGGATTCGTCTTCGGCGCGGTGCTGCTCGTGGTCGTGCTCGGCGAGTGGCTGGGCCTGCTGGAAGCGGTCACCGATCGCGTCCCCTGGCCGCTGTGGCTGGCGGCCATCCTGGCCGGCGGCTGGCCGGTCTTCCGCAACGTCGCGCGCGCCGCGCTGCGCCGCCGGGTCGTCGCTCACACGCTCATGACGCTCGGCCTGGTGGCCGCCATCGCGGTCGGCGAGTGGGCGGCAGCGGCCGTCATCGTCTTCTTCATGCGGATCGGCGACTTCGTGGAGCGCTTCACGACCGAGCGGGCCCGCCGAGCGGTCGGCGAGCTGGCCCGGCTGGCGCCGCAGACCGCGCGGGTCGAGCGCGAGGGCGCGGAGACGGTCGTGCCGGCGACTGAAGTCCGGTCTGGCGAGGTCGTCGTCGTCCGGCCCGGCGAGGCCGTCCCGGTGGACGGCGAGGTGATCGAGGGGGCAGCCACGGTCGACCAGTCGGCGGTGACCGGCGAGTCGATGCCGGTCGAGGTCGGGCCCGGCTCGCGGGTATTCGCCGCCTCGCTCGTCCGCCTCGGCTACCTGCGGGCCCGGGCCACGGCGGTGGGGCCGGACTCGACCTTCGGTCGGGTGATCCGGCTGATCGAGGAAGCCGAGGCCCAGCGCGGGCCGGTGCAGCGCGCAGCCGACCGGTTCTCCGCCTACTACCTGCCAGTGGTGGTGGCTCTCGCGGCGCTCACGCTGTTGCTGCGCCGCGATCCGCTGGCGACTGCCGCCGTGCTGGTGGTGGCCTGCTCCTGCTCCTTCGCCCTGGCCACGCCGATCGCGATGCTGGCCTCGATCGGCTCGGCGGCGCGCCGGGGGCTGCTGGTCAAGGGCGGCCGCTTTCTGGAGACGCTGGCCCGCGCTGACGTGCTGCTGATCGACAAGACCGGCACGCTCACCCTGGGCCGGCCCGAGGTGACCGCCGTCGTCCCGCTCGACGGCGCGAGCGAAGGCGAAGTCCTCGCGCTGGCCGCCTCGGCCGAGCGGTACTCCGAGCACCCGCTGGCCGAGGCGATCCGCCGGGCAGCCGAGGCACGTGGCCTGAGCGTCGCGACCCCCGAGCGGTTCGAGGCGCTCCCAGGGCTGGGCGTCCGCGCTCAGCTCAACGGGCATGAGGTGACGGTGGGCCGCCCGGCGCTGGCCGCGTCGGACGGGCTCCAGGCGCACGCGTCTCGTCTGGAGGCGGAGGGGAAGACCGTGATCGCCGTCTCCCGCGACGGCAGGCCAGTCGGCCTGCTGGCGGTCGCCGACACGCCGCGCACCGGCCTCGCCGAGTCGCTGGAAGCGCTCCGCCGGCTGGGGGTGCGACAGATCGAGCTGTTGACCGGCGATAACGAGCATGCGGCTGCTGCGCTCGCCGACCGGCTCGGGATCTCCTGGCGGGCGAACCTGCTGCCGGAGGACAAGATCGCGGTCGTCCGGCGCTACCAGGAGCAGGGCCATGTGGTGGTGATGGTCGGCGACGGCATCAACGACGCGCCAGCGCTGGCCCAGGCCGACGTCGGGATCGCCATGGGCGCGGTCGGCACCGCGGTCGCGGTCGAGGCGGCGCACGTGGTGCTGCTGCGAGAGGACTGGGCCCTGGTGCCGCAGCTCTTCCGGCTGGCCCGGCGAGGGATGCGCACGGTCTGGCTGAACCTGGGGTTCACCGTGGCCTACAACCTGGCCGGGCTGACGCTGGCCGCGCTCGGCCTGCTGCCGCCAGCGCTGGCCGCCGCGGCGCAGTCGCTCCCTGACCTGTTCATCCTCGGCAACTCCTCCCGCCTGCTGCGCCGGGGCTAGCCCACACCCCGACCCTTGTGTGAAGTTCGGAGATGGCGGTAGGGGGAGAACTGCCGCCCAGCGGCGTGGTGGGCGGGCAGCGGATCTTCTGTAGGGACGACCGGCCGGCCGCCACTACACAATGGTAGGGTCGAATGGTCATTCACCCCTACCGTCCCACAGGCCGGGTGTGGGCTGCCCTCGCCCTCGTGCCCTCTCCCGCATCGTGCGGAAGAGGGGGTGGCGAAGCCGGAGAGGGGAGAAGGCTGGTGCGCAAGGCCCCGCTGGGCGAGCGCGTGCTCGTCCCATCTCATGGGGTGGTGGTCTCGGTCGGCTCAGGCGACGGCTCGGGCGTAACTGGCGGACTTTCCTCCGGCATCGAACCCGGAAGGGATTCCACAGTGGGCTCAGGAGTGGGTTCGGCGCCCGGCTCTGTCGCTGGCGGCGATGCCGGCTCGGCCCCGGGAGCCGAGTCCTCACCTGCCTCCGGCGAGGGCTCGGCGAACGGGGGTTCCCCCACAGGCGGTGTCGCCTCCGGTGTCGGTTGCGGCATCGGCTCTGTCTGTGGTGTCACCTCCGGTGTCGGCTGCGGTGTCGGCTCCGGCTGGGGTGTCGCTGCGGGCTCCGTAGGCTGCGGCGTTGCCTCGCTACCGGCGGGTGGACTGGTGGCCACTGGCGCTCCCTCCGAAGTGGTCTGCGCGGGGCCACCTGCTGGCGCGGGAGGGCCGCCGGGGCTGACCAGCATGACGGTATCGGAGCCCTGGAACGGCCTCCCGTTGGACAGCCGGCCCGAGACGGTGAACGTTGCCGTCGCTGGAGGCGTGACGTCGGCCACCAGGGCGATTACTGCCGCGCGGTCAAATGAGACTCTCAGGTCGGGCACGCCGTCCCCATCGGCGTCGCCGACCCTGGGCGGCGGGGTGCTGCCCGGCACGACGCCGTTTGCGCAGAAATCGGTGCCCCGGCAAAGGCGCACCGTGCTCACGACGATGTTCGCCACGTCGTAGCCGGCAGGCAGTTCGATGAAAGCGATCACCGGGTTCCCTTCGGACTTCTTCTCCAGAGCCTCGGGCTTGATGTCTACGGTGGCGCGCAGCGGCGAGAGGTCGATCTCGGCGCGGAAGCGGAAGACCTGAAGTACGCCGCCGTCGACCTCCAGCACGGCCGCGGAGGCGGTCAGCGCCGTGAGCACGGCCAGAGGCACGGCCAGCGCGAGGACGAGCCGGGCCACCGCCTAACTCCTCTCCCGTCTCCCGGTGCACTCCTCGGCGTCGTGCCTCGGGAGCCGGAACTCGTAAAGGAAGTTGCCGTCCGGTACGAGGTACAGGTCGACGCCGGTGTCCAGCCGCCGGTGGAGCACCTGGCGCCCCTCCTGCCTGGCGATGCGCGCGAGGTCGCTCATGCTCGCCACCCGCACCCGCATCCGGGCCGGCGGCAGCTCCACGTCCCGCACCGCAACGATCATCGAGCCGTACCGGAGCCGAATGCGCTCCGCCTCGTCGCGCCTCAGGCGGGCAGCCAGCAGGCTAGCGGCAGCCGCGAGCCCCAGCAGGCTCGCGACCAGCCCGGCGATTGCGACAGCCTGGGCCGTCCTGACCGGTATGTCCACTCCAAGCAATCCCAGCCGCGCCGGCTGCGCGACCGGCTCGGCAACGCTGTGCGGCTCGCTACGCACGAGCTCGCCGTCGAGCACCAGGTGGCTGCGATTCCAGGTCATGCGGAAGGGCGGCGCGTAGACCTCGTCCACCGGCTGGTCGCCGACGCGGCCGTGCACCCGGATCTCCGGGATCACCGTGAGCTGGTACGACCCCGGCTCGAATCCGGTCTCCTCCTCCACCACCGCGATCAGCGACCGCACCTGCGCGAGGTCGACCGGTACCCTCAACGTCAGCCCCGTGCCGCCGAAAGGCGCCGGCTCGACCAGCGGCAGCACCTTGCTCCAGCCGTCGGCGCCTGCCCGCACTTCGAGATCGACCCGGTACTCCCCAGTGACGTAGGCCGGCTCTGGAGCGTTCAGGTCGTAGCGGATGTCGAGCAAGAGCCGCCGGGGTTCCCGGGTGTAGATCGCGGTTCCAGGCGCTGGCTGGTCTCGGGAGCCCGCTGGCGGCGCGGTTCCGGCAGGCTGCCCCACGGGGGCAGCCACGGGCGTCACCGGCCCGACCGTGCCTTCGGGGTAGAGCGTCGACGGCGCGACCTCGAGGGTATAGCTGAAGACAGCGGCGTGCTCGTAGCGGAGCCGATCGACCTGCTCGGTGCGCTGTAGGGGTTGCCGCAGCGCGTAGACCGCGAGCGCACCGAAGACGAGCGCCAGCGAGGCCGCCAGCGCCGCGGCGGCCAGCAGGTTCCCTAGCGTGCTCGACGCGATCCATCCAGCTCGCTTGACCTTCATCCGTCTCCTCCGCCAGCGTCGTGCTCTGCCCAGACCAGGTAGCGAGATCAGCCCGAGGACGGCCACCAGGGCGGCGAAGTTCGCCGGCTCGCGGAGCCGCTGTACCCAGCGGCCCACGCGCGGCAGGCGCAGCCACAGCCGGCCGGCGATCTCCCGGGGCGCGGGCCGCCACTGGTCGTTGGAGTCGCGGTTGTCGCCCCGGAGCACATAGCCGCTCTCGGCCGTCCCGCCCACGATCCGGTGGATGACGAGGCCATCCTCCACTCGGAAGGCGACGATGTTTCCCACCTCATAGCTGTCCTGCCGCCGGGTGATGACCAGGTCGCCGGTATAGAGGGTGGGCTCCATGCTGGTGCCGGAGACGACGACGTAGGACGCCGGCCCGCCCAGCGAGGCGGGCCGGAGCAAGAAAAACCACGCCCAGAAGAGCGCGAACCCGATGGCCAGATACGCCCACCTCCGCACCGCTCTACCTCCGGCGCCCGGTCACGTCACGCATGAGGGTCGGCCACTCTCCCTGGTGCCGGGCCTGGGTCGCTGCCCCGGGCCGGCAGGGCCACCGCCCCATCCCGGCTCTCCCTCCCAGCTACTTCTTGACCAGCAGGTGCACGTCGTAGACGTCCGACGCCTTGACGTCAGGAGAGGTGTCGACCGTCTCCGAAGTACTGTCGATGGTCGTCGACCCGCTGGCGATGTCGGAGCCGGTGCTACCAGTCAGCACCACCGTCAGTGTGTGCCCGTTACACCCCACCTTGTTGATCTGGCTGACGGTCACGCCGGTGACGTAGAGGTCGCCGCCGATGAGCTGTGTCTGCCAGGCGACCGTCACCCCGTCCTCGCAGACGAGGTCGACGTCCTCTCCGGCTTGCGCGTTGCCCGCGTCCACGCCGAGCCCCGCCGCGGCACCGAGGGCGGCTACCATCAGGGCGAGTACGAGGGCCAGCGATACCGGCCGTCGCGTCATGGCCCTCTTTCCTTCCTCATACTGTCCTCGCTCGCGGGCCGGAGGGCGACGGCCCCCGCGAGAACCGTCGCCCCAGCCCGGTTACCGCTGACCGGCGGCTAGCTGATCAGCACGTGCACGTCGTAGACCTGCGACGCCTTGACGTGAGGGTAGGTGCCGACCTCCTCCGAATTACTGTCGATGGTCGTCGACCCGTCGGCGATGGGGCTTCCAGCGCTATCGGTCAGCCATACTGTCAGTGTTTGGTTGAAGCAGTCCTCATGGATGCCCGAGACGGTCACGCCGGTGACGTAGATGTCGCCATTCTGGAAGTTAGTCGTGAAGTCGACGGTCACGCCGTCCGTGTCGCATTCGAGATCCGTTACTGCACCGGCCTGGAGGTCGCCTGCATTCACATTGAGCGCGGCCGCGGCGCCGAAGGCGGCGACCGCCAGGGCCAGCACCAGCGCCAGCGATACAAACAGTCGCGTCATGGCTCTCGATCCTTCCTGGTCTCTCCCGCGGCCGCCCGAGCCCCCTCGCCAGCGGTCGCCCGGCGGAGGCCGGTTTCCGGCGGCCGCTCCCCCTTCCAGCGATCGACTCGCCCGCTGCAGGTCGGGATTGCTCGTCGATCGCTCGCCGTCTCGACCCGGCCCGCCCGTGCCTGATACAATCCCGCTCGGAGCGTGGCGATCAGGTGGCGAGCCTGATCCGGTTCCGACCCCGGGCAGCCCGCATCTGCCTGGGGTCTTCTGGTGTCCCCTCTCGCGAGCCGCACCACCTCCCTTCGGGAGCTCAGCCGGGTCGCACGCCGCCGGCCGCCGCCTCGGCCGCCACCAGGATCCGCGCGCCCAGGCCCGGCCGCACCTCCACGAGCAGCCCCGCCTCCGCCAGCTTCCGCCGCAGGCGGAGCAGCCCCACTCGGTAGGCACTCTCGCTCGCGAAGCCGCCCCAGAGCACCTCCACCGCCCGCAGCCGATCCAGCGGGCCGCGGTGGGCCAGGAGCGCGTGCGCCAGCGCGCGCTCCTGCGGGCCGAGTCTTTTGGGCAACCGGCCCAGGACGGGCCGGAACGGGTGCTTCCGCAGGAGCGCTTCCAGCCGGGCCACGAGGAGGTCGTCCGGCTGCTCAGGCCGGAAGTAGGCCGCTGCCCCGGCGCGCAGCGCGACCAGCTCCGCCTGGCGGTCGTCTCGCCCGGCCACCACCACCGGCGCCCGCGTGGCAGTGGCCAGCGCCGGGAGCAGCCCAGGGCTCGCCGCCAGCGCCGCATCGGTCAACACGACCACCAGCGCCGCCGTGCTCAGCGCCGCCCGCCGGGCCTCGGCCGGCGACGACCGGCAGACCTGCCACCCCGTCCCGGCGAGCGCCCGCTGGAGCCGGTCGCCCCAGGTGCTCTGGCCAGTTGGCTCGACGACGAGCAGGAGCTTCATGGGAGCGAAACCCGACTGAAACTGGACTCCCCGTACCCAAATCCAGTGTGGATCACGACCGTGAATTCGGCGTGGACAGCCGGTGACAGCGCCGTTACACCCTTCGCAGGCCAGCGGTTACCCCAGCCAGCTCAGGCAGGCCTGGGCAAAGGCCGCCGCGAGAGGCCCGGCCAGGGTTAGGGCTCGCGGGATCTGCTCCAGCGCATTCGGCGAACTTACCGGCTTCAGCCCGTAGCCGAGGCCCGGCCGGGCGATGATCTGGACGCCGGCCTCCGGGGCGAGCTTCTCGCGCAGCCGCTGGACGAACTTGCGCACGGTGGAGCGGTCGACCTCTTCCCCCTCCCAGACGAGCTCGATCAGCTCGTCGAAGCGCACGATCCGGCCCGAGCGGCTGGCCAGGGCGTGCAGCAGCCGGAACTCGCGCGGAGTCAGGGCGAGCGGGCGGTCGTCGACGAGCGCCTCCGCTGTCTCGGGCAGGAGCGTCAGGCGGCCGATCCGGATCCGGCGCTCCGCCTCGGTGCGCCGCAGGAGGGCCTGGATCCGGGCGAGGTAGAGGAGGGGCTCCGGTGGGAGCTCGTAGGCCTCGTCGGCGCCAGCGCGCAGCGCGATGACCTGGGGCTCCGGGCCCAGGCGCTCGTCGCTGAGCGCCACCAGCGGCCCAGACCAGGCCGCTCGGATCTCCTGGATCAGCCGGGCAAAGTCGCGGGGATAGGCAGCCAGATCCACGAACACCAATTCGGCTGTTTCGAGTTGTGGGACGGCCTCGTCGAGATCGGCGACTAGGTAGACCCAGGCATCGTCCCAGCGGCTCCGGAGGATGCGCCCTAGCAGCGTGGCGAGCGGCTGATCACGGCTGAAGAGCAGCACGTGCATCCCCAACCCCTTCCGCGCTCAACGCCGTCGCAAAGCCGCGTGGACAGCGCTTCCTGAGCCGGGAAAGCCGGCACACTGGCGATCATCTCGATCGAGATAACCGATACCCAGAACAGGTAGCCTAAGAGTCATTCGTAGTACGCTCGTCATAATACCATACCCCGAGTGATCGATAACGAGCGTACCGTCGTCGTAGGAACACAGGGGTTCCCGTTGGGCTCCTTTATGGGAGAGCGAGTGCGCAGCGGGAAGGCGGTACCCTGCCATGCTGCCCGGACGACCGCCCGGCCGCCCATACACAATGGTAGGGGCGAATGACCATTCGCCCCTACCGTCCCACAGGCCGGGTGTGGGCTGCCCTCACCCCCGTCCCCTCTCCCGCATCGTGCGGGAGACGGGGTGGCAACGCCGCCCTCACCCCCGGCCCCTCGCCCGCGCGGCGCGGGCGCGGGGTGCCCGAAGGTACCCTCGGCCTCGTCCCCGTTTCCGCATCGTGCGGGAGAGCGGTGGTGAAGCCGGGGTGAGGGAAGCGGCGAGTGCCCTCACCTCGGGACTGAGT
>JADBJL010000041.1 GCA_014874455.1 Thermomicrobiaceae bacterium
GTGGTCAAGGACAGCGACCTGGTGGTGGCGACGCATGGGCGGAGCTTCTGGATCCTGGACGACCTGACCCCGCTGCGGCAGTTCGAGCCAGGGCAGCTCGACGAGCCAGCCTACCTCTACCAGCCCCGCCCCACCGTGCGGATGAAGGTCTACCACGGCTTCGGCAGCAGCGTCTCGGGGGCAGTCAACTACCGCTGGGCCGGCCCGCTGGTCTACGCCGCCTGGGTCGAGGAGCTACCGACGGCAGTGAAGGAGGAGCGCCCGCTCGACGCCGGCAAGAACCCGCCGGACGGCGTGATCGTCACCTACTACCTGCGCGAGCGACCCCAGGGCGAAGTCAAGCTGGCCTTCCTCGACCTGGCCGGCAACGAGCTGCGCAGCTTCTCCAGCGAGAAGCCGGCCGACCCGCTGCCGGAGCTGCCCAAGGAGAAGAAGCCGAAGGAGGAGCCCCGGCTGGAGAAGGAGCCCGGTTTCCACCGGTTCGTCTGGGATCTCCGGGTGGCCGGCGCTCACCGGGTCGTCGGCGACAAGAGCTACGAGGACTACCTGGCCGGGCCGCGGGTGGTTCCCGGCACCTACCAGGTGCGGCTGACCGTCGGCGGGCAGTCCTGGACGCAGACGGTCGAGGTGCGGCGCGATCCGCGGATCGAGGCCACCGAGGACGATCTCCGGGAGCAGTTCGATCTCCTGCTCCGGATCCGCGACAAGGTCTCGGAAGCGCACGACGCGATCAACCAGATCCGTAGCGTCCGCCGGCAGCTCGGGGAGTGGCGGCAGCGGATCGAGGCCCAGGACGGCCAGGCGGAGCTGATCGAGGCGGCGAGCGAACTGGAGAAGCGGCTGACCGCGATCGAGGAGGAGCTGATCCAGCCGAAGATGGACGACCCCCGGCAGTTCCCCTGGAAGCTGGCGGCCCGGCTCGCGGCGCTGACCAGCTTCGTCGAGAGTGCCGACAGCCGCCCGACGCAGGGCGAGCGCGAGGTGTACGCCACGCTGGCCGGAGCGATCGACGCGCAGCTCAGTCGGCTGCGCGAGGTGCTGGCGACCGACCTGGCGGAGCTGAACCGGCGGCTGGCCGCGGCCGGCGTGCCGGGCATCGTGCCGCGCACCGCGCTCGTGCCGGCCTAGGCCAGCGCACTACTCGGATATCTGCCTGAGGCGCGGGGCGAGGAGCGCGCTTCCGCCCCGCGCCTCTCCTCTCGTTCCGCTGTTCTCCTCCTGACCGAGGAGCGCCGCTCCACACACAACGGGGAACCACTGTGTTCCCGCCTGCCCGCTACGCTCTCTGGTAGAGGCTCAGGAGAGCACCTGAGACGGTCGTTACCGGCGAGGTACGTCCGCCGGGCGAATCCCAGCCTCGTACCACATCACCTTTCCGAGAAAGGAGGCCTCGCCATGACAGTCATAGCACGACCATCGACCGCTCTTTCCCGGAACCGGGGAGGAGGTAGCCGCAGCCGGCCGCTCACCGTCGCTTGCCTGCTCGTCGCGCTTGCCCTGATCACGATCGGTTGTGCCTCGCCGGCCGAGACCGTCCGCGAGGCCACCTCCTCGCCAGCGACCAGCCAGGTATCGACGTCGGCCTCGCCGACCTCGCCGCCCGCCGCCACGCCCACGGCCATACCCGCGACTCCGACGCCCACTCGGGAGCCGACTCCGACGGTTCCCCCGCCGACGCCGACTCCGGCGCCGCAGAAGCTGGCCATCGTCGCCCACGGCTTCGGACAGGACGGGCAATCGGTCGGCTGGGCCTTCATCGTGGAGAATCCGAACCGGGGTCTCGCCGTGGTCAATTCCCAGTACCAGGTCGCCGCGTACGACGCCTCGGGCACTGTGCTCGAGACCGACTCGGGGTATATCCCGATCGTACTCCCCGGTGAGCGCCTCGGTATCGCGAGCGATCTGTTCCTCAACGAGGGGCAGGTGGCTGACCGCGTCGACGTCCAGGTGAGGACAGGTGAGTTCGAACCGCTGGAGGTGACGAGCCTCTTCAAGACGGAGAACGTCGCCTATCTCCCGGACGACTACTTCCCGAAGGCGACTGGGGTGGTCGTCAGTTCGGCCACCAGAGATTTGGAGAACATCCGAGTCTCCGCAGTCGCTTACGACGAGGCCGGGAATATCATCGGCGGTGGCTTCACCTATCTCGACTTCGTCCCGGCCGGGGGACGGGCTGCGGTGGAAGTCTCGATCACGACGTCGGCGCCGCCAGCCCGCGTGGAGCTCTATCCGACGATCAGTGGCTTGACGCTTCTCCAGTAGCGGCAGAGTGCGTGCCACAGGGAAAAGGAGAAGGACACATGCGGATCGTAGCGCTCATCCTCGGCATCGTCGGCGGCGTGTTCGGGATCATCGCCGGGATCTTCGCGATGACGGTCGGTGGGATCGGAGCGGCCTTCCAGGCGGAGGGCGCCGGTACCATCACCGGGCTCGGCTTCGCCGCCATCCTGCTCGGAGTGCTCGGCATCGTCGGCGGTGGCCTGGCCCTGCGCTATCCTCGCGCGAGCGCCCTGCTCCAGCTCATCGCCGGTCTCGGCGGGTTCATCGCGGTCTCCTGGTTCTGGATCCCCGCGGGCGTGTGCCTGCTGGTCGGCGCGCTGCTCGCCTTCCTCGGGCGGCGCCCGGCCGGCCCCGCCCCGGCCGCTTGACGCCCCCACGGGGCCGACCCGCACGCCGCACGACGGCCGCCCTCACCCCGTCCTTCGGCCACCCCTCTCCCGCGCGACGCGGGAGAGGGGACGCCAGATGGCGCGAGTGGTGGGAGAGCCATGCCTTGGGATGCCAGAGGGGCGACCGGCCAGTTGCCCCCTACCCACATGTAGGAGCGAATGATCATTTGCCCCTACAACGATACAGGCGGAGTTTGCCCTCACCCTCTGTCTGCCCCTCGCCCGCACGGCGCGGGCGAGGAAGTGGCCGACGCTGCCTTCACTCCAACCCCTCTCCCACCGAGTGGGAGAGGGGTGGCCGAAGGCCGGGGTGAGGGGAAGCAGGGTGAGGGCAGCCAGCGGGAACGTAGCTCGGAGCTGGCTGCTGGCGGACGAAGAGCACCAGGGCGGCGGTCAGGCCGCGCGGCCCGGCCCCGGGTCGCCAGCCGAGCGCTCCGCCTGCGCCGCCTGGAGCAGGGCTGGCAGGTCGAACAGGACGAAGGCGGTCAGCACGGTGACCGCGCCCTCGAGCGTGTCGGCGTCCCGCAGCAGCCGGCTGGCCGGCTCGAGCGGGCCGGGGAGGTCGAGCGGTATGAACCGGCTCATTTCGCGGCGCCCCAATGGAAAGGCGTCCCAGTCCCAGGTCGGCCACAGGGAGGCGCGGACACCAGCCCACCCGTGCTCGAGGGTGACGCGGAGCGCCTCCAGCCGCGCCGCCAGCGGTGGATGGCTATCGACCGGATGAGGCTGCGTGCCAGCGGCGAGCCAGTCCGGCGCCACCTTGCTGCGCGCCGCGTCCGCGACATGCCAGGTGATCGAGGAGCTCATCCGGGGCATCGTCTCGTTCATGGTCTCGGCGAGCTCGGCCAGTCGAGCGTAGTCGCTGTTTTTGACCGCGGTGGCCCACTGACGCCGGGCTTCGGCGTCCTGCCGGCTCCACTGGCGGAGCTGGCGCAGGTAGGAGGGCCAGGCTGATCCGGCCAGGTGCACCTTGACCAGCGCCGTCGCGATCGCCAGCGAGCCCGCCACCTGCGCCGCCGTGCGGTCGGCCTCCAGCTCGCGCAGTCGCGAGCGCTCGGCCGCGGCGACCTCGAAGGCCTCGACGGCGTAGCCGAGCACCGGGATGGCCGGCAGCACCGCGATCGAGCGCGGGTTCTCGCCGAGCGCCGCGACCGCGTTGGCCAGCGCCTCCCGCGCCCCGCGGTAGAGCGGGTAGAAGCGACGGCTGAAGGCAGTGTCCTCGCCGTGGAAGTGCGCGAACTCGTGAGCCAGCACCGCCCGCAGCTCGTCGCGCTCCAGGATGGCGAGCAGCGGCAGCGAGAGGTAGAGCAGCCGCCCCTGGCTCTGCCCGCCGGGGTAACGCACCGGCACCTCGGTGACGTAGCAGTTCGGCTCCAGGCCGAGCAGGATCGTGCGCGGCGGCTCGGTACCCACCTCCTGCGCCACCTCGCGGGCCACCTGCCACAGCTCCGGCTCCTCTTCCGGGGTGACCGCCACCGCCAGCTCGGTCACCTTCACCGGCTGGAAGACCGAGAGCACCCCGCCGCCGACGGCCAGCGTGGCGACCAGGCCGGAGAGGCCGATGCCGGCCAGGATGAAGGGGTGGAACCGCTCGATGAACACGACTTCGAGCAGGTAGAGCACCAGTACCAGGTTGACGCTCTGGATCGCCAGCAGCCCGACCAGCCCCAGCGCGGCGAGCGCCAGGCTGAGCCGGAAGAGGCCGAGCAGGCGGTGGTGGTCGCGACGCGCCGCGCCTCCGGCCCAGGCGACGAAGGCGAGCAACGCCACCCCGCCAGCGCCGGTCAGCAGGCTGCCGAGCTGGCTCAACTCGGCGTACGTGAAGTGGGAGCAGAAGTCTTCGCCGCGCACCTCGGGCTGGTCGCAGAACGATTCCAGCCGCACCAGCTCCCACTCCTCGGCCGTGAGCCGACCGTAGCGGGCCTCCACAAAGTCCCGCCAGACCCCGTTCATCCGCGCCTCGACGATCCAGGCGCCGACCCAGAGCGCGACCGGCAGGATCAGCACGATGACCGCGGCCCCCAGCCACGGCAGCCCCTCGCCGCTCTCCGCCGGTGCCCCGCCCGTCGCTGCCGACGCAGTCTTCGCCATGCCGGGCCCCCTCTCGCTGTGGACGGATGCCAGCGATCGGTACTCTAGACACGCCGGGGGAAGAGAGGGGTTCCCGCTGCCTCACGTGGGTGAGGCGACGGGTACCGGCGGCTCGCCGGGAGAGCACGCGCTCGAGCCTCGCCGGACGGCTCATCCCGCGGTGCCGGCTTCCTCCCAGGCCGGTGACTCGTCGAAGAAGGAGTCGTCTTGCAGCGGCACCGGGTAGCGACGCCACCCGCCCGAGGGATGCCTGGCTGCCCTCACCCCGCCCTTCGGGCACCCCTCTCCCGCGCGTGCGGGAGAGGGGCAGCGGGAGCGCGGCCATCCCCCGAAGGGGATGAGAGTACTCGCCACATCG
>JADBJL010000047.1 GCA_014874455.1 Thermomicrobiaceae bacterium
GAATCCCACCCCCGCTACCACCGAGACCGCGCCCCAGGGGGCGATCCCTGGGGCGCGGTTCGTTTTTGCACCTGACCGCCTCTCGTCACCTCGCTCGCCCACGCGATCGGCTGCGCTCCCTCCGAGAGAGGAGTTGACCTTCCCCTCACCCACGCCCTGGCCGAGCAGCGCCGGTACTCCAGTTCTAGAGCTACTGAGTTGTGACGATCGCGGGGCGTCAACCATCGCGAGCGTCCGGTCGGTAGCCGAATCGTCGTGACGCCTCCGTCTCGTCGTCCAGCCATCGCGCGCCGTTCGCCCCCACAGGTGGACGGGGAGGCGCATTGCCCTGACGCTCGAGGCCGGCTCCTGCGTCTCCTCGAACAGTCGTGTCCACGATCGACCAGGCGTGAGGGAGGCGCGTAGCCAGCACGTCGCGGAAGCGGGGCAACATCGCGGTCATGCTCGACATGCCGCCGGCCTGGCCCGCTCGACGGGCAAGCAATGCTTGCGCTTCCTCGGCGCCGAGCTCGGTGATCAGCGAGAGACCGGTTCCCCCAGCCCCGATCACCACGACCCGGTTGCCGATACGCACCACGTGCAGTACGCCCGCCCCACCGAGCGGCAGTGTTTCGATCACCTCTAGGAATTCGCTCCTCCCAGCAGCTTGCGCCATGCGACGGTTGAGGTAGCGTAGCCCGCGGATCGTTCCGTACGCCCCGACGATCACGACCATCAACGGGATGGCCATGCTCCCTATGACGTCCCAGGCCGAGGGTGCGCTCGAAAAGCGGTAACCTGACTGCTCGAGCTGGGCGTAACCCTCGGCCAAGAAGGTAGCCTCGCCGCTGCTGGCCGCTCCGCCGGAGGCGGCCGGCTCACTGCTCCCACGCAGTCCGGCGAGCACTGGTACCGCGAGCAATATCGCGATGAGCACACCGCACAAGGCTATCCAGCGACCGGGCAATTGCCCGGTCAGAACAGGCTTCAGCCAACCGCCTCGGAGGTCACGCCTCTGCCGCATCACGCGCCACCGCTACTCGCCAGGCGCTTCTCCGGCGAGACGATCTCGACGATCCTGATGGCGAACTTCTCGTCGACAACGACGACTTCACCACGGGCGATCAACGTCTTGTTGATGGTCAAGTCGACCGGCTCACCGGCCAGGCGATCGAGTTCGATCACCGAGCCAGGGCGCAGGCCGAGGATGTGCTTGATCTGCATCCGTGTCGAGCCGAGTTCGGCCGTGAGCTCCACCTCGACATCCCGGAGCAGATCGATCGAGTGCAGCGTTCCGCCGTTTGGCTGCTCGGCGAACGAAGGGAATGTCGCCTTCTGCACTGGTATATCGCCACCCCGGATGCTGCGGTTGTCGCCAGCGCTCAGCCCGCCGCTTGCGCTTTCCTCCATAGCGATGCACCTCCCTAATCGTCCACACGCTCTCAGACCGCCGTTGTCGGCACGCTCTGACACTCGTCCGCATACAGCCCGGCGATCCGCACGGCGAAGGATCGTCCCCGTCGTCCGGGGAAGGCCAGAAAGCACGGCTCCTCTTCGACAAAGACCGGCAGCGGGCAGTCTACCGGCGCCTGAAGCAGGAGGATGTCACCGACATCCAGCTCCAGTAACTCAGCCACAGTCAAGGCCGTTCGTCCGATCTCCACCCGGAGACGAAGTGATACTTCCTGGAGTTGCGCAGCGAGATCAGCGATCGATTCGCTGCTGGCCGTGCGCCGCGGGTTGGCGAAGAGCACCCGGGCATTGAGACGAGGCATGATCGGTTCGAGCGTCGATGCGGGAAGTATGACCGTCAGCTCACCGCGGGCGTCGAACAGGCGCACTTCATGGCGTACCAGCAGCACGATTTCGCTCGGGAGCATGCCCTGGAGTTGCTGGGCTGAGAGGACGACCTCACAGCGCGAGTGCTGGAGCTTCACCACCTGCTCCCAGGCGTTGACCAACTCGCCGAAGATCCCGTTCCCGAGATCTTGGAGTAGGAGGAGTTCGATCTCGGTCACCGTCGAGCTGGTGAACGACGGGCGCTCCTCTCCCGCTCCACCGAGCATGCGATCGATGATCCGTGAGGCGATCCCGAAGTCGATCTGCAAGAGCACGCGTCCCACCAGCGGCTCCAGCTCTGCGAGGCAGAGGACGGTCTGAGCCGGCAGCCGGTCGAGGTAGTCTCCCAGCGTCGTCTGTTCGAGCTGGACGAGCTCGACATGGACGGCCGAGCGCACCTGAGCCGAGAGATGGTTGCTCACGTAGCGGTCGAACGTTTCATGGATGCTCTGGATGGAGCGGATGTGATCCTTCGAGAACTTGTCCGGCCGGCGGAAATCATAGGTCACCGGCCTGCGCGAGCTGCCGCTGGCGCTCCTCGCGGCTCTGCTACCTGCAGCTACAGGAGACCGGCTCGGTTTCCCCGACATCGGCGCTCCACCTCGTCACTGAATCACGAACTGGGCGAGATAGACGGCCTTGATCTCATGGTCGTGGAAGAGCGGTTGCAGGCGATCCATCAGTTCCTGTTTCAGCGCCTGCTTGCCTTCCGGCGTCGATACATCGGCGACCGTCTTCGAGCTCAGTACCATCGTTAGCACGTCCTGGATTTGTGGCTGCCACGGTTGGAGCTCGGCTGCCAATGTGTCCTGCTCGCGCTTGAGCTCCTCGGCACTCAACTTCTCCGGGTCGACACCTTCCACCGCAAGCTCGACTACGATTTCAGCCTTCAAATAGCGGAAGCCGCCCGGGTCGGCGAGGTTGACGACACGCTCGCCCAAGGAGATCAGGATGCCGCGTTGGGGCTTGCTCTGCGGAGCTGCTTCCGCCTGCTTGCCGCCGATGTTGATGCTCAAGACCACCGGCACGTGGACGATCCCGAGCTTCCACAAGGCCCCTGCCGCCAGCACGAGCACGAGGGGGATCACCAGCATGGTCTGCAGGATGCGGCGTTTGAGCAGTCGCTTCACCCTTCTTCCTTTCAGCCGAGCCGTAGCTCACGGCGCTGCCGTGCCAGGGGGCAGTCCAAGCGCTGGCTGCAAGATCACGATGTCGACACGACGGTTCTTACGGCGCCCCTCGAGCGTGCTGTTGTCAGCACGCGGACGATACTGGGCATAACCCGTAGCGGACAGCCGCTCGGGAGGCAGCCCTGATACGTCTGTCAGATACCGCACCGCCGCCACCGCGCGCATCACCGAAAGCTCCCAATTGTCCGGGTACGCACCGGCCGGTGGTGGCACATCGTCGGTATGTCCTTCCACCCGTACCTGGTTCGGCAAGGCGGCCAGGATGCTCGCGATTCCATCGAGCACACGGGCCGCCTCCGGTCGCAGTTGGGCCTGGCCCGGTGGGAAGAGCAGTGCGTCGGACAGGTGGATCACGATCCCCTCATACGTGAGCTCGACCTCGGCCAACTGGCGATCCAGCCCCAGGCGGGTGAGCAGTGACATCACTTCGGCGCGCACGCCGAGGTAGGTGGCAAACCGCGGATCTTGTTCCAGTGGTGCGGTGATGCGCCGGGACGGAGGCGAGCTGTCGAGCACGTCGAGGTTGAAGGCGGCTCGCAGCGAGGACGTGACTTGCCGGAACTTCTCGAGGTCGGCGCGCGAGATCGAGTACATCACGACGAAGAAGACGAGAAGCAAGGTGATCAGGTCGGCGTAGGTAATCAACCACCGCTCGTGGTTCTCGTGCTCCTGCTCGTGATGCCGGGCTCGCCGCGGCATGGGTGCTTACTCCCCTCCCGGCGCCATCGCCCCGGCACCGACCTGCGATGCGGCCCCCTTTGTTGGCCGCACCGCCCGAGCGGCAGGCGGGAGCAGCACGATCAGCTTCTCGCGCAGCATGCGTGGGTTCTCGCCTGCCTGGATACCGAGGACACCCTCGATAATGAGCCGACGCTCCTCGGTCTCCTCTTTGCTTCGCAGCTTCAGCTTGTTGCCGATAGGGAACCAGACGAGGTTGGCCGAGGCGACGCCGTAGAGCGTGGCGAGGAAGGCGACAGCGATGGCCGGCCCGAGTTCGTCCGGGTTCTCCAGGCTGCTGAGCACATGCACCAACCCCATCACCGTGCCGATGATTCCCATCGTGGGCGCGAAGCCACCCATCGTGGCGAACATTCCATAGGCCCGCGCGTGCCGCGCTGCCATCGCCTCCACGTCGGCGTGCAGGATTTGCTCGGTCAGCTCGGGGTCAGTCCCATCGACGACCATCATCACCGCCCGCTTGAGGAACGGATCGTCGATCGGATAGCTCTCCAGCGCGAGCAAGCCGTCGCGGCGTGCGGTCTCAGCCAGCTTGACGAGCTCCTCGACCAGCTCCAAGCGCCGATCGGGCGGCGTTTTCATCGCCCGGGCGATCAGCTTCGGGATCGCGAGGATATCGACCAGCGCATAGCTGGTCATGGTGGCGCCGATCGTCCCGCCGAACACGATCATCGCTGCCGTGATTCCGATCAGCGATGCAGCA
The DNA here is from genome assembly GCA_014874455.1 of Thermomicrobiaceae bacterium. Classification (GTDB taxonomy): domain Bacteria; phylum Chloroflexota; class Chloroflexia; order Thermomicrobiales; family Thermomicrobiaceae; genus Thermalbibacter. The sequence goes on from JADBJL010000047.1 coordinate 4,450, forward strand.
TGACCACCTTCCATCAGGAAGGCCACGATCAGCGACGCGAAACCCAGGACGATCCCGACCAGGGTAGCGATATCCATAGCCCCCTCTTCCTCACTCGACGACTGGTGGCGACGCTGGTCGCGGGAGCACTGCGCTCCCCGCGATGCCACCGAGTACCGCCTGGCGGTAGGCAAGTACCCGTCGCACGATCTCGTCGACCGGCTCGCGTACCAGCAGTCGCTTCCGAGTTACCAGCACGATGACAGTCTCCGGAACCGACTCGATCGTCTCGATCAGCTCCGCGTTGATCA
>JADBJL010000031.1 GCA_014874455.1 Thermomicrobiaceae bacterium
GATGTCTCCGCGATCCTCCGTTGGTTCGCGGAGCACGATTCCAATGTCGTGGTTCACGTCCTGCCGCGGCTCTGTACGAGGCCACAGGGCCTGCCCGACATCCTTGCGGAGACAGACGCCTGCCGCGTGGTGCTGGGGCTGTGCCGAACGCAGTACGAGGCCGGAGCGATCGAGGCACAGCTTCGCCAGGCAGGGCTGGATCCTTTGGGCCTGGAAACAGTCGACCTGGGATGGTCGTGTGCACGGCTTAGCTCGCCCGAGCTGGCGACCGGTAAGGCGCAGATCCTCCTGGCCGCGGCGGTGGCGAAGGCCCGAGCGTATTCCGGGAGCAGTGTCGAGAACGTGAAGCCCCGCCTGCCTACCCGGCTGAGCCGCCGCGGCCTGCTCAGGCTTCCGCTCCTCACCTACGAGGTGGTTCCCTCGATCTCGCGAGATCGGTGTATAGCCGAGCGAGGGTGCGCGCTCTGTGTCCGAGCGTGCCCGTACGGTGCGCTCGAATCGAAGAACGGGGCAATCAGGCTGGACAAAGCACGGTGCCGGTCGTGCGGCCTCTGTGTCACCGCCTGCCCACGTGAAGCCGTCCTGTTCCCAGGGTATACAGCCACGCAAATCGACGCTCAGGTGCGCGCGCTCCTCGATCCGGTTGCCGGCACCATACAGCCACGCGGTATCCTGTTCACGTGCGCCCACAGTGCAGCCTCTGTGGAGCCTCTGCATCCCGGGTGGATGCCGCTCAGGGTACCTTGTCTGGCAATGGCGCCGTCGACCTGGTACCTCGTTCCGCTCGGACTGGGGGCAAGCGCTGTTGGGGTACTTCCTTGCTCCGATGACTGCCACGAGACTCTGGCCGAGGTAGTCCGAGAGCGCGTCCAGTTTTGCCAGGACTTCCTGGAAGCGATCGGCGCGCCGCCTGAGCTGATTCAGTACCGCCCGGCGCTCGACCGCCCGCCAGCAGAGCGAGAGAGCGGCAGCAGCCTATCGGGGTCGGAAGACGGGTTGCCGGCTCCCGCGTTCAGCGTGCAACCCAAGGTCATTGCCGCTATCCTGCTCGAACTGGCGAGGCGGAGCAGCCGGGACAGGCCGACCGCTCTCGCGAGCGACACGTCCACTTTCTCACACCCCGCCGCTCCTCTGGGTATCGTCGAGATCGACGAGGACGCGTGCACAGGCTGTGGTCTGTGTGCTGATGCCTGCCCCACGGGCGCGCTCCGGTTCGAAACCACAGTGGAGCAGGCGACGCTACGCTTCGAGGCTGCCTCCTGTGTCGCGTGCGGGCAGTGCCTTTCGGCCTGCCCGGAGAGAGCCCGGGGCGCGATCCGAGTCGAGCGGGCGATCGCCTGGAGGCGCCTGCGTTCAGGGGAACAGGTCATGACCCGAGACCTCGTGGCGCGCTGCGTCAGATGTGGTACACCGATCGCACCAGGTCGCATGCTCGACCGGATCATGGCCTTGCTGGCGGACGACGCTTCTGGCCTGCAGAGCACGCTCTCACGCTACTGCGTCTCCTGCAGGGTCATCGGCAGCAGCTCGGAGAGAGGAACAGGTCATGCGACTCGACGACCTCCTGAGCACTTCAGCAGCCAACCATGAGCGGCTTTGCCCCCGGCAAGTCCTGGGGGTGCGCATCGGTCTCGCTGCAGGTAAAGCCTTGGAGTTGGACGTCCCACGCCGGGACAAGCGCCTCCTCGTCTTCGTCGAGACCGATGGGTGCTTCGCCGATGGCATTTCTGCCGCCACGGGTTGCCAGGTTGGCCGCCGCACACTGCGGGTCATCGATTACGGCAAGGTCGCGGCGACGTTCGTCGATACCTTGACAGGACGGGCGGTGCGAGTAGCTCCCCGCAGCGGCGTCCGGCAACGCGCCCGCGCCTATGCTCCGGAAGTCGACGATCGGTGGCAGGCCCAGCTTCTCGGTTACCAGCGGATGCCCGACGACGAACTCGTGACGATACAGGATGTGCAGCTCCTGTTCTCTCTGGAGAAATTCATCAGCACAAGCGGCCATCGCGTGGAATGCCAGCTCTGTGGCGAGGAGATCCTCAACGAGCGCGAGGTGGTGCGCGGTGGTACGACGCTCTGCCGCGCCTGTGCGGGGGAACGGTACTACACCCCCTTCACCGACAGACCCACCCCAACGGGTGGGACACAAACTACCTTAAGCGTCAAGGGAAACCTGCCTCCTCAGGGGTGATCCTCCCGGCCCTCCCTGTCTACACTGGAGGTGGAGAGAAGTGAGGGCTGGAGTCGAAGGAGCAAGGCCATGGAGGCGCTGGGATATGTGACGACCGTGATCGTGGCAGTACTCGTCGCTGCCCTCGGGCAGTGGCTAATCGCGCGGAAGGTGACGGCTGACGGACGATTCGGGTACCTGCTCGTCCTCGCGCTGCTCGGCGCTTGGGGCGGCAGCCGGCTCTTCGGCCCGCTGGGGCCGATCGAGTCCCTGAGCAAGGTCGGCCCGTCGATCGGCGGGTTCTACCTGCTCACCGGTGTGCTCGGCGCGGTGATCCTGGTGCTGACCGCCGTCTACCCGCTACGCCAGGCACTCCGTGGCGAGTCGACTGACGTCGCCCAGATCGGCATCCGCGACCCGCAGGTTGCCCACTGGCTGTTCAACGACACGCGTTCGGCCCCGCTCTGGCTCGGTGTCAGGCTCTACCTCGGCTACCAGTGGCTGGAGGCCGGCTGGCACAAGCTGGAAGATCCGCGCTGGACTCAGGGGGGCACAGCTTTGAAGGGCTTCTGGGAGCGCGCGGTCGCCATCCCGGAGAACGGCCGCCCGCCGATCGTCTACGGCTGGTACCGGGACTTCATCCAGTTCATGCTCGACCGAGGCTGGTACGACTGGTTCGCCTGGCTGGTGATCGCTGGTGAGCTGCTGGTCGGTATCGGCCTGATTGTCGGCGGGCTGGTCGGGATCGCCGCCTTCTTCGGGGCCATCATGAACCTGAACTTCATGCTGGCCGGCACGGCCAGCACCAACCCGGTGCTCTTCTCGCTGGGCATCCTGCTGATCCTGGCCTGGAAGGTCGCCGGGTACTGGGGTATCGACCGTTACCTGCTCCCGGCGCTGGGCGCGCCCTGGAGCCCGGGCCGGCTGTTCCGCTGGCACGCGCCCGCCCACGCGTAGACAACTCACCACCTCTCCCCTTCGCAGGCCCCGGTCGCGACCGGGGCCTTCCACGTTCGTGCCGAGAGGCTCGCTCTCATTGACACGCTCTATCGTCGACAGGTCAGCCACCGGTGGCCTCCGCTGGCCTCTCGCTCGTCGCACAAACGCCCCGATGTGGAGCCACCCACTCGCGAGGGTGGGGGCCGACTATCCCGTCGGGTCGGCCAGAACTATCCACTGGCGTGTGGTGACGGGCCGGTAGAAGCCCGATCCTTTTGCTCGGAATTTGTGGAGATGGACGCGAGCAGGAGCGTCCGCAGGCAAGGAGAGGTGAGCAAGTGATCGAGAACATGATCCGCACGACGGCTCGTCTACGAGAACTGAACGGCCCGCTGACGCGCCGCGAGGTCTTCCGGCGGCTGGGGCTCGCGGGCGTCGCCGTCCCGATGGGAGCCGCCGTGCTGGCCGGCTGCGGGAAGCGGGAGACAGCGCCCGCATCGGCCGCCTCCACGCCGATCACGGTGCCAACGCCCGCAGCCGAGAGCGTCGCCGGCCTGATGCGGCTGCCCCTGCCCGAGGTGGCGCCCCCGGTCGGGGGACGTGATGCGCAGCTCGTCGAAGTCGAGCTTGAGACGATCGAGGTGGAGGCACTGATCGACGACGGAGTCGCGTACACGTTTTGGACATACGGCGGCACCGTACCCGGCCCGATGATCCGCGTGCGCCAGGGCGACACCGTCGAGCTGACGCTCAAGAACAACCCGAACAACAAGACACCGCACAACATCGACCTCCACGCGGTGACCGGCCCTGGTGGCGGCGCCAAGTTCACGGTTGTCAACCCTGGGGGATCGGCGACGATCCGCTTCAAGGCGCTCAACCCGGGCGTCTACGTCTACCACTGCGCCGTGCCACCGATCCCGATGCACATTTCCAGCGGCATGTACGGGTTGATCGTCGTCGAGCCGCCCGGTGGCCTCCCGCCGGTCGACCGCGAGTTCTACGTGATGCAGGGCGACTTTTACCTGGATGGCCAGCGGGGACAGCCCGGCCGCCACGGCTTCTCGCTCGAGAAGTGTCTCGCCGAGCAGCCGGACTACGTAGTGTTCAACGGCTCGGTCGGCTCGCTCACCGGCGAGCGCGCGCTCCAGGCGAAGGTCGGCGAACGAGTGCGGATCTTCTTCGGCGTCGGCGGCGTGAACCTGACATCGAGCTTCCACGTGATCGGAGAGATCTTCGACCGGGTGGCGCTCGAGGCCGGCTCGCTCTGGGCCGAGAACGTGCAGACGACGAGCGTTCCGCCGGGCGGCGCCACCATCGTCGAGTTCACGTTCGAAGTGCCCGGCGACTACGTGATGGTCGACCACGCGCTGGGACGACTACTCAAGGGTGCCTCGGGCGTCATCCACGTCGAGGGCCCGGAGAATCCGGAAGTCTTCGAGGTGGTGGTGCCTGGCGTGAATCTCAGCTCCGGGCACTAGCGCGCAGTCCACAGCCACAGCTCCCGTCGATGGCAAAGCTCTGGCCAGGGTGGCGCCACCCTGGCCAGAGCGGCTGCATGACCTACGCGTGGGATGGGAGTGACCGGCCCGACCGTGCCCC
>JADBJL010000010.1 GCA_014874455.1 Thermomicrobiaceae bacterium
AGGGATCGGTTGGCGAATCAGCAATGCTCTGCGTCGGGCGGTGGACTCACAAGGTCGATGCCGCCCGCGGTCATCCGCTCGAGCGTCTCATGGATGGTTGCGGCTTCCGACTCGGAGTAGACGTGCGGCTCCAGGCCAGGCGTCTGGAGCGCCCGCCAGACCAGCGCGTAGGCGTCGGCCCGTGGCGGGTCGGCGTAGATCACGAGGACGTCCACGTCGCTCCGGGCGGTCGCGCGTCCCCTGGCCCAGAAGCCGAAGAGCACCGCCCGGCGCACCGGAAGCAGCCGCGCCAGCTCCCGCACGCGCGCCCGCAGGTGCGCGACCAGCTCACCCCTGGTCGAGCGCGGCGACCAGATGCGCACAGAATTCGACGATTCGTTCCGCATAGCCGAGACACCGCTCCGCCTCGCCGCGGGTGTAGAGCGCGTGCGGCGCGCCCGCCGGGTGGACGTCCGGATAGCGCGTGCCGATGTACGCCTTGTCGAGCTCGAGCGCGGCGTCGACGAGCGGATCCGGAACGGACGCCAGCTCGCGCAGCGCCAGGAGCAGCGCGGCGACGCTGTACCCCCAGGCGTCGCGCCCGGCTCGCTGCAGAGCGGCCTTGGCCGCCTTCTCGGCGGCTTGCTGGGCGGCGAAGCAGGCCCACTCGTGGAAGCCGTTGCTGAGCATGTGGCGGGCCGCCGCCAGGTCGGCCCGGGCTTGCGCCAGCCAGTCGGCACTCCGTTCCATCCGGACCTCCGGCCGCAGTATACCCGATGCGCTCCCTGGTCTCCCTCTGCCGCAGCAGGCGGGATCACGCGCCCTATGCCTCAACGTCACTGCAATACCACAATATGTGACATAGCTCTTGACACGAGACGTGTCATACACTATAGTGAGTTTGGATGTGAGGTCGCTTTGGCGATCGAACGAGCCGAGAAGGGAGAGCAAGCCATGCTGGAGCGGTGGAGCCCACTAGCTGAGCTGGATCGGATCGTCAGCGAGATGAACCGGCTGCTCGGTGAGACGGTTGAGCGTAGCCGGCTTCTGCCGCGGGCCTTTGCCTGGAGGCCGGCGACAGACGTCTACGACACGCTGGACGCCGTCGTGATCAAGCTGGCAGTGCCGGGGGCGCGTGCCGACGACCTTGAGGTGACGCTCGAGCAGAACACGGTAACGATTCGCGGCCGCTATGGATATACGCTCAGCGAGGACGAAGCGAAGAGGGTCACCTGGTATCGTCGAGAGATCGGCGCCGGCCAGTTCGTCGAGAGCATCACGCTGCCAGCGCCCGTGGACGCTGAGCATGCTCAGGCGACGGTGGAGAACGGCATCATCACGCTGACCTTCCCGAAGGCTGCGGAGGCCCGGGTCAAGCGAATCACGGTACAGGCGGCACGGCCACAGGCCTCGTAGTCTCGGTGCCTTGCGTCAACACGACTGACAGGGAGGTTGAGCGATGGCCAGGCGCGTCAAGACGGACGAGGAGATCCAGCGTGACGTGCTCGAGGAGCTGGACTGGGATCCGGAGGTCGAAGTCACTGACGTCGGCGTCGAGGTCGACGACGGCGTGGTGACCTTGACTGGCACAGTCGACAGCTTCCTCAAGAAGTGGGCTGCCGAGCGCGCGGCGCTTCGGGTGGAGGGTGTTCGTGCGGTGGTGAACCACCTGGAGGTCGTCCCCCAGGGCGTGGGGGTGCGCACGGACACCGACATTGCTCGGGCAGTGGCCACAGCGCTGGAAGAGAACCCTTCGGTTCCGGCGGATCGGATCAAGGTTCGGGTCGAGGAAGGCCGCGTCACGCTGGAAGGCGAGGTCGACTGGCACTACCAGCGCCGTGAGGCCGAGGATGCGGCCCGCCGGGTGGCTGGGGTCAAGTCGGTGATCAACCTGATCACCGTGAAGCAGCCGTCGGTCTCGCCCGACACGATCAAGGAGCGGATCGAGCAGGCCTTTGTCCGGAACGCGGAACTCGACGCCGAGAACATCCAGGTTCGCGTCGAGGACGGTGGCCACGTGATCCTGACTGGCACTGTCCGCTCCTGGGCCGAGCGCAAGGAGGCCGAGGAGGCAGCCTGGCGATCTCCAGGCGTCACGAAGGTCACCAATATGATCCGCGTCCAGGTACCGTAACCCCGCGTTCCATCGATCCAGCGACAGGAGGCCAGGCTCGCCCGGCCTCCTGTCGTCGTTCTTGCCCTCTGCCAGGTGGCTCGCTTGACAGCCAGGAAACCGCTTTCTACAATTGACGCGTACGTACCACTGCACGTACGAATCGCGCGAGATCTTTTTCGAGATGCTCCCGGGTGTCGAGCAGTGGGCTAAAGCCGTTGAGACAACCCTGACCGATTTCCTATGGGTCGTGGCGGTCTTCGCGCCGACTCTTCGCAGCAGAGGGGGAACTCCGCTTGGGGAACGACAGGGGCGCTTCGAGGTCGAGCATGAGGCCTGCGCAAGCAGACCGGGGTCTACTTCTTTCCGGAGACGAGAGAGCGATGCGGTGGATTCACGCTCCGTGGCCGGTAACTATCTTTCCGAACCCTTGCGCGGGGGAGATCGCCTGGCTGGCACTCGCCTGTGAGCCTGCTGAGGTACCGCCCGAAGTCAGCACCTCATGCCTGGTGCTCAGCTACTGGCGACGACAACGACACTGCCCGCCCATCGGCGAGGGCGAAACGCCGAACGCTGCGCTGGCGAACTTGCTGGCGACGCTCTCCAGGCGGGCAGCCAGCTAGCAGGAGGCCCGATCGCCATGGTCGACCAGCGAGAGTTCGTCCACTCGCTCATCAACGCCGTGCGTTCAGCCGGATTGCCGCTCGCCGCCTGGACGATCGAACAGGGTGAGCTCCATCTGCTGATGGCAGGCGGAATCGACGTCGTTTTACCGGTAACGGCGCCCGGGCGTGCAGCGGCGAGCAGCGTTGTCGCTGACCTCATCCGCCAGATGCCCGCACTCCCTATGCCAGTGACCGTCCGCTCGCCCGAAGAGATCATCGAGCTGAGTCCGATGCAGGCGGCACGGCTTCGCTTTATGCGCTGGCTGGTCGTCACCGGCCGCTTGACCGGGGATACCTCGGTGCCGACCTCCGCGACGCTGCTCGACCTCGCCTGAGCCTGCCTCGCCATCGCGATGGCGAGGCAGCATCCCGGTCTGTAGTACCTTTGCTCCCACCGCCAGCGGCCGAACGTACCGAACCTCGTTGGGACGTTGCGCTATTGTGATATATGGCGCGGTACCGCTGAATCAAAGCAGCAGGTGCAGGACGTGGCCCGGTTGACATCCCGTTAGCTGCGGCTGCACCATCGAACCTCAGAGGCGTAGCACCGTGCCAGGAGCGGTCGAGTATGCGGGCAGAGTCTACGGAGCGCTCGATGGGCGAGACGAGGGCAATCGGATTGCGTTAGCATGGTAGTGAGGATTTGGTGATTACCATGAACTGGGTACCGACCATCGCCGACAGTTGGAGACAGGATGTGGACACCGCCAACACGCGCCCACCCGACTCGACACTAACTGGAGAGCAGGAGTTCGTCGAGGATGGCGAAGTGCAGGCACAACTGGACGCCTTCCACCAGTACCTGGCCAGCCTGGACATCCGCGAGGGGCTGGATCAGGTACAGCCACCCGAGCGGCTACTTCGATTCTCGGAAATCAGCAACCTGGCACGCTGGCATATCAGGCTCAAGCCGGTTCGGAACCTGCGCGCGGCCGCGCGCTTCCGCGCTGTGCTCGCCCACCTGCCGCTCTGCATCGCCGCTCAAGCAGTCGACATCAGCAGTGAAGAGCTACACTTCAATTTGACGACGGTTCACCTTTCGCCCGAGGAAGTTCGCACCCGAGTCGAGGCAGCGCTCCGCTCCACCGGTTGCCCGGGAACAGTGGAAATCGAGCCGCGACCCTAGAGTTTTGGACGAGGTGCTCGATGCCCTTCTACGGTGATCTGGACGATTTCCCGCTCCACGCTATCCTGCAGGGAATCACCTCGACCGCCAAGTCGGGCCGCTTGACGCTGGGTACATCTACAGACGAGATCACACTGGTCTTCGACCGTGGTCGAGTGGCGGCAGTTACCGCCAGCGACGGGCGGCTGCGTCTCGGCCGCATGCTGGTCGAGCAGGGGCACGTGAGCGAAGAGCAACTGGAGCAGGCGCTCGCGCTCCAGTCGGTCAGCCCCACGCCGGTACGACTCGGCGACGTGCTGATCGAGCTCGGTTTCGTGACTCGGCAGCAGGTGAAACTGGCCCTGGCCGCGCAGCTCGAAGAGTCGCTCTTCCGTATCCTGGTGAAACCGAGCGGCTCGTTCGCGTTCATCCCAGAAGCGCCGCCAGCGGCCCCGGATGAGACGATCCTCGATGAAACCCCGCTCGAGCCCCTCGTCCTGAACGCTATCCGCCGGGCCGACGAGTGGATCGCCTCTCGCGGTCGCCGCGAGTTGATTACGCTCACGGACGAGGTGACGAACCAGGCTGTCCTGGACTCCCTGACCCGCGTCGACCGTGCCGTGCTGCTGGCTCTGATCAACGGTGTGACGAGCGTCCACGACCTGCTGGCCGAGACAGGTCATCCGCTGCCGGAGATCGACGCCTCGCTGGCGACGCTGTCACGGCTGGGGCTCATCAGCATCTCGGAGGAGACATAAAGCTCAGACCCGGCTTGCCCGCTGGCTGCGCGATCACCTCAGCGCCACTCAACCTTGAAGCAGCACAGCGCCCAACAGCCGCGCGCCCACCCGTTCGAGCGCTTGTTTGGCCGCTTGTGCCGCCGTCCGGCGCGTGCGGCCACCCGACACCAGCAGCACTACCCCATCGACCCGCGGTGCGATGGCGAGCGCATCCCCGTACTCGCAGACCGGTGCCGCGACGATCACGATGTACGTGACCTCCCTGCTGAGCCGGTCGAGAAACTCGACGAACCGAGGCTGGCTGAGAAGGTCGGCAGGGTTCAGGGACGCCTCAGACGCCAGGCTCCCGGCCGGCACGAGGTGCAGCCGATCGCACCCAGCAGGAACCAGCGGCAGAGGTGCCGCCAGGTCATCGCTCAGTAACCACCCGGCGAGCCCGTTCGTGTTGGGCAGCCCGAACAGCTCATGGAGCTGTGGCGCGCGCAAGTCGGCGTCGACCAGGGCGACCCGGTCACCGGCCAGCGCCAGGGCAGCGGCGATGTTGGCGGCCACAGCCGCCCGGTCACCCGTGGCATCCGCCTCGGCTACCAGCACCGAGCGGAGCGTGCGATCGCGCTCCGCGAAGACGATCGCCGCTCGCAGCGCGCGGTAGGCCTCGGCTTGTGGCGATGTCGGCTCGGCCACCACGACAAGTCCTCTCTTCGGGTTCCTCGGCCGCATCCCGCTCTTCCTCCGTCCCCACCCTGGCGACGCCCCGCGATCGATCCGCCCGACCGTCGCCAGCGCCAGGTAGCGCTGCACCTCCCGCTCGTTTCGGAGCCGGTCGTCGAAATACTCCACGCCGAAGGCGAGCACCACGCCGAACGCCAAGCCTAACAGCAGCCCAGCCGCGCTGTTGAGCTTGACCCGCGGGCCGACCGGTGTCCCCGGCGGCCCAGGCGACTCCAGCTTGACGACTTCTACTGTCCCCTGAATCCGCTCGCCCCGTGGATCGGTGAAGCGTTCGAGGATCTGCCGGTTCTCTTCGGCCGACCGGGCGACGAAGGCGTCGGCTACCGCGTTGGCGATCGCTGCCGCGCGCTCTGGATCGGTGTCGGTCACGACGATCTGGACGAGGTTGCTGTCCTGGTTACGCCCCAGGGTCAGTGTGCCGAGCGCGTGGCCGGGGTCGATATCCAAACCGGCTTGCTGGAGCGCCTGGCTGACGAAGTCCCAGCTCCGGATCAGATCCTGGTACGAGGCCAGCCGGTTCTTAGCGTAGAGATCGAGCCAGTAGTCTGGTGGCTGGGCAACCGCCATCAGGCGGACGCTGACTTGGTACGTGCGCGGCTGCGCCTCGCTGTAGAGAAACGCAGACAGCCCGGCAACGAGCGCCGCAACAACGAGGATCCACCAGCGCCTCGCCAGGATAGCCAGATACTCCTCAGGGCGCACGACGCTCTCGCCTCCTCAACGGGATGACGCCGATCACCGGCAGACCCAGCGCGTCCTGCACAGCCTCGGCTGTATCGAGCGTATCGGCGAGGTAGTCGACCAGGAACGCGACCAGCACGCCGCCGACCAGCGCCACCGCGAGCTGGAGTAACCACAAGAACTGCTGGCGCCCGCGATCCGACGCCGCCCCGAGCGGCTGCTCGATCACCGAGATGATCGCCTGCCTCGACGGGTTATCGAAGCCGAAGTACTGCGTCCCGCGCTCCTCCAGCGTCCGAGCTGCTGCTTGGGCGATCGCCACCGCACGCTGGGGATCGGTCGAGGTAGCCCGGATGGTCAGCGCGCGGTTGCGGCGCTCGACGCTCAAGGAGCCCTGTACCTCTCCTGGCGAGATCTGGAGTCCGGTGGTTTGGGCTAGCGTCTGGGCGACGTCGGCGGCGAAGACGTTGCCGCGCACGACCTCGGTGAAGTCGTCGACCGTGTACTCGTTGGTGAGATACAGGTAGTACTCGTCGTAGCGGAAGACGTCGGGCGGCGCTTCCTGCGGCATGCGGGTGACGATGACCCGCGCCGTGGCTGTATAGTTCGGCCGGCTCTGCAGCGCCTGTATGACTACGCCGATAAGCACCAGAGCTGGCAGGGTCAAGGCGATCCAACGTCGCCGCCAAAGGATAGCCAGGTAGGCCCTCAGCTCCATACGCTTTGCACCTCTTCGGACACGGGAGCACGAGGCAGAGCCGAGCGGGCCGCCAGCGCTCGGTCGATCAGCTCCTGCATCTCGACCTTGAAGCGCGCGCGACCGAACCGCCGCGCTCGCCGGACGATCTCGTCGGTCGAGAAGTGGAGCCGCTCGAAGCGGCGCACGGCTTCGATGAGCGACTCCACCGTCTGCTCCGGGAAGAGCACCCCGGTCACGCCGTCGACCACCGTGTCGAGCGCGCCACCCCGGGCCAGCGCGATCGCCGGCCGGCCCGCGGCCTGTACCTCGACTTGGGCAATGCCGAAGTCGTCTTCAGCCGGGAACACGGCGGCCCGGCAGTGCGCATACAGGCGGAACTTCTCGTCCTCCGGTACCTGGCCCAAAAACTCGATCGTCGGGCCCGCCTGGGCCATCAACGCCGCGCGGTCGCGCCCCTCACCGACGATCTTCAGTGGCAGCCGGAGCGCGTTGAACGCGGCGATGGCGAGGTCGATCCGCTTGTACGGCACCAGCCGGGAGACCAGCAGGAAATAGTCGCCGATCTCGCCAGGCGGGGCCGGCCGTGCCCGCTCGACGTCGACCGGCGGGAAGATGACCGTCGCCTCGCGCCCCCACCAGGCCCGGATCCGCTGCGCCACCGCGCTCGAGTTGGCCACGATGACGTCGACCCGCTGCGCCGTCGCCACATCCCAGCGACGTAGCCAGGCGAGCACTGGCGGCAGCAGACGGCGCAGCAGCGGGCCGATCTGCTCGCGCTCGGCGTACTGGCCGAAGTTCCAGGCGAAGCGCATCGGGCTGTGACAGTAGCAGACGTGCAGCGTGCCGGGTGCGGTGCGTACCCCCTTGGCAAACGCGCTGCTCGAGCTGACGACGACTGAGTAACCCTCCAACCGGAAGCGGCGGAAGGCGAGCGGGTAGAGCGGCAGGTAGATCTGGTGGTGGCGATGCACGCCGGGTAGTCGCTGCATGAACGAGCTACGGATATCCCACGATCGATAGGCAGGCGGCATACCATCGGGGTCGTACATCGAGGTAAAGACCGGAGCTTCTGGGAACAGCTCGTGGAGCGCCTCGAGCACGCGCTCCGCCCCGCCGTACTGGTTGAGGTAGTCGTGTACCAGCGCCACCCGCCCCTGCACGGTCGCTCCCCCACTCTGGGTACTCACACCCGGTCACCCATCATACCCTAACGCCTCAGGCTTGCCCGGTGGACAGGAGGCAGCACTGGGTCGAGACGGAGCGGCATCCGCTATCCATCAGGGAGGAACGATACCGGGCCCGGCGCCCGGACCACAGCGATCCCCCGAAGAGATGTCAGGAGGCCGGGGCGATAACATAGCGCATGATCGGGCGGCGCTCCGCACGCCGGGCCACCTCGATGAAGCCGGCCCGCTCGAACGCCGAAGCCAGCCCGGTGAAGCCCCGGGCGGCTTCCACCGCCTGGCCGCGAGGATCGACCGGATAGGCCTCGACGATTCGCGCACCCTGCTGCGCCGCGTACTCGACGGCCGCCTGGATCAGGGGTACCAGCAGCCCTCGTCGCCGGTATTCCCTCGCTACGAAGAAGCAGATGATCGACCAGACCGGCTGGTCATCCACACGCGCCAGTATCCGGGATCGCTCGAGCGCCGGGTACGATTCCCGTGGGCCGAGAGAGCACCAGGCGACGGGCCGCTCGTCGAGGTAGCCGAGGATGCCTGGCACCTGGCCGGAAGCCACGATCCCCTGCAGGACCTGCTTCCGCTCCGCGGCGGAAAAGCGGGAGAACTCGGAGCGGCTCAGCCGCCACCAGGTGCACCAGCAGCCGCTATAGGCCCCGCGCGGGCCGAACAGCCGCTCGAGATCTCCCCAGCGCTCGGCCGTTACCGGCCGGACGTCGAGCTCTGGTATACCATCGGAAACAATCATCGGCATGCTGCCCTCGCTATCCACATGTCGCCTCCGAATGAGAGCACCAGGACTCGCCCGGCAGGGTGACCGTCGCAACTCCCACCGCGAGCGCCAGCAAGAGGTTGCAGTCGGGCCGCATGGTCACGGCCCGGGCCTCCCATCGTGCGGGGAAGATCAGCGTTCTCGCTCGCCCGGCCTTCCCGTTCGCCTCACGGCTCAGCCGGCCGAGCGAGATCGCCGCCGAGCAGTTCCAGGATCGTCTCGACGACCGGAACCGGATCCCTGACCGGCTCGATGGCGACCGAGACGTGGCCACCGGGGTGCGGGGCGACGAACTGGTAGAAGTTTCCGTACCGGATTAGCACGAACTGGAGCCCACCGCAGTCGATGTTTCCCCGCTGGATGGTCAAGGCCAGGATCGCCGGGTTGACGAGCAGCTCTTCGTCGGTGTCGGACTCAGCGCTGCTCGCGCTGGCGATGTCCGGCTTGGTCGCGGACGCCAGGACGCCGTCTCGGTAAACCGCGGCGTAGCGGATGGACGGGTGGAGCGCCAGCAGCGCGTCGAGCAGGCTCTGCATGGCCGCGCTACTTCCCGGCGAGCCAGGCACGGATCGACTCCGCGTGCTCCGGGTAGTGCCAGTACGTGTTCCCCGCGATCAACACCCAAACCGGGCGACCGCCGGTCCAGGGGAACCGGTCCGGCGCCGCCAGCGCGTCCTCCGGCAGCGCCTCGATCGTCTCGAGCAACTGCCGGTAGACCTCTCGCTCCTCAGCCAGCACCTCATCCAGCGGACGGTCGCGGTTGGCGCGGAAGACGCGCTCGTTGATCTCGTCGACTTCGCCCTGCAGGCCGCGGTTGCCGGTTCGTAGCCCATCGAGCACGCTGCGCTCCCAGAAGCCGACGTGCGCCACGATGTCCTTGACCGACCAGTCGCCAGTGACTCCTGGCTCGCTCAAGCGCTCCGGGGCGATCCCGGCCAAAAGCGCCTCCCACTCGGCACGTGCGGCGCGTATGCGCTCGAGCAACCCAGCCTTGGTCACGACGTCATCCATGTCGTGCTCCTCCAACCCGGCCTGCAGCCGGACGACTGGAACCCGGCTCGCAGACACCGCCAACCGTCCCCCGCACGACCAGTCCATCCCGTTGTCGACGGCAGTACCACTGGTCGCACCATAACGCGGGTCATGCGGCCCGTCAAGCGTCTGCTTGCTTGACGGGCGGGGCTCTGTCCTGTAGTGTATATGCGACAATTCGAATATACGGATGGAGCGGAGGATCAGGGTTGATCGATCTCGAGCGCAAGCGCGAGCTGTACCGACTTCAGGCGGAACTCTGCCAGACCCTGGCCGACCCTACCCGCCTCGAGCTGCTCGAGTTGCTCGGCGAGGGGCCACGGCCGGTTAAGGATCTGGTGCGAGCCACCGGGCAACGCCAGGCTAAGGTCAGCCAGCACCTGGCGGTGATGCGGCAACGTGGGATGGTGGTGGCCGAGCGGGTGGGGACGGAAGTACACTACTCGCTCGCCGATCCCCGCATCCTCGACGCCTGCCACATCACCCGCCAGATGCTGATCGACCGGTTGCGTCGGCAGCATGCGCTGGCAGTCGTCGTCGGAGGGGAGTGAGAGGAGCGATGCCGATCTACGAGTACCGCTGCGAGGCCTGTGGGGAACGGTTCGAAAAGCTCGTCCGCAGTGCTCGGTCGGACGAGCCGGTCGTCTGTCCACGGTGCGGCGCAGTGGAGACACGGAAGCAGTTTTCGGCTTTCAGCGCGCTGGGGCTCGAGCGAGCGGCCAGCGGCGGATCGTACTGCGCACCGGGACGGGGCTCCGGCTGAGCCATCGGCTGAGCGGGCCGTCGGCCTGCTGTGACGAGCCGGGCGAATCGGATGGAGTAGACAGCACCTGCTGATTGGAGGCGATTCGATGGTGAGCTATGGCTTCAGCATCACGCTCGACCAGCCGTTCGACCAGGTCGTCGAGCGGGTGAGAGAGGAACTCAAGACTGAGGGCTTCGGCGTCCTCACCGAGATCGATGTCCAGCGGACCTTGCGGGAGAAGCTGGGGAAGGAAATGGAACGGTACGTGATCCTCGGCGCCTGCAACCCGCACCTGGCCCATCAGGCACTCGACCGTGAGCGCGAGATCGGGCTACTTCTCCCCTGCAACGTCGTCGTGCGGGAAGTCGATGGCCGTAGCTGGGTCGGCATCGCTGATCCACAAGCGATGCTGTCGGTAAGTGGCAATCCGGCGCTGGACGAGCTGGCGACGGAGGCCAAGACACGGCTGCAGCGGGTCATCGACTCGCTCGCTCGCCAGCGGGCGGAGGCATAGGATGTTCTTCCAGCAGATCCTCCGAGACGATATCGGCTGCGCCGCCTACCTGGTCGGATCGAACCAGGCTGCTGTCGCTGCAGTCGTCGATCCGCGCATCGACATGGTGGACGAGATCCTCGACATCGCCGAGCGCGAGGGGCTGCGTATCCGCTACATCGTCGAGACGCACAACCACGCCGACCACGTCTCCGGGCATCACCAGCTTGCCGCGCGCACCGGCGCCACCATCGCGGTGCATGCACTGGCTGGGGCTGCCTACCCTCACCTCCCCCTCGAGGATGGCGACGAGCTCGAGTTGGGCGAGGTCATCCTCCGGATTATTCACACGCCCGGTCACCGGCCCGAACACATCGTGGTGGCAGTGATCGACCGTTCGCGCGGCCCGGAACCGTGGCTACTGCTGACCGGAGACTCGCTCTTTATCGGGGACGTGGCGCGTCCTGACCTGGCCGTCGATGGCACCGAGGGCGCCAGCGCGCTCTTCGAGAGCCTGCACCGGCGGCTACTCTCCCTCCCGGAAGGAACGATGGTCTATCCCGGCCATGTCTCCGGCTCGCTCTGTGGCCGGGTCGACAACCGGATGACCGGCACGACGCTCGGGTTCGAGCGCCGATACAACCCAGCCCTCGCGATCGTCGACCGCGACCTGTTCGTCCGCTACATGAACGAGGGGCTACCCGAGCGGCCACCGAACATGGCGCGCATCGTCGAGCTCAACCGCGGCGCCGAGCCGCCGCAAATACCGGAGGCGAAGCCGCTCTCCCCGGAAATCGTCCGGGGGCTGATCGAGCAGGCTGGCGCGGTCGTGCTCGACACGCGCTCACCCGGCGAGTTCGCCGCCGGGCACGTACCAGGAGCCGTCTCGGTGCCGTGGTCCGGCGGGCAGTTCCAGAACCGCGTCGGTCTGGTGATCCCTGCCGACTCACCACTGGTACTGGTCAGTGCCTCCGACGAAGAAGCCAAGCGAGCGGTACGCGCGCTCGCGGTCATCGGCTACGACCGGGTCGCCGGGTATCTCGCTGGCGGAATGGACGCCTGGGAAAGACAGGGGTACGACGACGTCAACCTGCCGGTCTTGACGGTGCTCGAACTGTGGGAGCGGGTGAACCGCGAACCGTCGTTCCAAGTCCTCGACGTGCGAGAAGTGTCCGAATGGTCGGCAGGCCATATCCCTGGCGCCATACACCTCCCGTATTACCGAGTTCCCCAGCAGGAGGCGCCGCTCGATCCGAACCGACCTCTGGCCGTGATCTGCGCGAGCGGCACGCGCAGCTCGATCGCGGCCAGCCTCTTGCAAGCGCGCGGTTGGACGCAGATCTTCGCCGTGCCCGACGGCGTGACCGCCTGGAAGGCAGCCGGCCTGCCGCTGGTGAACGAACCGGTACTCGCCCGGTGAGGGCGTGAGAGCAGGGGGTAGCGCGCATGATCCTACGCCGACTTCTCACCGGCCCGGCAGTGCCCGAGGTCACCCCGGAGGAGGCGCTGCGCCGGCAACAAGCAGGCGCATTGATCGTCGATGTCCGGGAACCGCACGAATGGCGCGCCGGTCATATCCCGGGCGCGGTTCACATCCCGCTCGACCAGTTGGCCGCGCGCCTCGGCGAACTCGAGACCGAGCGGGAGATCATCCTCGTCTGCCGCAGCGGCAACCGGAGTGCCTATGCGACGGCGTTACTCGGGAAGGCCGGCTTCGGTCAGGTCTATAACCTCGTCGGTGGAGTGATCGCCTGGGCGCGGCGCGGTCTACCGCTCACCTGAGGCCACCCCGGTCGCGTCGGGGCCTTACCGTACCGTCGACGAAACCGAGAGTACGAGGGCGAGCCGCACGCTCGCCCTCGTCACATCTCGCGACGTGCCGCGCTCCCGTCTTCGGCCCGGTCGCCAGCATGCACTCACAGCGCCACGCACTCGCTCGCCCGATTGGCTGGCCTGGCCGCCTGTGTGAGAATCGAGGCCGACCTGCGGTACCCTATCGAGTCGGGAGGGGAAAACGATGGCCGGTCACGCGATGCATCGCCCCCATGAGCCAGTCGTCCGCATGCTGGTACCACGCCTCTACGGAGGCGTCCCCACGCTCTTCGGCGCGCCGCTGGCCGAGACGTCCGAGGATCTCCGCGGCGCCGACGTCGCGTTCCTCGGCATCCCCTGGCGAGCGCCCACCCCGGACTCCCGAACCGGCAGCATGACGGCCAACTACGAGGGGACAGCGCTCACACCGTCGCAGTTCCGCGTCAACGCGATCCGCTACGGTGGATATCTGCCCGAGCTCGACCTCGACGTCTTCGAGCACCTGCGGCTGGTCGACTGCGGCGATGTGGACGTCTCACGAGACATGCGGCGGATGCTGGAGACCGTCGAGCAAACGATCGCGGCGCTGCTCCAGGCCGGCTGCATCCCGATCACGCTAGGCGGAAATGCTGGCCCGAGTACCTACCCTGTGATCAAGGCCATCGCCACCGAGGCCGGCGGGCCCGTCGCCGTGCTCAACCTGGATGCGCACGCCGACAACGAGCGGGGTGACTGGGAAGAGGACGATCCCCGCGAGCCGCGCTGGGCCTCGAGCTGGGTCTGGCGCATCCTCGGGCTGCCGGGCGTCGACCCGGCACGCTTCTACCACGTCGGATTGCGCGGGCCGCTCAACGATCGTGAGACGTTCACACGCTTCCAGGAGCGCGGCGTCCCGCGCGAGCACATCTTCACCTACCGGGAGCTGAAGCGAGCCCGGCGGGTCGGCTTCGATGAGTGGGCAGAGGAGCTGGCCCACCAGATCGCTGACGGCGCTGCCAAGGTCTGGATCGCCCTCGACCCCGATGTACTGGATCTCAGCTCGAACCCGGACTTCGGCGACGACCCGCTCGGCCCCAGCGCCGCCGAGGTGATCGAACTGGTCTACCAGACGGCCCGGGCGGCCGGGCGTGGGAAGTTCGCCGGGCTGGCCATGATGGCCGTGCCCCACACCGCGCAGACGCTCCACCATATCTGCGTCTATGTCCTGCTCTACGCGCTGGCCGGCATGATCTCCGGCGCGGCCAGGTGAGCGTGGCTGAGGCACCATGACGAGACCGCCCCTCCACCTCAGCATGCCCGGACAGCGATCCGCCGGCTCGCCCTGGCCAGGCGCCCGGCTGTGGCCGGCATGGAGCCAGCTCCGACGCGGCTCGCCTACGCTCCTCGACCTGGGGTTCCTGGCCGGCTTCTGGCTGCTCTACTTCTGGCCCTTGCTGGTCAAGCGGGAATACCTGATCCCTTACGACATCATCGAGCAGCACTACATGTTTCAAGCTTTCGTCCATCGCTCGCTGGTGAGCGGCCAGTCGCCCTTGTGGGCTCCGCACATCCTCGGCGGCTACCCGCTCTTCGCCGACCCGCTCGCCATGCTGTTCTACCCGCCCGCAGTGCTGATGCACGCGCTGGCCTGGCGCGAAACGCTGCTGCCCTACCTCTACCTCGAGTGGCTCGCCGCGCTGCACTATCTCTGGGCCGCAGCCGGCACCTACCTGCTGGCGCGCTCGCTGGCCGGCTCGCGCGCTGGCGCAATCCTGGCGGCGCTCACCTACGCGTTCGGCGCCTTCTTCGCCATGCACCTCCCCCACCTCAGCGCGGTGGCCGGGCTGAGCTGGCTGCCGTGGATCCTGCTGGCCTTCCGGCGGGCACTGCGCGAGCGGAGCCCGCTCTGGGTCGGGCTGGCGGCGCTTGCCTTCGGGCTAATGGCGTTGGCTGGCCACGCGCTGACGATGCTCCAGATCGGCTACCTGCTGGTGGTGGTCACGCTCGTGGTTGCCTGGAACCAGCGTGCGCAGGTCGCGCGCGCCACACAGTCACTGCTGGGCACTGCTCAGCACCCGCGCGACCTCGACCAGGCAAGCCAGCCAGGCGCTCCACGCCGGCTTGCGACGCTCTCCCGAAGAGCATGGCTGCGGCTGACTCCTGCGCGCGCGGTGGGAACGCCCCTGCTCGTCGGCATGGTCACGCTCGCGCTGGGGGCTGGGCTGGCGATGATCCAGCTCCTGCCCTCCTGGGAGCTGGGCGCCCAGACCGAGCGCGCGAACTTCCCCTACGAGGAGGCGGTCGTCTCCTCGATCCAGCCGCACTGGCTCCTGACGATGGTTCTGCCGAACTTCTTCGCCGCTGACGGCCCGGCGCCGTACTGGGGCTCCGGTGACCCAGCCGAGACGAACCTCTACGCCGGGCTCTTGCCGTTGTTCCTCGCTCCGCTGGGGGTACTGCGGGCTGCGCAGGGGCAGCGACGAGGGACTGTCCTGCTGCTTGCCGGGGCCGGGCTGGCGCTCGTGCTGGCCTTCGGAGAGCACACCTGGCTCTACCGGATCGCCTATGACTTCCTGCCGGGTGTGGATCGCGTCCGGCGGCCGGCCAACTATATCGCCCTGCTCCACTTCGCGCTGGCGCTGTTGGCCGCTTATGGGGTGAAAGCCCTCGAGCGCGAGCCGGCCGGCGGCGAGAACAGCCAGATGTTGCTCCACTGGCTGCGCCGGGCACTGCTGCTCGCGCTCGGGCTGCTCGCCCTGGGTGCCCTGCTCCTGGCCCGATCAGCCGGCAGCCCGAGCCAGCAGGTCATGCAGGCGATCGTCGACGGCGTGGTCATGGCCGGTCTGGTCTTGCTGGCGACCTATTGCGTCACGCTGGCGCGCGTCCGCTGGCGCGCGCCCCTCGGCCTGTTTCTCGTGCTCCTGGTCGGTATCGCGGCGTTCGATCTCGCTACGGCGACCGCCCATGCGACCTACAAGCACCACCGCATGCGGCCGGACTCCTACATCGGTCTCGATTGGGCGGGAGATCCCGGCTCGCCGGTGGTGCGGCTCCTGCTCGCCGAGCAGCACGGTGCACTCCCCGAGCGGTACCGTATTCTGCCGAAGCAGGCCGGCTCTATCTGGGAGAACGGCCCATTGGTCTGGGGAACCGATAGCGCCTGGGGCTACAGCGTGCTCTGGCCGGTCTACTACCGGGAACTGTTCGACGCGGCGACGGAGGACGTGAATTCGCCGCTGTTCGACCTGCTCAACGTGCGCTACCTGCTGACACCAGGGCCGATCGAGGACGTCTTCCCCGGCGCCCGCTCGGACAAGTTCGCAGCGATCTACCAGGGATCACCGTGGGTCTATGAGAACCGGTCGGCCGGCCCGCGCGTCTGGATCGCCTTGCGGGCAGTGCTGGTGCCTGACGGCGAACAGATCGCCTACCTGAAAGCGAACGCTGGGTCACTCCGAGACGTCGTGGTGTTGGACGGGAGGGTGCGGCTCCCGGCCTCAGCCAGTCGCGACCTGGGGTATGCACGCCCCGCGGGGAGCGTCGAGACCGTGCGCTACGAGAACACGCACGTGGTGATCCGAGCCAGCCTGCCGCAGGCGGCCTTCGTCGTGCTCGGCGACACCTTCTACCCTGGATGGCGGGCAACGGTCGATGGCGTGCCCACACCGGTCTACCGCGCGAACCACGCGTTCCGCGCCGTCTGGATGCCGGCCGGCCAGCACGTGGTCGAGTTCCGCTTCGTCCCGACAACGCTTCGCCTGGGCGCGTCGCTGACGCTCCTGGCGCTACTGGCCGTCGGGGGCCTGCTCTCCTTCGGGCTCATACAGCGGGGCCGACGGGACGATCAATAACACGGTCAATAATCCGTATTGACACAACGGATCGTTCGTGTCAGAATCGGTTATGCCGAGAGTGGCACGGCTGCAACGGATGCTCTCACCGGGTCATTGAGGAGGAGGTCGGGATGAGAGCTCGTCGCTTCATACCGGTCAGCCTGATGCTTGCTTTTATCCTCGTCGTGGGCCTCGCCTGCCAGCAGGCCGGAGCACCAGGGCCGACGCCAACCCCGGCGGCACCAGCGTTCCAACCGCCGAAAGACGAGATCGGCGTGGTCGAGATCAAACCCGGCGAGCCGATCGTCCTGGCTGGGGCGCTGGTGATCGCTGGGCCTGACGCCTCATTGGGGACGGACTCGATGCGCGGGATCGAGATCGCGATCGATGACCTCGGCGGTGAGCTGCTCGGCCACAAGATCGAGCTCATCAAAGAGGATACCGGCTGCAACCCGGAGGGTGGCCAGGCGGCAGCCACGAAGCTGGCGGCGAATGCGAAGCTCGTCGCGATCGTCGGCACCTCCTGCTCGTCCGAGGCGCGGGTCATGGCGCCGGTGATCAACGATGCCGGGATGGTGATGGTCTCGCCTTCGAACACCGCGCCCGATTTGACCGACCCCGCAAAGCACGTCGAGGCCTACCTGCGCACGGCCCACAACGACAAGGTGCAGGGCAAGGTGGCGGCGGAGTTCGCCTTCAACGTCCTGAAGGTCAAGAAGGCCGCGACTATCCACGACGGCAGCCTCTACGCCGAGCAGCTCGCCAACGTCTTTGCCGAGGAGTTCAAGAAGCTCGGCGGCGAGGTGGTGGCGCAGGAGGCGGTCGGGCCGGACGACACGGATATGCGGCCGGTGCTGACCCGGATCGCCACCCAGCAGCCGGAACTCATCTACTACCCGATCTTCACCAAGGCCGGCGGCTTTGTGACCCGGCAGTCGAAGGAGATCCGCGGGCTGGAAAACACCAAGTTGATGGGCGCCGACGGCCTGTTCTCGCCGGACTTCGTCGAGGCGGCCGGTGAGGCGGCGGTCGGGATGTACCTGAGCAGCCCGGACGTCACCGCCTTCGCCGGAGGCTACCAGGACTTCGTGGCCAAGTACGAGAAGAAGTACGGCGAGAAGCCGATCTCGATCTTCCACGCGCACGCCTACGACGCGACGATGATGATCGCCGAGGCGATCAAGAAGGTGGCGGTGCAGGGGCCTGACGGCACGCTCTACATCCCGCGGAAGGCACTGCGCCGGGCACTCTACGAGACGAAAGACTTCCAGGGTCTGACCGGGAAGCTGACGTGCGACCCGAACGGCGACTGCGCCGACCCGAAGATCGCGGTCTACCAGATCGTCAGCGCGGATACGTCCGGCTGGCCAGATCAGGTCGTCAAGAAGGTGTATCCATAGACGCGCGGCGAGAGGGCAGCAGGGTTGGGGATCTCCAGTCCTGCTGCCCCGATGTGTGGAGCGGGGGGAGGACGTGGCGACCGCGACTCGACGCCTAGCCGCCTTAACCGGAGGTCGGCGAGTCGACCTCACGATGGTGATCGCCTGGGCCATCGGGGCACTCGTCCTCCTGCTCGTCCTCGTCGGCTCGTATCGGACGCTCGCCGCTGGCCATTACACTGCCGGCCAATGGTTCGACTTCGTGGTCTTCGGACTGGCCCAGGGCGGCATCTACGCATTGATCGCGCTGGGCTACACGATGGTGTACGGCGTGCTCCGGATGATCAACTTCGCGCACGGTGAGGTCTTCATGAGCGGCGCGTTCAGCGCGTTCTTCCTGGCCAATGCGCTGGCACGCCGGGGATTCCTCGCGTCCAATCCGGTTCTCTCGCTAGTGCTACTGATGGCCTTCGCGGCACTCGTTTCGATGACCATCGCGGTCATCCTCGAGCGGGTCGCCTATCGCCCTTTGCGCGGAGCACCCAGGCTCGTGCCGCTGATCACGGCGGTCGGGGCGTCCTTCTTCCTGCAGTACACCTTCCGCGGGCTCTTCGGGAGCGGCGTGCGGGTCTACCCGACAGTGCCACTGCTCGAGGGGACGATCTTCGGCATCCAGACCAAGCTGATCGTCGTCTTCCTGGGCGCGCTGGCCACGCTGGGTATCCTCTGGGCTTTCCTCACCTTCACTCGCACCGGCCTCGCGATCCGGGCCGTAGCCGAGGACATGGAGGCGGCAGCGCTAATGGGCGTCGACGTCAACCGGGCTATCTCGAGCACGTTCGCCGTCGGCGGCGCGATGGCCGGCGTGGCCGGTGTTCTCTATGCGCTGGTGTTCGCTCAGGTTCAGTTCTTCATGGGATTCCTGCCGGGCATCAAAGCCTTTACCTCGGCGGTGCTAGGCGGAATCGGTAACCTGCCGGGAGCCGCGCTCGGAGGGCTGGTGCTCGGGCTGGTCGAGTCAGTCGGCCCCAGCCTGTTCCTGGACGGGCTCGGCATCCCAGCCGCCCACCAGCTTAAAGACGTGATTGCCTTCACGATCCTGGTCTTGATCCTGATTTTCCGGCCGACTGGCATCCTCGGCGAGCGGCTCGGCAGCCGGGTGTAGGTGGTGCACGTCAGGAGCAGGCAGTGCGTCGCGCCCTCACCTTCGGTCTCATCGGCAGCGTCGTCGCCTGGCACCTGAGCCTGGTCGGCCTGGTAGCCGCCTTCGCCGAGCGCCGGCTGATCGGCCAGAGTCTCACCTTCAGTTACGTCCTTCTCCTGGCACTCATGCTCCTGGTCGGTTATCTCACAGCACGTCGCGTGAGCGACTGGACTGGGCTGGCCGGAGCCGCGCTCTCCGGGCTGCTCGTCGGGCTCGCCCTGTGGATACTCGCCCTGATCGTGACCGAGGTGAACCTCCGCGACGCCTTCGTCGCCGCCTCACCTTCCCTTGCTCAGATCCTCACCTTCGACCGCGGGGTCAGTGCGGCCAGCTTGGCGATCCTTCTGCTCATTGGCGCCGTCACCGGGTTCATCGGCGGCGGGCTCACCTGGATTCCGGCGACCGGCCGACGGACAGTCATCGGTGCGCTGTCGGTCACCGTCCTGGTCGGCCTGCTCCGCGACGTGCTCGGGCCGGTGCTTCCGGCCTTCCTTATGGGCTTCCTTTTCTCTCCCGCCGGTGGACTCTCGCTGCCCGGCGCAGTCATCGTCCTGGGGCTCGCTATCGCCATCCCGGTCATGCGGCACGTGCTGGCAGCGCGGAAAGCCGGGCAGGAGGGCCCACTACCGGCACGGGTGCTCCGGCGACGCCGGTTGGCACTCCGAGTCCTTGGCGTCGTCTTCTTCGTCTCCTTCCCTCTGTGGGCGAAGCTCTTCCTGAGCAACGTGGCCGACTTCGTCGGCCTCTACATCCTGATGGGACTGGGGCTCAACCTCGTCCTCGGCTTCGCCGGGCTGCTCGACCTGGGCTACGTGGCCTTCTTCGCTATCGGCGCCTATTCGATGGCGGTGCTGACCTCACCCGAACTGGGTGCCTTGACTCTCGGGTTCTGGACTGCCTTACCTATCGCTGTCGCTATCACGGTCTTCTCCGGCATCCTGATCGGCTTACCGGTACTCCGGATGCGTGGCGACTACCTCGCGATCGCGACGCTCGGCTTCGGCGAGATCGTCCGGTTGCTGGTGCTCTCCGACTGGCTGAAACCGCATCTCGGCGGCGCGCAGGGGGTAACGCGCATCGCTCGCCCCGTGCTCGGCCCGTTCGTCATCGATCGGCCCCAGGAATACTATTACCTGATCCTGATCGGCTGCGGCCTGGGATGGTTCCTCTCGGTACGGCTGCGCGACTCGCGGATCGGGCGGGCATGGATGGCGATCCGCGAGGACGAGGATGTCGCCCAAGCGATGGGGATCAACCGGGTGACCGCCAAACTGCTCGCGTTCGCAACAGGAGCCTCCATGGGCGGCCTCAGCGGTGCGCTCTTCGCGTCGCTGGTCAACTCGGTCATCCCTCAGAGTTTCTCGATCCTCGTCTCGATCAACGTGGTCGCGCTGCTCGTCCTGGGGGGCATCGGCAGTTTGCCAGGCATCCTGGTCGGTGCTCTTGCGCTCGTCGGCCTGCCCGAGTTGCTCCGCGAGTTTCAGGAGTACCGTCTGCTGGTGTACGGCGTGGTGCTGGTCATCATGATGATCTGGCGACCGGCCGGCCTCTGGCCTGAGGAGACGCGGGTGCGCGAGCTCGAAGAGGCCGCCGAAGAAGCCAGGGAGAGGGCGCCTGCCGAGGTTGTCGTCGCCAGCCAGGACGGAGCCTGACCAGTGCTGCTCGAGGCGCGCAAGGTCACCAAGCGGTTCGGCGGCGTCGTCGCGCTCCACGACCTGGATCTCCAGGTGGAGGAACAGACCATTCATAGCATCATCGGCCCCAACGGCGCCGGCAAGACCACCTTCTTTAACTGCGTCACCGGCTTCCTGGTGCCGGACGAGGGCGAGATCCTCCTCGACGGCCAGCCGATCACCGGCCTGCGGCCGGATCAGATCGCCCGCCTGGGGATCGCCCGGACGTATCAGACCATTCGCCTCTTCCGCTTTCTCACCGTGCTGGACAACGTGCTCATCGGGCTTCACCCCCACGTCCACTATGGCGTACTCGACGCCGTGATCCGCAGCCGGCGCTACCACCGGAGCGAGCGCGCAGCAGAACGCGAAGCCAGGGAACTTCTGCGGTATCTCGGCCTGGCCGGTAAGGAGTTCGTGGTGGCGAACAACCTGTCGTACGGTGATCAGCGCCGGCTCGAGATCGCCCGCGCGCTGGCCCTGCGCCCGCGCCTGCTGCTGCTCGACGAGCCGACTGCTGGCATGAACCCCTACGAGACCGGTCAGATGATCACCTTGATCCGTCGGCTGCGCGACGAGCGAGGGATGACGATCCTGCTCATCGAGCACGATATGAAGGTCGTGATGAACATCTCCGACCTGGTGACCGTGCTGGACTTCGGCGAAAAGATCGCCGAGGGGAAGCCGGCCGAGGTGCAGGCGAACCCGCTGGTGATCGAAGCGTATCTCGGTCGAGGTGCTGCGTCCGGGCTGGGCACGATCGCCGCTCAGGCGCCCAGCGATGAGAGCATGTCCGATGCCGGTTCTTGAGCTCGAGTCGGTCTACGTCAATTACGGGCCGATCCCCGCGCTGAAAGGCGTGACGCTGACAGTTGAGCGCGGGGAGATCGTGACGCTGCTCGGTGCGAACGGCGCGGGCAAGACGACCACCCTTCGCGCTATTTCTGGCCTGATCCGTCCGAGGGCAGGGCGGATCGCACTCGAAGGGCGGAATATCGTCGGCTTACCACCGCACGAAATCGTCAAGCTGGGAGTCGGCCACGTGCCGGAGGGGCGGCGGATCTTCCCACGGCTCAGCGTCGAGGAGAACCTGGCGCTGGGCGCCTTCACCGTGACCGACCGGCAGGAGATCCGGCGACGACTCGAGGAGGTACTCCTGCTCTTCCCCCGGCTGGCCGAGCGCCGGCACCAACAGGGCGGTACGCTCTCCGGAGGGGAGCAGCAGATGCTCGCCATTGGCCGGGCATTGATGATGCGACCTCGGATCATGCTGCTCGACGAGCCATCTATGGGGCTGGCACCGGTGCTGGTCGAGAGCATCTTCGAGGTCATCCAGCGTCTGAACCAGCGGGGCACGACGATCCTGCTGGTGGAGCAGAACGCGCGGATGGCGCTCGAGATCGCACACCGGGGCTACGTGCTGGAGACCGGAAGTATCGTGCTCGAAGGCCCGGCCGCCGAACTGGCCCGTGATCCCAAAGTACAGGCCGCCTACCTCGGCGCCCGCGAGTGAGACTGGCTCTACTCCCCCTGCCCGCCGTCAGCGGCCAGGTCGAGGAGCGGGGCCGGCCGCTCCAGATGCGCGTTCCCCAACCGAGCGATGACTCGCGCCACCTCGTGTGCCGGTGCCTGCCCCATCCCGTGCGCGCCTGCAGCGACGTAGAACTGGTAGGCCAGTGCGGTGAGCGGTAGGGGGCTACCGAGGTCGGCCCCCAGTCGCACAGCGAGCTCCAGGTCTTTCATCATCAGATCCAGGCGGAAGTTCGCAACCGAGGCTGGTGGCCGCAGCAGTTCCGGCACCACCTCGTTCCAGAGTTGCCAGCCGCCGCTGCTCGATCGGATGACCTCGAAGACCTTCTGCAGGTCGGCGCCAGCGTTCGCAGCCAGCGCGAGCGCTTCACCGATCAGCACCAGTGCCGAGCCGACAATCAGGTTGTTGACGAGCTTGATCACTTTCCCCATTCCCGGCCGGCCGACGAAATGGATCTCCTGGCCCAAGACCTGGAGGAAAGCGAGGACGTGCTCGAAGACCGCCGGTTCCGCCCCGACGATGAGCGTCAGCCGGCCTTGTTGCGCCTCCACTGGGCCACCGCAGACCGGCGCGTCCACGACCTGGATCTGACGCAGCGTGGCATCGGCCGCGATCCGCTGGATCATCATCGGCGAGGCAGTGCTGAAGTCGATGACGATCGCACCGGGGCGCAGGTGTTCCAGCGCGCCTTCAGGGCCGATGTACAGTTCGAACAGCTCGTGATCGCTCGGCAGGCAGCTCATGAGCACGTCGGCCTCGTCGGCGACGAGCAGTGGCGTCGGTAGAGCGATCGCGCCCGCTGCCTCGAGCGGTCGAGTCGCCTCGGGGCGGCGGTCGGCGACCAAGACCTCGTAGCCAGCTTCGATGAGCCGTAATGCCATAGGCCGCCCCATGGTGCCCAGACCGACGAACCCGATGCGCGGCTTGTCCACGAACCGACTCCTTACGATACCCACAACCACTGAGGTGGAGCGCGTCAGGTGGCGCACGGGTACGCCATCTCTCGCCTGGCTCCGCGCGCCGGGCGGGAGGCGAGGAGATGCCGTTCAACCCTCAGCCAGTCCCGTGTCCATGACGACAATGAGAGGCGTCTCCATGGAGATGTCGCCTCGGTACACCTTGACCCCGATAATGATGCATTGTGCAGCAGGAGCGCGCTAGCTCGCGAGGAGTTCTGATGGATCCTCAAGCCGGTTCTGGAACGGATGCAGGATCGTCGGCCCGCGCTCGAGCAGCGCGGTTACCCCGTCCACACACAGCGGGCGAGCGATGTAGTAACCCTGCCCGCGGGTGCAGCCCAGCGCGCGCAGGTGGACGAGCTGCTTTTCCGTCTCGATCCCCTCGCCGACCACGCCGAGCCCGAGCGCCCGCGCCACCGAGACGATGGTTTGGATGATCGCCGCCTGAGCCTGATCGCGCCCGAGCCGCTCGATGAAGGTGCGGTCGATCTTGAGACAGTCGACCGGTAGTCCAGCGAGATACCCCAGGCTCGAGTATCCGGTGCCGAAATCATCCAGGGCCAGCTCGATGCCGAGCGCGCGGAGCTGCTCGAGCCTCGACAAGACTGTATCCCCGGTGTCGACCAACGAGGTCTCGGTGATCTCGACCTTCAAGCGACTCGGCGGCAGATCGACCTCAGCCAGCGTGGTCACGATGTCCTGAACCAGGCCCGAGTAGCGGAGCTGGCGGGGCGAGAGGTTGATGCTCAGCTTGAGGTCGGGCGACAGGTGAGGGAAACGGTTCAACCACTCCCGCATGAGGCGAGCTGCCTCGCGCAGCGTCCAGCGGCCGATCGGGATGATCGCCCCCGTCTCCTCAGCGATCGGGATGAACTCGCTCGGCGAGACCGAGCCGTACTTCGGGTGCTCCCAGCGCAGCAGCGCCTCGAGCTCGACGATGCGGCCAGTATCCAGCTCGATCACTGGTTGGAATTTCAAGTGGAACTGGTTACGTTCGAGCGCGTGCAGGAGGTCGATTTCCAGCTCCATACGCCAGCGTATCCCCTGGTCGAGCGCCTGGCTGAAGACCCGATACTGTCCTCCACCCGAGCTCCGAGCATCCGCCAGCGCGAACTCCGCCTCGCGCATCAGGTCGGCTGCCGTCGATCGCTCGGTGCTGAGGGCGATCCCGAAGCTCGCGGTCAGCATCACCTCGCGGTTCGTCACCGTGATAGGCCGGTGCAAGCACTGCATCATCCGCTCGGTGACCTCGATCGCGTCCTGCTCGCACTGGAGTCCCTCCAGCAGAATGGCGAATTCGTCGCGCTCGAGCCGCGCCAGCGTGTCGTTCCAGCGGAGGCTCTGCCTCAGCCGCCGAGCGACTGTCAGGAGAACCTGGTTCCCGGCAGCCACACCGAGGCTGTTGTGGATAACCCGAAAGCGATCGAAATCGAGGACGATGACCCCCACTCGCCCCTGGCGCCGCTGGTGGCGCGCCAGTGCGGCTCCCAACCGCTTGAGGAACACTTCGCGACCCGGTAGGCCTGTCAACGAGTCGTAGTCGCCGCTGGCCTGCTGTTGCACTATCCCCTCTTGGCGCGCAGCCAAGCACAGGAAGCGGGTCGCCATCGTCAGCAGCGAGAACTCCCCGGGCTCAGGCTGCCGGGCCTCCGCAAGGCAGGCGAAAAGCCACCCAACGTGACCCGCTAAGGGGTCACGAACCGGCACGGCCCACAGCGACCGGAAGCCCGCCCGGCCGATCGCCTCGACGACCGGCTGAGACGCCGGATCGTGGCTGGTCGTGTCGATCCACACCCCGATCGGGGCTCCCTGCGGGCCGAACGGGGTTCCAGGCAGACTGCCCGCGTTGGACAAGCGTTTGCCTAACGTGCGCAGCGCGAGCGTGACCTCGTCTGAGAGCCGCGGATCGCTCACCGGCTCGCTCTCGCTACCCGGCCGCTCGAGCACGACCAGGACAGCGCTGCCGGAGAGCACGGAGCGCAGGCATTCGCTGACCTCTTCGACGACATCGTGAAGCGGGGCTCCCTGGACGAGCCGCTCCAGGACACCGTTGGCCACCTCGACCGAGCAGCGATCACCCGACGCCACTTCAACCTCACCTCCATGGATGGCCGACTGTGGGTAAGCACATGGCTAGGTTGAGCAGCCAGCTCGTTGTCACAAGCCACCCGGCGCCGTGCCCCCCGGCTCCCTGGCTGGTGGGCGGTTTCCCCTGCAGAGCGAGACCCCCTCGCTCCGTGACCGCTTCGATGAGCTGGAACCGGAGAGTCTCTAGTGTGGCCGATGGCATCACTGCCCCTATCGCGTTGGGCGACACCCGACGCTGGAGGAGCAGCGTCGGGCGGTAGCCTCCTTCTTAGCTATCGGCAGTCTGGCCGATTTCTTGAGAGCTCACATCGAAGCCACGACTCCAGCTTGCCGGTTCCCGGCCCAGGATCCGTCGACTGGTACACGCTCGGCACGAACGATCAGCCGCTGGTCATAGCGGCCAGTCATTGGGTTGTAGTTCCCTGCGCAGGTGATCAGCGTCACGACCTCGCCCGGCGTCGGGCCAACAATCTGCTCGACCGGGGCGCTCGCCTCAACCACGGTTTCGGTCGACACGACCCGGTAGATCGCGACCGATCCATCGACCAGATGGAGCTCGACGACGTCGCCTGGGCCCAGGCGCCAGAGATCCCAGAAGACAGCCGGCCCGACTCCAGCGAAGTCCACGTGGCCAGCCAGGACGATGTTGCTACCTCTGCCGGGCAACGAGGTGAAGTCGTACCACGCAACGTCGGTCGGCGTGTCGGGCGCCTGCATCACACCGCTGGGGTCGAGCGACTTGACGACGACCGGCGCATTCACCCCGATCGCCGGGATAGCGATGCGAGCGATCGGAACGCCGAGATCGGCCGGCGTCGGAGCCGGCACGTCCGTCGGTCGACGTCTCCCGACGACCAGGCCGGGCGGGCTGCTCTGCGAACCAGGGCCGCTGAGCGCCCCGCCTGGTGTGGCCGTCTCCACCGGCACCAGAGACAAGGCCTGGCGGCGAGGGGACAAGCGAGCCTGGGAACCCTCGACCACACCGGCGGCAAACAGGAGCCGGTGCGCAGCGTAGCCCAACACAGCACCAGTGAGCGCTGCCGCGACGCACCAGGCAAGCAGGGTGAACAGCGTGGCCGCACCCTGCCGCTGCTGCAGGCTTCCTCTCCCCGCCATGCCGGGCTCGAACCGGGGCGATGCCTTCCCCAGTCGCTCCCGCGAGGCGAACGGGGCGCTCCATCGTGGAGGGAGATCACGGCGACCGGTGCCTCTAGGCATGTCCCTTCTGCCCCAGCTCAGTCACGAACCCGCTGGCGGGGTGGGACGGGCACCGCCAGCGTCAGCAGTGTCAGAGCAAAACCGAAGCCGCCCACCGCCATCATCCCGAGGCCGAGACCGCGTCGGTCGTCGCCCTTACGTGTGCGCGATCCGGTGTTCGGCAGGGTGATCGAGGGCGTCGGCGTACTCCAGGGTGCGACGGTCGGAGATGGCGGACGCCCGGTCGGTGTCGGCAACGGCGTGCTGGTGACCGCCGGGGTAGCACCGGGCGTCGCCGTCGGAGTGACGGTCGAGCTCGGCGTCGCCGTGGGCGAAGGTGTCGCTTGCGTGGCGAGCAGCTCGTAGGCGCCGATATCGCAAGCCGCCCCCTGCGGCCGGGGCTGGTGCCGCTGGTCGTCGTCCGGGCAGTCGTTGTCCGGGGCCTGGTCGATCGCCTGGCTACCGGGGCCGAGCGGGTGGAAGTAGGTGAGCCCGCCTGGTTCCGACTGGAGCGGCTGGAGGCCAGCGTCTGCGTTCACCAGGTCACCCTCGCCACCGAGGAGGCAGGCATTGTGGTCTTCGAGGTTGCCGCCCTCCGACACCGGCGCGACGCCGCCGCAGTTGCCGCCGCCAGGGCTGCCGGCAATCAACACCCCCAGCAGGCTGACCGTACCGCTGTCGTTGTACAGCGCACCGCCGGCCGACGCGCCGTTCGAGGCTAGGGTCACGAACCGGAGCGTCGTCGCGCTCGCTGGGCCGGCCCAGATCCCGCCGCCGCGCTGCCCCCCGGCGTTGGTACTGATCGTCACATTGGTCGCCTCGACTGTCCCGAGTGTCCCGATGCCGCCGCCATAGAAGCTCGCCTGGTTCTCGGTCAGGCTGGCGTACGCGAGCCCAAGGCTCGCGTCCCCGGCGATGGCGATGCCCCCGCCGACGCCGGCCTGGGCCTGGTTCCGGCGTACCGCGCTGCCGGTGACTGTGCTGTCAGCGCCGTCTGCGAGGTAGATCCCACCGCCATCGAGCCCGGCGACGTTGTCGGTGACCACACCGCGCTCGATCGTGAGTTGACCCTGGGCGAGGACGCCGCCGCCGCGCTGGTCAGCGGAGTTATCGGAGACGACCGCTCCCTGGAGGCTCAGGCTGCCGCTGTTCTCGATGCCGCCGCCGTTGCCGGTTGCGGTATTAGCCAACACGCGGACGCCGCTCAGCGTGGCCGTGCCGGCGTTGGCCAGTCCTCCGCCACTGGTGGCCTGGTTGCTCTGCACGACCGTCTGGTTGTCGGCCGTCAGCGTCGCGCCGGACGCGTTGAAGATCCCGCCGCCAGAGCCACTGGCCGCCCGGTTGCGCTCGATCGAGACACGCGAGAGCGCAAGCGTGGCCTGGTTGGCGATCCCGCCGCCGTCGCCAGCGCTCGCCGCGTTATCGGCGATCGTCGTGCCGATCACCCGTGCGTTCCCGCCGCCCAGCACGAGGAGCCCACCACCGTCGGTCTCGGCGCGGTTGCCCGCCAGCGTCGACTCGGTCAGGAGAAGCCTGCCGGCGGCGATGCCGCCCCCGGATGTCGCCCGGTTGTCGGCAACCGTCGTGCTGCGGAGGTCGGGCTGGAAACTCGGCTCGGCCCAGATCCCGCCGCCGGAGCCGCCATCCGAGCCCGTGCCGGCGAGGTTCCCCTGGATCGTCGCGCCAATGACCGTCAGGCTCCCGCTGGCGTGGGCGATGCCGCCCCCGTTGCGCCCGGCCTCGTTGCCGGCCGCGTCGCTCTCCCCGCCGATCAGCGAGGCGTCGGCAACGGTGAGCGTTCCCTGGTTGAAGATGCCGCCGCCGTCCTGGGCCGCGCGGTTGCCCTGCACGGTCACCCGCTGAAGCTCCGCGGTGGCCCCCTGCGCGTTGGCGATGCCGCCGCCGGCGGTGCCGGCCTGGTTGCCCCGGATCAGCGTCCCGTTCTCTTCGGTGAAGAGCTGGAGCGTGCCGCCGTTGAAGATCCCTCCGCCGCGTCCGGGAGCCTGGCTCTGCTCCACCACGACGTCAGTCAGCGCGAGGGTGCCGTTGTTGCGGATCGCTCCGCCATCGCCGTCGGGCGGCGCTCCCCCGCTCAGCGTGATTCGGACGAGCTCGACTCGCGCTCCCGGGTGCATCTCGAAGATCCGGTCGGGCGTCGCGCTCGCGCTCCAGCGGATGAGGGTGCCGGCCGCGGAGGCACCGTTGATGGCCAGCGTCCCTTGAGTCTTCGTTATGTCGAGATCGCCGCTCGCCGCCGCGTCCTCTCCCGCGCCGCTCAGGCTCAGCTCGTATGTCCCGGCCGGGAGGTCGATGACGACGTTGTCAGCGAGCGCGTTCGCCTCCTGGATCGCAGCTCGGAGCGTGCAGGCTCCAGTTCCGGTAGCACAGGCGCCGTCGCCTGGATTCGCATCGACAGCATCTGCTCCATCGTTGACCGAAAAGGTGACGGTGACGGCTTCGGTCTGGCTGGAGAGGAACAGGAGCGTGCCGCCCGCGCCCAGCGCTAGCGAGAACAGCAGCAGCCCGGCTCGGAGCAGGCCCAGTCGTCCGATCATGCGTCTACCCCACCGATCTCGCTCGTCTCCTTACCGGCGGAGGTTCACCAGTTCCTGCAGGATCTCGTCGCTGGTGGTGATGACCCGGGAGTTCGCCTGGAAGCCGCGCTGGGCCATGATCATGTTGGTGAACTCCTGCGCCAGGTCGACGTTCGCCATCTCCAGGTAGCCGCTGGCGACCACGCCACGCCCGCCGCTGCCCGGGGTGCCGACGATCGGCTCGCCGGAGTTGACCGTCGACTGGTAGCTGTTGCTACCGACCTTCATCAGCCCTCCCGGGTTGGTGAAGAGGGCCAGCGCCACCTGGCCGATCACCTTGGTCGTGCCGTTGGAGTAGATGCCGAGCACCTCGCCGGTCTGACTGACGGTGAAGGCCGTGAGCGAGCCAGCCGGCGCGCCGTTAGCGGCCGCATTGGCCGTGCTCATGCTCTTGAGCTGGGTCAGCGTGGTGAAGTCCGGCGTGATGGTCATGTTGTCGGCGCCGTTCGTGAGCGCCAGGGTGAGCGTGTTGATGGTCGACGCAGCCGGATCGAGGTTGCCGTTGACGTCGAAGGCGAGCGAGCCGGTTCCACCGCCGCTGACCGAGAGCGCCGGGTCATCCTCGGTCGCGCTGGTGCGTGGGTCATCCTCCTGCACTGTGTAGTTCCAGGCGTTCGGCCCGCTGTTTTGGAAGACGATGTACAGCTCGTGCCGGAAGCCGAGCGAGTCGATCACCCCGACTTTCGCAACGACCTGATCGCCGGGCGCGGAGTTCGCGTCCAGGTTCCCCTGCACGGTGATCCGAGTGCTCGCCACCGCGTCGAGCTGCTGGCCGATCGGGATCGTGATCGGCCCCACGGGCCCGGCCGGGTCGACGTTGCCGTCGGCGTCGGCCTGCCAGCCGAGGACGTAGAAGCCGGTGGAGGAGTTCACCAGCCGCAGGTCGGAGCCGATGTCGAAGGCGCCGTCACGGGTGTAGAGCGTCTGCGCCCCATCGCTCACGATGAAGAAGCCGTCGCCCTGGATGGCCAGGTCACTCGGCTTGCCAGTGAGCTGCAGCGCCCCCTGGGTGTGGATCGTGTCCACCGCCCCGGTCACCGCGCCCAGCCCGATCTGGAGCGGGTTGATCCCGCCGCGCCCTTCCTGCGGGCCACTGGCACCACGGACGAGCTGGCTCAGGATGTCGGTGAAGCGCACCCGCCCCACTTTGAAGCCAGTGGTGTTCACGTTCGAGATGTTGTTGCCGATGACGTCCATCCAGGTCTGGTGGGCGCGCAGGCCCGAAATCGCCGAAAACAGTGATCGCATCATGGCTCCGCTTCCTCTCCGTTCCCAATCGCTGTTCCATACCGGCCGTGGCGCGTACCGGCGCCCTATCCCATCGGCTCACCGGGAAGGGGTACACTCGCTCCTTCACCTCCATCCGTTTCCTCGCTCGGCCCCGGCGTGGTTCCCGAGATAGACGCGCTGCCCTGGGCCTGACTCGCATCAGTCGCCGCCGTTTCCCCCTCACCGGCCGTGGCGGGCGCGGCTGGTTCCGGCGGCGGGTCGCTTATGCTCACGACGTCGCGCACCTCGACGTGCTTTCCGCCGACCTCGAGCACGACGTTGCCGTCGACGATCGTCACCCGGGTCACGACGCCTTCGACGAGCTGGCCCGTGCCGCGCTCGAGCCCGGAGACCTGCTTGCCGATGAAGCTGGCGACCTGCCCCAGCGTGGTCAGCTCGGCCATGGCAGACAGGGTCTCGTTGAGCTGCTGCATCTGCTCGAGCGCGTTCAACTGAGCGAGCTGCGCGATGAACTCGCGATCTTGCATCGGGTTGAGCGGATCCTGGTTGCGGAGCTGCGCGACCAGTAGCATCAGGAATTCCTGCTTGCCCAGCTCCTGCGCACTCCGTGTCCGCGTCGCCTGCTGCTGCCCGCTCCCGCTCGTGTTCGGTACAGCGCCTACGCTCATCTCGGTCTCCCCTCCTCGTCTCCTAAGCCCAGTAGTCGATGCGGGAATCGGACTGGCCGCGCTGCCGGGGCAGCCGGAGCGGGTCGGGATCGCTCTCTGGCCTCGCCTCCCGGGGGTACGGCTGGGGCGCTGGCCAGGCCTGTTCGGGCTGCCTGCCAGCCGGCTGGCCCCAATCTCCCCCATGTCCGGCGGCAGCCGGATGGCCCGAAGTCGCGCTCGACTCGGCAACGCCCAGCGGCCCGGTCACCTCGATCCGCTGCACCTGGAGGCCGCTCGCCGCCAGCTCCCGGCGTAGCCCGTCCGAGCCGCGCTGGAGCAGCTCGCGGACGACCGGGTTGGGGCTGGCCAGCACGACCTGGAGCATCCCGCCGGATTCGGTCAGGCGCACGTCCACGGTGCCGAGCGACGGTGGCTCGAGCCGCACCCAGGCCTGGTTGAGCCCGTTCCGGACGCTGAAGCGGATCTGGTGCACGACCTGCGGCAGGATGCCGTCCGGTTCCCTGCTAGGCGCTGCCGGCTCCCGGTCGGCAGCATCGAGAGAGCCGACGGTCTGGGCCGCCGCCCGGTCGACCGCCAAGCCAGGGAGGTGTGCCGTTGCCGGCGTTGCCTCCCTGAGCGACGCGAGCTCTCGATGACGGGCCGGATCCATCTCCGGCGGACTCGCGCTCTCAGAAGGCAACACGGGCGCAGCCTGGCGGGCCGAGGCCACGAGCTCGGCCGTGCTGGCCTCCGACTCGCCCGCGGCAGCCGGGTGACCGGTCGAGGGCACGACATCGACGGTGCTGGCCTGGAGGAGCGGGTGGCCAGCCCCTCGCGGGCCGTCCAGGCCCGGTCGTGTCGCCCCGGTATATGCGGGCGTGATGGCGGGGTGGCTCGCACGCGCCAGGTCGTCGGCTTGAGCGGTGGCGAGCCGGCCAGCGGCCGGTAACAGGCCGGCGTCATTCGCCTCCCCGCCGGGCCTGTCCGCTACGGCGGTGCTACCTGCGAGGGGCGAGCTGACCGGCTCACCGGTACCGGGCAGTGCGAGCGGCATTCGGCCGGTACCCGGCGGCGCCGTCGCACCCGCATCGGGGGCGGCAACTGCGGCGGGAGCCGTAGCCGCATGCAGATTCCAGAGGCGCGGCGAAAACTCGGGCAGCTCGATCTCGGCGTGAGCAGGAGGTGCGCTCTCGGGAGCTGGCGTCCTCGAGGCCAGCTCCGTGTTGGGCACGGGAAGCGCGACGGGCCGGGTCGCTCCCTCCGGGGCCGGTGACGCCGGCCGGCCGTCATGCGTCTGGGGCTGCACCGGGCCGCTCGGCGCGGAGAGGAATCCGGCCGCCAGGGCCCACGCCAGCACGCTGCGCTCGACCGCCTCCGGTTCCCCTATCCGCTT
This sequence comes from Thermomicrobiaceae bacterium, assembly GCA_014874455.1. Lineage (GTDB taxonomy): Bacteria > Chloroflexota > Chloroflexia > Thermomicrobiales > Thermomicrobiaceae > Thermalbibacter. Next base: position 32,458 of record JADBJL010000010.1, read on the forward strand.
CGCGGGCCTCTCCGGGGAGTCCTTTAGCTCGGGAGCGAGCGGTAACTCGCTTACCGATGCCGCCAGACCGGGTTCGCCGCCAGACTGATCGCTCAGTAACGCTAAGAGGCACGCGAACAGGCCGCCAGGGGCCACCTGGGTGGACTGCGCGGCCGGCGCTGGCGGCGCCGCCAGCAGCCCACCGACTGGTTGCAGGGTCGTCATGGCACGGCTCTCCTCTCTACCCCGCCGCCGCTAGCCACGGCCGTCGCTGGCGATCAGCCGCTGGATCGCGAGTCGGCGCGCCAGCGCCTCGGTGACTGCGCTGTAGCGCAGCGTCGTCTCGGCCAGCAGCCCCATCTCACGGTCGATATCCACGTTGTTCCCGTCGTTGCGCAGGCGGGTGTTGCTCAGCTCGACGACCTGCGGCTCGACCTGAGCAGCGTCGATCCCGCCGGCCAGCAGGTGACGGGGATCAGTCCGTGCCAGGCTCAGTTCGCCGGGCCTGGTCGCGAGCGCACGCTGGAGCATGGACTCGAAGCGCACCTCCGATGCCCGGAAACCGGGCGTGTCGGCGTTGGCGATGTTGCTCGCCGTCACTTGCTGGCGCAGCGCCAGCGCGTCGAGCGCGCGTACCAGGATGAGCGTCGGGTCGATCGATGGGGTCGTCATCGGCTTCCTCCTCAAACCAGACCGAGCAGCGCCTGGTAGGTCGCGAGCACCTTGGCCACGTATCCCTGGGTCTCTGGGTAGTCGGGCACGCCACCGGCCTGCTCGACGGCGAGCGGCCCGGCGTTGTAGGCCGCCAGTGCCAGCCGGAGATCACCGCCGAAGCGCAGCAGCATGTCGCGCAGGTACCGGGTGCCGCCGTCGATGTTCTGCGCCGGATCGAAGGGATCCCTCACGCCCAGCCCCGCGGCGGTGGCGTCCATGAGCTGCATCAGCCCCTTGGCGCCGGCCGGCGAGACAGCGCGCGGGTTGAAGCCGGACTCGACCTGGATGATGGCGGCGATCAGCGCCGGGTCGATCCCGTAGCGCTGCCCGGCGGCGGCGATCAAGGAGCCGTAGGGAAGCTGCCCGAGCTTTCTTGCCGAGCCGAAGTCCACCGGCGCTGGTGTCGACACCGTTGAGGCGCTCATCACCGGCCAGGGGTCAATCGCCTGGCCGTTGCGGCGGATCTCGTAGTGCAGGTGCGGGCCGGTGGACGCTCCGGTGCTCCCCGACTTCCCGACCACCTCACCCTTCACCACCCGCTGGCCCGGCTGCACCAGCGCCTCGCTCAGGTGGGCGTAGAGCGTCACCGTCCCGTCGGCATGGCGTACCTCGACCCGCAAGCCGTAGCCGTCGGTGTTCCCCACGAACTGGACGACGCCGTCCGCCGTCACCTGTACCGGTGTGCCGGACGGAACAGCGATATCGATCCCGGAATGGTGCCGCTCTCCGGGCAACAGGTGGCGCGGCCCGAAGTGCGAGGTCACCTCGCCGCGAACGGGCCAGGCACCGGCGAGCTGCTTCATGACGTCGCCGCCGGGCTGGCCCTCCAGATGGCCGTTGCGTGCGGCGCTGGCTGCATGCTTACCGTCGAGCAAGCCGCGCTCGGCGAGCAGTGCCAGGAACTGGGCCGCGGCACCGGTGCTGGGGCCGAGCTGCGGCGAGCGGATGCCAAAACGGGCAGGCATCGTGGCCAGGACTTCAGGGGGCAGGTAGATCCCGCTCACCTACCAGCTCCTTCCGGATGCCGTTCCAGGCAGTAGCGCGACAGTGCGGCCTCGTCGAGCTGCAAGTCCTCATGGCGCCTGGCCTCGCGGTTCGACTCGGCCTGCCAGCGCTCCTGCACCTTTTCCAACTTGCGCTGCTCACGCTGCTGCGCGACCAGCAACTCGCGGGCCTGCTCCTCTCTCTGCCGGGCGACATCGAGCAGGCTTTCTTGCTCCCTGGCTCGATGGGCCAACCAGCGCTGGTACAGCTCGCCGGCCTCGAGCACGGCAGGGTCGACGGGCGTGCTCGCCAGCCGCTCCAGACCCTCGGCCAGCTCGCGCCGGCTCTGACGGAGACGAGCCAGCGCCTCCTCGGCAGCGGATGCCGCCCGGCTCTCCTCGGCCAGGCGCTGCTGTGCCTGCTCGGTCAGGCGGCGGCGATACTCGATGATGCGCTCGATCCGCGCCGCACGTGCCTGATGTCTCCTCGTCACGGCCTATCCTCCCCACCCGGTCGCTCAGCGAGAATGTGTTCGAGGTCGTCCAAGGTCTGGTGAAGGCTCGCTCGCTGTTCGGGTGCCTGCTGCAGAAACCGGCGCAGGCGCGGCATCAGCCGCAGTGCGCGGTCGACCGCCGGGTTGCTCCCGTGGACATAGGCGCCGATATCGATCAGGTCGCGCGCGCTCTCGTAGGCACCGAGCACCTCGCGCAGGTCGGTGGCCAAACGCCGGTGCCGCTCGTCGATGATGCTCGGCATCACCCGGCTGACGCTGGCGAGAATGTCGATCGCCGGGAAGTGCCCACGGTCGGCGAGCTGGCGCGAGAGCACGATGTGGCCGTCGAGGGTGCCGCGCACAGCGTCGGTGATCGGCTCATTGAGGTCGTCGCCCTCGACCAGGACGGTGTAGAAGGCAGTGATGCTCCCAACCTCGGCATTGCCGGCGCGCTCGAGGAGGCGCGGCAGCAACGCGAAGACCGACGGGGGATACCCGCGGGTCGTCGGCGGCTCGCCGGCTGCGAGGCCGATCTCGCGCTGAGCCATCGCCAGCCGGGTGACCGAGTCCATCATCAGGACGACGTTCAGCCCCTGGTCGCGGAAGTACTCGCTGATCAGGGTGGCCGTCCAGGCGGCCTTCAGGCGGAGCAGCGGCGGCTGATCCGAGGTCGAGACCACGACCACGGCGCGCTCCAGCCCGGCCGGGCCGAGGTCGCGCTCGATGAACTCCTGCACTTCCCGGCCTCGCTCACCGATGAGCGCGATCACGCGCACGTCGCAGCCGGCGTTGCGGCTGATCATGCCGAGCAGCGTGCTTTTGCCCACGCCGGAGCCAGCGAAGATGCCGAGCCGCTGCCCGCGGCCACAGGTGAGAGCGGCGTCGATGGCCCGTACGCCGGTCGGCATGATCTCGCGGATCGGTTGGCGGCGCAGGGGATGCGGTGGGCAACCGTTGAGCCGGGCACGCTCACGACAGGTGAGCGGGCCACGACCGTCGATCGGCCGGCCCAGGCCATCGATCACCCGGCCCAGCAGCTCGCGGCCGACCGGGATGCTCAGTGACTCCGGCGCCCGGACGACCCGGCTACCGTGGCGGACGCCGCGCAGCTCAGCGAGCGGGATGAGGATGAGCCGGTCGTTGTGGAAACCGACGACTTCGGCCGCCAGCCGCCCCTCCTCCGCGTAGGTCGGGAAGATGTGGCACAGGTCGCCGATCTCGAGGTCGAGCCCGACTGCCTCCACGGTCAGGCCGATCCCACGGACGACACGACCTTCGCGGCGCATCGGCTTCAGCTCCTGCAGTCGCCGCTCGAGCGCGGCGATCGGGCAGGCGGGCGTGGACGGCTGCTCCTTATCCATCCTCGACGACCTCCAGTAATGCCCGCTCGATCTCACCGAGCTGAGTCCGGATCCGAGCATCGACGAAGCCGGTCGGCGTCGCGATGACACAGCTTCCGCGGTCGACGTGCGGATCGGTCGCCAGCTCCATTGGGGGCTGGTCATGGCCCCAGACCTCGACCAGCCAGCGTTCCATGGTGTCGCGGTCATCGGGATGGACGAGGATCTGCGAAATCGGGCCGGCCGGCGCCTGGGTCAGTGCTGCCGCAGCCAGGCGGGCGAGGAACTCCGGATCCCGCTGCACCTCGCGCCGGATGACCGCCTCGGCGATCTTCACCGCCAGGCGGATCAGCTCCTGGTAACATGCCCGGCGCAGCTCGTCCTCGCGGACAATGGCATGCTCGACGAGCGAGCGGAAACGGCCGAACGTCCGCTCCATCCCCTCCGCTATCTGGCGCTGGGCCTCCCGCTGCGCTTCAGCCGCTGCCGCCGCCCGCATCGCCTCCCAAGCCGCTTGGCGCTCGCGCTCGGCGGCCTCGAGGATCGCCTGGGCTTCGGCTCGCGCCTGGGCCAGGAGCTGGTCGGCCGCCGCGCGCGCCTCGGCCAGCAACCGCACGGCCTCCTCGCGGTCGTGCCGCGAGGGCTGAGGCTCGACCGTGTACTCCTGTTCGGTGGGAGTCCAGTGCTTCAGCACGCGCCGGTTACCCAAGTAACCGCTCCTCCCCGCGCGAGATGACGATCTCCTCGGCCTCCTCCAGGCGCCGGACGATCGAGACGATGCGCTGCTGCGCCTCCTCGACGGCACGGATCCGCACAGGCCCCAGGTACGAGATCTCTTCGCGCAGCAGCTCGGCTGCCCGGCTCGACATGTTGCTGAAGATGTGTTCCTTGAGGTCGTCGCGCGCCGCCTTGAGCGCCAGCGCCAGGTCGCGCATGTCGACCTCGCGCAGCACGCGCTGCAGCGAGCGGTCGTCGAGGAGAATCAAGTCATCGAACGTGAACATCAGCTTGCGCACTTCCTCAGCGAGCACCGGATCGGTCTCGGTGAGCCGCTCGAGGATGTGCCGCTCGGTGCTGCGGTCGACCGTCGTCAAGATGGCGACGAGGTGTCCGGTTCCGCCGACGCTCCTGGTGTCCTGGCTGATCAGGGACGAGAGGCGTCGGCGCATGATCTCTTCGACGCGATTGATGATCTCGGGCGGCGTCCGATCCATGGTCGCGATGCGGCGGGCGACCTCGGCCTGGAGATCCTCGCCCAGGTTGGTCAAGACAGCGGCTGCCTGCACCGGCTGCAGGTGCGAGAGGATGAGCGCGATGGTCTGGGGATGCTCGTTCTGGAGGAACGTCGCCATCTGCCGGGGATCGGACTTGCGCAAGAACTCGAACGGCGCCGGTGGGTGGGTGGCCACTACCCGCTCGATCAACGCGGTCGCCCTGTCCGGCCCCAGCGCCTTCGACAGCATTTCCCTGGCGTAGTCCACGCCACCAGTCGCGACGTAGCGGTGAGCGAGCACGACCTCGTGTGCCTCGTTGACGACGGAGGCGACCTCCTCTTCGGTCAGCCGATCCATGGTGGCAACCTTGACGGTCAACGTCTCGATCTCGTGCTCTCGCAGGTGCTGGAGCACCCTGGCCGAGAGGTCGGGTCCGAGTGCGACGAGGAGCGCCGCAGCTTTGGCCGCGCCGGTGAGGGGCTGACGTCCAGTGCGCACCGAGAGCTGGTTCGCCATGCCTCACTCCTCGCTCAGCCACGAGCGCACGAGTTGGGCCACCATCGCCGGGTCGCGACGGGCCAGTTCCTGGAGTTCTTTGAACTGCGGCGGAGGGCTGGCTGGCGGTGGTGCCGGGATCTCGGCCGTACTCGCTGCGCCGAGGCTCGCGCTGGCCGATCCGCCGGTAGGTTCCGTCGAGACACGATACTGTGGTGCGGGAACCGGCGGGAGCGCTGCTCGCTGGCTGGCCAGGACGCGCCAGGCGATCAGTAACGCCACCAGCGGGATCAGGACGACCACACCGACCCTGGCGAAGTCGAGCAGCCGGTCGACCACGCTGGCGCCGGCAGGCGTCTCTCTGGTCGGCGCCTCGTTAAACGGCACCACACTGACTGTCACCGAGTCGCCTCGCTCAGGAACGATGCCAGCGGCCGCCGCGACCAGGTCGCGCACCTGCTGGGCCACCGTGGGGTCGACTGCCGAGCCGTTGAGGACGACGGCGACCGAGAGCCGCTCGAGCTGGCCTGGTGCCTGCACCACCCGCTCGACCTGGCGGGAGACCTCGTAGTTCGTCGTGCTCTCGCGCAGCTCGCTGCGCTGCTGGTTCTGCCCGCCCGTCCCCTCCGGGAAGGTCTGCACGTTGCTGTCGACACCCGGGACGCCGATGGCACCCGTACTCGTGCCCTCCACTGTCTGGACGCGCTCCTGCTGGCTGCGAACCTGCGGCTGGGTGCCGTTCGGCGAGAAGATCTCGCTGTCGACGCTGCGCTGGTTCCAATTGAATGTCGCGTGAACCTGCACTGCGGCATTGCCGTTGCCGACGACGCGAGCGACGATGGTCTGCAGTTGGGTCGCCAGGGTCGTCTCGTAGGCACGCTGGGCTTTCAGATGCTCGTCCATCCCGGCAGTGGCCGAGCCAGCCTCGTTGCCCGACCAGATCGGGTTACCAGCATCGTCGACGACGGTCAGGTTCTCCGGCTGTAGGCCAGGCACCGCATTCGACACCAGGTGGACGATGCCGCGCACCTGGTCTTCGGTCAGCTTGCGGCCTGGCTTGAGCTGGAGCACGACGGCCGCGCTGGTCGGCTGCTGGTTCTCGGCGAAGAGCGACTCCTCCGGGATGACGATATGCACGCGCGCCGAACTGACCGCGTCGAGCCGGCTGATCGTGCGCTGGAGCTCGCCCTCGATCGCGCGCTGGTAGTTGACTCGCTGCGCGAAGTCGGTGACGCCGAACGACGAGCGGTCGAACAGCTCAAAGCCCAGACTCCCTCCCTTGGGCAAGCCGAGGCTTGCTAGTGCCAGGCGGACGTCGGCCACGCGGTCGACCGGCACGCTCACCGTCGTGCCATCGGCGCTCAGGCGATAGGGCACGCCTTGCTGGCGAAGTTGCTCGACGATCGCGGCAGCGTCTTCACCAGACAGGTTCGTATAGACCGGCGCGTACCGCTGGGGCGGTTGCATGACCAGCAACAGCGTCACCGCGAACAGCGCGGTCAACGCTACCCCGATGACCGCGACGCGCTGGTTCTGGCTAAGCCCATTCCAGCGTGCCCGCAGTTGCGCGAGTTGCTGCGCGATCCGCTCCATAGTGACTCGCTCTCCGGCAGCCGCCTCTGCTCTAGATCGTCATCGACATGATCTCGCGATAGGCATCCAGCGCCCGGTTGCGGATCTGCAGCGCCGCTTGCAGGCCGATGGCCGCGGTCTCGAGGGCGACCATCACCTGGTGAAGATCGACCTCCTGGCCGGCAGCCATCTGGATCGCCAGCCGGTCGGCGTGCGAGATCGAGGCGTTGAGGTCACCGATGGCCTTGCTGATAAGGTCGATGAACGATGTCTCACCTTGCACGACTGAGTCGGCCGCGGTCGCACCGGAACGGCTGACAGGGCTGATAGCGGTACTCACCGGAGCGATCGGATCCATGCTCATGCTCCCTCTCCCCACCTCTCTGTCGACACGGAGCCCGCGCTAGCTGACGTCAAGCGCGCCCGATCGAGAGTGCCCGCATGGCCATGCTCTTGATCGCGTTCAAGACGGTGACGTTCGCCTCGTACGCGCGGGTGGCCGCCAGGAGATCCGCCAGCTCGGTGACGACGTCGATGTCCGGATACCGCACCATGCCGTTCTCGTCGGCGTCCGGGTGCTCTGGATCGTAGACCGCACGTACCGCGCCGGGGTCAGCGCGGATGCCGACAACCGCGACTCCGCGGGCGGCGCTCGGGGTAGTCGGTTGGCCGCCGAGCTGGTTGCTGAGGAGCGTAACGGACGGTGCGGATTCTGCCTGGAAGACGACCTGCCGGCGCAGGTACGGCCCACCCTGTGGAGACCGCGTGGTCTCGACATTCGCGATGTTGCTCGAGATCACGTCCATGCGCAGCCGCTGAGCGGTGAGGCCTGAGAGGCTGACGCGCATCGTCTCGAAGATCCCCATCGCCCTCCCTCCCCCGGCGCGTTGTGCTCCTCTGCTCTCGACCAGTAGAGGAATTCTCGCCTTCGCTACCCGGAGCCCCGGTGCTGGAAGGCCGCCCGCGTCGCCGCGTCCCCACATAGGCGTCGCGCTTCCTGCGCAAACTACGGTACGCAGGGGGAATCGGCGGCTGTATCGCCCCCTGGTGGCAAGTGCTCGGGGAAGAAAGTCCCTCGAACCTAGTACTGGCCGGATGGTGCGTCGCTGACGAGGTCAGAGAAGCTGACGGCCGAACCGGCTGCCCGCCGATCGCGCACCGTACGCTGCCTTAGATTGTGGGGGCCTCGTCGCGCCGGGCACGCACCACCAGCCGATGGGCATACTCACCATCCGGCACGCACGTGATCAACGTCAGGAGCTCGCTCTGGGTCTGGCGGAGGATCGTCACATCGCTCTCGGAGACGACGAAGGTTTCGACCACATGGTAGACGAACTCGCCATCGGCCGTGCGCACCACGACCCTGTCGCCGGGCCGCAGCTCGGCAAGACGGGCGAAGATGCCGGGGCCATAGCGCGTGTCGACGTGGCCGGTGATCGCGATGTTGCCCGGCTCGCCGGGATTGGCGCTGCCGAGCAGGTGGCCGGCCGCGTCGCTCGGCACCAGCCACTGCCAGCGGTCACCTTCGATCACTGAGGCGACTGGCCTCACCGGCACGTCGATGCCGATGCGCGGGATCTCCAGTTCTGCCGGTGGCGCCGTACGCAGCCGGAAGAACAGCGCCGACCCCGCGGTCGATCCTGCTCCCCCCGCGTCTGGCTCCGTCGCCGGAGTAGGGGAGGCGGGGGCGGGAGTCCGGTCGCTGGCCGGATCCTGTATCGCTGCCGCGGGGGTCGATGCCTGCCAGGTAATCGTCACCGTGACGGGGACACGACAGGCGGCCAGCAGAACCGTCGCGAGCACTGTGCTCCTGAGGGCAAGCCCGACAGAGCCCCGTCTCATCGCCACGTTCAGGCCTCGTCGTCGACCAGCGCAGCTCGCTGTTGGGCGACGCTTGAGCGGCGGTAGCTGCGAGCCATCGCCTGGCTGCAGTCAAGTTCACCGAGCGCCACAAGCGTCGCCTGGCGCGCGTGCCTGACCAGCTTGGCCGTCTCCTCGTCGTGCGCCTGGACACGAGCCAGGATGTCGACCATCGCCGCATGCTCATCAGCGTCGAGCGCAGCGGGGTCGACCCGGCCGATGGCAGTCAGCACACCGGCGCGCTGGTCGGCACACTCGAGTGCCCGGATCCAGTCGCCTGCCTCCGCCGCCGCCCGCTGCTCTTCCGCGAGCGCCAGCAACCGGCGAGCGAGGTCGAGCGCTGCTTCGGGAAACACGGTCTCAGGGCGAACCATGGGACGGCATCATCCCTTTCTGTTCACGTGTTCACGCGGTCGTCACCGAGGCGACGGCGTAGGCCGGGACAGAGGCCCGCTCCTGCGCGGCGATGGTCTCCCAGGCACCGAGGAGCTCGCCTAGCAGGGCACGCACTTCGCGCGCAGCAGCCGGATCCTTGCGCAGGTTGGCCTCGATCAAGCGCCGCTGCATATAGTCGTAGAGGCGGCTCAGGTTGACCGCGACCTCACCGGCATCCAGGTTGAGGCTACCCATCAGTTCGGCGACGATCTCCTGGCTGCGCACGAGGCAGCGGTGCGCTCCTGGGATATCGCGGGCCACCATCGCCTCCTCGGCTTCAGCCAGAAAGCGGATGGCCCCACGGTAGAGCATGATGACGAGGTCGACGGAGGAGGCCGTCTCCACTCGAACCTGGCGATAGCGATCGGATTGGTAGGTCATGCCTCTTCCCTTCCGTTACCGGCCGCTGCCCAGCATGCTGGCGAGCTGCATCCCGAGCTGAGTTCCTTGCTGCTGCATCTCCGCGAGCAGCCGCTCTAGCGCGGCGAACTGGCGGATCAATCGCTCGCGCCGCTCGTCGAGGCGCATTTGGAAGCGTTCGACCTGGCTATCGATCTGCCGCAGGCTCTGCTGGAACCCGTCGCCGCGCGTGGTGACTACGCCCTCGGCTCCGAGCGCGGAATCGAGGTAGCGATCGAGCTGTTGCAGCACACCGTCACGGTAGGTGACCTGGATTTCCGACGGTGCGCCGGTCAGGCTGCCCGCAGCCGTGATCACGAGTCCCGGGATCAGCGTGCTGTTCGTCCCGCCGGCCGTGATGGTGCCGGTGTTCGTCCAGAGGACGTTGTTGCTCTGGTCACGGAACTCGACGGTCAGGTTGCCGGTGCCGTCGGACGTGATCACGTAGCGCCCGCTGGTCGACACCGCGGTGGGAGTCCCTGTCACAGCGACGATGTCGCCCGGCGTCGCCAGCGAGGCGCGCGGCGTCGCGGCGAAGAGGTCGTAGACCGCATTCGGGTTGGTCGCGAGGGCATTGCGCAGCTTCGTCTCATCGAGCTGAAGCCGGTTAGTCGTGCCGACCGCCGACCCGACGGCGCCGAAGCTCAGCCCGATCTCCGAGAGCGAGCGGTACGCGCCATCCGGATCCACCGCTGCCGAGGTCACGATCCGTCGCAGCGCCGCCTCGATCGAGCGGATAGCCCCATCGGCAATGAGCGTGCCGGCCTTCTTGGTATTGGCGTCGTACGACGTCTTGTCCTCGATGAAGCTCAACACGCTGTTGAACTGCTCGACAAACTTCTTGACAGCCGCGACCGCCGGTTCGGGGTCAGCCTGCACTGTGAAGCTATAGGCCGTTGTGGTCGTGCGGGTGAGCGTTAGCGTGACCCCAGCGATCGCGTCGCTGACCGTGTTGCTCGAGCTGTACTGGAAGGTTGCGCCACCGTCGAGGCTGTAGACCGCGTTCTGGCCGA